>JALYXY010000153.1 GCA_030946875.1 Pseudomonadota bacterium | reverse complement strand
CGCAGCGCCAGGACACCGGCGGCGGCGTGCCCCCGCCCGTCCTGCCACCGCGCACCATCCCGACGCTGTCCGAGTGGGCGATCATCCTTCTCGGTCTGATGCTCGCGATGGCCGCCACGTGGCGCCTACGCCGGCGCTGATCCGGTCACACTGCTACAAGAAAGCCCCGCGAGTGTTGCGGGGCGTTTTCTTT
This sequence comes from Pseudomonadota bacterium, assembly GCA_030946875.1. Classification (GTDB taxonomy): domain Bacteria; phylum Pseudomonadota; class Gammaproteobacteria; order Burkholderiales; family Casimicrobiaceae; genus CAIWHR01. The sequence goes on along the minus strand of JALYXY010000153.1, from coordinate 39,520 downwards.
GCACTGCCGTCTGGGCGTTGTGGCGATTGCCCGGTATGTCATGTGGCGTCCTGCAAGCAGGGCGGCCACGTGCGGCCGGGCCCCACGGCGGCGACACGCTGGACCACGGCGTGGCGCTCACCCAGCGCCACCTCGCCCTGCTCGAACGCAACAATGGTGAGCACGGGCGCGAACACGTCGACGAGCTCGGCCGGCGTCAGCAGGAAGCGCGGGCTCGACGGCTTGCCGAAGGCTTCGTTGCCGACCGCGAACGTCTCGTAGAGGAGCACCCCATCACTGGCCAGAGCGCCCGTGAGATGGCGCCACAGCGGACGATGCAGGTAGTTCACGACCACGATCGCGTCGAACTGCTGCTCGGCAAACGGCCACGGCGCGTTCTCGAGGTCCGACGTCACCGGCACGACGCGCTCGACGCCGCTCAACCCGGCAACGAGCGCTGCGTCACGATCGACGGCTGTCACCTGGCAGCCACGATTCGCGAAGAACCGCGCATGACGTCCGGATCCGCACGCCACGTCGAGGACTGAACCCGAGGCGCGTACCAGGTGGGCGAAGCGGCTCACCCATAGTGATGGCTCACTCGAATGACTGTGCATGCATGGCTCCGGGAATCGCGTCTGAGCGGATGCTCTGGACAAGGCGAAGAGCGCGCGCCGACATGGCAGCGCGCTCCTGCGTGCCTGCACCGGCCATCAGGCCTTTGCGAACCCGATCCCGCCGCCCGTGGCCGCCACCTTCACCGTGTCTCCCGGACCGAACTTGCCGGAAAGAATGTCCTTGGCCAGCGGATTCTCGATCTCCTGCTGGATGGCACGCTTCAAGGGCCGCGCACCATACACGGGATCGAAGCCTGCTTGCGCGACTGACTCGAGCGCCGCGTCCGAAAAATGGATGTGGATGCCCATCTTCGCAAGCCGCTGCTCGAGATAGCGCAGCTGAATGCGTGCGATGTTGGCGATCTGACCCTGTCCGAGCGGATGGAACACCACGATCTCGTCGATGCGGTTCACGAACTCCGGCCGGAAATGACTCTTCACCTCCGCCAGAACCGCGATCTTGATCAGCGCCTGCTCTTCGTCCTGATCCGTCATCTGCTGGATCTTGTGCGACCCGAGGTTAGACGTCATCACGATCACCGTGTTCTTGAAGTCGACGGTACGGCCCTGGCCGTCCGTCATCCGTCCATCGTCGAGCACCTGCAGCAGCACGTTGAACACGTCGGGATGCGCCTTCTCCACTTCATCGAGCAGGATCACGCTGTACGGCTTGCGCCTGACGAGCTCCGTCAGATAGCCACCTTCCTCATACCCGACATAGCCCGGCGGCGCGCCGATCAATCGCGCGACCGAATGCCGCTCCTGGAACTCTGACATGTCGACGCGAATGAGGTGCTGCTCGGAGTCGAACAGGAATTCGGCGAGCGCCTTGCACAGCTCCGTCTTGCCGACACCGGTCGGCCCGAGGAACAAGAACGAGCCGTACGGCCGATCGGGATCCGCGAGCCCGGAGCGCGAACGGCGGATCGCATCCGACACGAGTCGCACCGCCTCGTCCTGCCCGATGACGCGCTTGTGCAACGCATCCTCCATGTGCAGGAGCTTGTCGCGTTCACCCTGCATCATCTTCGAGACCGGGATTCCAGTCGCGCGCGAGACTACTTCGGCGATCTCCTCCGCACCCACCTGCGTGCGCACGAGTCGGAAGCGCTGGGCCTGCTCGGCGTCCTGCGAAGCGTCGGCCTTCTTGAGCTGCGCCTCGAGCTGCGGCAGCTGACCATACTGCAGCTCGGACATCTTCTGCCAGTCGCCCTTGCGTCGCGCTTCCTCCATCTGCAGCTTGATGCCGTCGATCTCTTCTTTGATGTGCTGCGTGCCCTGCACCATCGCCTTCTCGGCCTGCCACACCTCGTCGAGATCGGCATACTCCTTCTCGAGCCGCGTGATCTCCTGCTCGATCAGGTCGAGCCGCTTGCGTGACGCTTCATCGGTTTCCTTCTTCACCGCTTCGCGCTCGATCTTCAGCTGGATGAGGCGGCGATCGAGCCGGTCCATCACCTCCGGCTTGGAGTCGATCTCCATCTTGATGCGTGCGCCGGCTTCGTCGATGAGGTCGATGGCCTTGTCGGGAAGGAAACGGTCGGTGATGTAGCGGTGCGAAAGCTCTGCCGCAGCAACGATGGCCGGATCGGTGATGTCCACGCCGTGATGGATTTCATAGCGTTCCTGCAGGCCGCGCAGGATTGCGATGGTGGCTTCGACGGAAGGCTCGTCAACAAGCACCTTCTGGAACCTGCGCTCCAGCGCGGCATCCTTCTCGATGTACTTGCGATACTCGTCGAGCGTGGTCGCGCCCACGCAATGCAGATCGCCACGGGCGAGTGCGGGCTTCAGCATGTTGCCGGCGTCCATCGCGCCTTCGGCCTTGCCGGCCCCCACCATCGTGTGCAACTCGTCGATGAAGACGATCGTGCGCCCCTGGTCAGCGGCGATGTCCTTGAGCACGGCTTTCAGGCGCTCCTCGAACTCGCCGCGATACTTGGCGCCGGCGAGCATCATCGCCATGTCGAGCGACAGCACGCGCTTGTTCTTGAGCGTCTCGGGCACCTCACCGTTGACGATGCGCTGCGCGAGGCCTTCGACGATCGCGGTCTTGCCGACGCCGGGCTCCCCGATCAGCACGGGGTTGTTCTTGGTGCGCCGCTGCAGGATCTGGATCGTGCGGCGGATCTCGTCGTCGCGGCCGATCACCGGGTCGAGCTTGCCTTCGCGTGCACGCTCGGTGAGATCGATGGTGTACTTCTTGAGGGCCTCGCGTTGACCTTCCGCTTCCTGCGACTCGACATTGCCTCCGCCGCGCACCGCGTCGATGGCGGCCTCGAGCGCCTTGCGGTTGAGGCCCTGCTCCTTGAGCAATCGACCCGCCTCACCTTTGTCGTCGGTGAGCGCAAGCAGAAAGAGCTCGCTGGCGATGAACTGGTCACCACGCTTGTTGGCTTCCTTGTCGGTGAGGTTGAGGAGATTGTTGAGCTCGCGTGAAATGCCGATCTCGCCCCCCTGCCCTTCGACCTTGGGAAGCCGGGCCACCGACTGATTGAGCGCCGATTTGAGCCGCGGCACCGCAACTCCCGCACGCGACAGCAACGACGACGTGCCGCCATCTTCCTGATCGACGAGCGCGAGCAGCAGATGCTGTGGCTCGATGAAGCCATTGTCGTTGCCGAGCGCCATGCTCTGGGCCTCGGCGAGCGCCTGCTGGAATTTGGTCGTGAGCTTGTCGAATCGCATCGTTTCCTCCGTCCGCAACACGACAGGAGATGGGGCATCGAGGCTGCGTTTTCAAGCGGCTCACCTGCCGGATGCCGCGACCGCCGCTGCTATGATGGAAGACCTTCCGGCCCCTGTTCCATGTCGAGCAAACCTCCGCCCTCATCCCCGGCCGCGCCCGCACCCGAGCCTCGCCCCGACGCAACCCTGCTTCAGGTGGCTGGGGCGGTGTTCTGGAGCTTTCTGGGCATCCGCAAGGGCACTGCCATGCAGCGCGATGCGGTCACGATCAAGCCCCAGAAGGTGATCATCATCGGCTTCGTGGTCGCCGCCACGCTGGTCGCAAGCCTCCTCGTGCTCGTGCGCTTCATCCTCGGTCACGCCTGACCGCTTGCGCCGCGCGGCCCAGGCAGCGCGCCGCGACAACGAGTTCGTCCCAAGTCGTCAGAAGGTCCGGGCACAGCCGCAGCCAGTCACCTCGGGCGTCCACGACCACGTTTTCGGAAGCAAGGACGCCGACCCACTCCTTGACCCGAGAATCGCGTACCACGACGAACGCGCCGTGATCTTCGCCACCCCCGCGCGCCTGGATGCCGTGCTCGCGGAGCTCGGCGACGAGCTCGCGCTGGTGCTGCAGGTTGTACGCGCGGCTGCGTTCGACCCCGATCGCCAGGGCCAGGATCTGGCCGGCGCGCGCCTGGTACAGCGGAAGGATGGCGGGCGTGGATTCGAGCCACGCATCACCGCCGGGCGCGTAACGCGGCGGATCGGGGCGCGCGTAGTCGAATACGGTGTCTTTCGCGAACCAGCCGATGTCGAGCGTGCGCAAACCCGCGTCCAGGTGCCGTGGATGTACGTACAGAAAGCACGCGCCTGGACCTCCACGCAGATACTTGTAGCTGCCGCCGACGGCAAAATCCGCGTCGAGCTGGTCGATATCGAGAGGTAAGGCGCCGAGGGCGTGATACACGTCGAGGAGCACCATCGCGTTGTGGCGATGGGCAGTGGCCACCAGCGAGTCGAGGTCGAGCAGCCGCTGGCCGGTCTGGAACATCACGGGTGAGATCACGACCAGATCGGCTCCGGCTTCGACAGCACGCTCGATGTCGGCATGGGCGAAGGTGCCATCCACGCGAGCGTCGACGTAGCGGAGTGTGATGCGCCCGCGGTGTGCGTACTCGCGCAGGATCACGTCGATGGAATCGAATTCGCCCCGCGTGGCGACCACCGTGATTCTCTTGTCCCAGGTATTGAGCACGGCGCGAAGTCCCTGACCCGCACTCGTCTTGGGAATGACACTGTCCACGCGCAATACGCCGAGAAGCCGGGCAAGACGCCGCCGATACGCTTCCCCCTCTTCACGCCACGCGGCCCACGCCCCACCGAGCTCTGCGTACCAGCAAGCGAGCGCCTCGTGCACGTCGGACGTGACCGCATCGAGCGGCCGTCCGAGGGAGTGGTTCGCAAGATAGATGCGTCGCGGGCGCTCGCTGGCAACACGCGAGAACAGCGGACGCACGTGCTCGGCGATGCCTTCCTCGCAGAGCGGTCCATCACCGAGGGCCTTTACCGCCGATTCGATGCGTTGCGCAGTGCTCGCCGGCATCATCGAGTGCCGATCGCGGTGCGCACGTCGATGAGCTCCGGAAAGAACTGATGATCGAGCGCCTTGCGGAGGAACGCCACACCTGAAGAGCCTGCCGTGCCGGTCTTGTGCCCGATGATGCGCTCGACCGTTTTCATGTGCCGAAAGCGCCAGAGCTGGAACCACTCCTCAACGTCGACGAGCTTCTCCGCCATCTCGTAAGCATCCCACCAATGCTCCGGATCCTCGTAGATGACGCGAAACGTCTCCACGAGCTCCGCGTTGCGCACGTACGGCTGCGTCCAGTCACGCTCGACCGCAGAGGGCGGAACGGCCAGGCCGCGGCGCGCGAGGTGTCGCAGGTATTCGTCGTAGAGGCTCGGTGCCTCGAGCAACGAGACGAGCTCGGCATGAACGACGGCGTCGTGCTTGAACACATCGGCCAACGCCGCACGCTTGTTGCCGAGCAGGAACTCCAGTGCGCGATATTGCGGCGACTGAAATCCCGATGCTGCTCCAAGGCCGGGACGAAACTGCTCGTATTCAGAGGGCGTCAGCGTTTCGAGCACACCCCACTGCTCGAACAGCTGCTTCTGAATGAGCTTCACCCGCGCGAGAATCTTGAAGCACGGCTCGAGACGATCCTCGCGCACGAAGGCGATCGCGGCCTTGAGCTCGTGGATCATGAGCTTCATCCAGAGCTCCGACGTCTGGTGCTGGATGATGAACAGCATCTCGTCGTGGCGCACCGGCGCGCCGTCGCGTCCGGACAACGGCTCCTGCGCAGACAGCAGGCGATCGAGACGCAGATAGCCGGAATAGGTCAGGCGATCGGCAAGGTCGGTGACGATGCCGGGTTCGAGCTGCCAGGTGGTCATGGTCGTCCTGCGATGTCGCATCTCCGCGACAGATGCGATCGAGTATACGGCCCGAACCACGCGAATGAGCGCGTGCCTCGACCCACTTTGCTACGATGCCCGCGCGATGACCCGTGTAGCGACCTCGTGGCGAGCGTTGCAGCAGATGCAGCGACTGACCACCCTCGTGCTTGCCGTTACACTCATCGGCTGCAGCGGCACCGATCCGGCAAAAACCCGTATTGCCGCGACTCACGAATGCACGCTGCCCAAGCTCGTGCAGAGCGTGCGATGCGGCTCGATCGAGGTACCCGAGAACCGGGACAAGCCGCAGGGCCGAAATATCACCGTCGCGTTCGCGATCCTGCCCGCGAATACGCTCACTCCGCTGCCCGACCCCCTGGTGCTGCTCGCGGGCGGTCCGGGTCAGGCGGCGAGCTATCTCGGGCCCCTGGCGGCGCAGCTCACGGGTGTACGCCGGTATCGCGACATCGTCCTCATCGATCAGCGTGGAACCGGGCGATCGTCGCCCTTGAGCTGTCCCGCATTCGAGCCCACCGACAGCATCGAAGCGACCCTGGAGCTCGATCCGGTGCCACGGGCGCAGCAATGCGCGAAGGAGCTCGCAGCGCGCGGGGTCGACGCAGGGCAGTACACCACCGCAGCGTGGATCGCCGACATCGACGCGGTACGTGCGGCGCTTGCTTACGAGCGGCTCAACCTCTGGGGAGGTTCATACGGGACGCGCGCAGCGCTCGAGTACGCGCGCAAATTTCCGCAGCGGGTGCGCAGCATGGTGCTCGACGGCGTGGCTTCGCCGTCGCTCAAGGTGCCGCTCGATGTATGGCCGACGCGGGAAGCCGCGATCAGGGCCGCGTTCGAGGCGTGTACGCAAAGCCCGAGTTGCCGCGAGCGCCATGCGGGCTACAAGGCGCTGATCGATGCGATCGACGAGCGCCTTGCAGGCGGTCGCGAGCTCACGGTCACCGATCCGCGCACGGGAGAGGCACGTACCGTGCGCATGACGCTCGCGCACGTGGTCGCCGCATTCCAGGCGCTCGTTTACCTGCCGGAGTTCGCGAGCCTGCTTCCCGAGGCCACACGGCTCGCAGCCGACGGTGACTTCGGGCCGTTGTACGCAGCCGCAGCCGCCATGACCTCGGGCCTGAACGATCAGGTGAATAGCGCCCTCTACTACTCGGTGACGTGCGCCGAAGACGTGCCGCGCATCACACCCGCCGAACGCGACGCGAAGCTCGCGGACATTCCGGCGCGGGGCCTCGCCCAAAGCGGCCTCGCCGTGTGCGATTCGTGGCCGCGCGGAACCGCGCCTCCGGATGCCGCCACCGCTCTCACCAGCGACATACCGACGCTCCTGCTTTCCGGCGGACTCGATCCTGTGACACCACCTGCCTACGCGGCCGAAGTGGCAAAGACACTGCGCAACAGCCGGCACATCGTCGCACCGGGGTATGGGCACAACGTGTCGCCGCATGCATGCGCACCGCGGCTCATCGCTGCGTTCGTCGACGACCCGAGCTTCGGCAAGCTCCCTGAACCGTGCGTGCGCCATCTGGAGCAGAGCACGCGACCCTTGTTCTGGCCCGACCGTCTCGCGCCACGCCCGTGATCACGATCAACGATCTCGCCAAGACATTTGCCGGCAAGTCTGCCGTACGCGCGGTGGATGGCGTCACGTTCACCGCACCCGATGGTGAAATCACCGGGTTGCTGGGACCCAATGGCGCGGGCAAGACGACGTTGCTGCGCATGCTCGCCACGCTCGTGACGCCGACTTCGGGCACTGCCACGATCGACGGGCTGGACGTTGCTGCTGACCGTCACGCCGTGCGCAGCCGCATCGGTGTCCTGTCGGATGCGCGGGGACTGTACCCCCGACTGACCGCCCGCGAAAACATCGCCTACTACGGTGCGCTGCATGGCCTTGGCGGCGACACGCTCGCGCAGCGCGTCCAGTCGCTCATCGACGGACTGGGCATCCAGCCACTCGCCGACCGGCGCGCGCAGGGATTCTCGCAGGGCGAGCGGATGAAGGTCGCCATCGCGCGTGCGCTGGTGCACGACCCGCACACGCTGCTGCTCGATGAGCCGACCAATGGTCTCGACATCATGAGCACGCGGGCACTGCGCGAACTCCTGCTCGGCTTGCGCAACGCCGGCAAATGCATCCTCTTCTCCTCGCACGTGATGCAGGAGGTGAGTGCGTTGTGCGACCGCATCGTCATCCTGGGCCAGGGGCGCGTCGTGGCGAGCGGATCGGCCGCGGAGCTCGTGCGCGCAACACGCGCGACGAGCCTCGAGGAAGCGTTCATTCGCCTGCTCGGCTCCGGCGAGGGTCTCGCTGCATGAACGGAGCGATGTCACGCGTCGTGGCCGTGTTCCGCAAGGAGATCGTTGACAGCGTGCGCGATCGACGTACGCTCATCGTGATGCTCGTCACCGCGGTTGCCGCCGGGCCGCTCCTCCTCATGCTGGTGATGCAATTCGTGGCGGGTCAGGCCGATCGCGCACGCGTGCTGCGCCTGCCTGTGGTTGCGGCCGAACATGCGCCCGCTGTCATCTCGTTCCTGCAACGGCAGCAGGTGGAGATCGTCGGCGCGCCCGCCGACTTCGAGGCGCGAATTCGTGACGGTGAACTCGACGTCGTGCTGGTGATCGCCGACAGCTTTGCGACCGATGTCGCCAAAGGCAAGGCGGGCATCGTCCGCCTCGTGTATGACCGCTCGCGTGATCGCGCACGCGTGCCCATCGAGCAGATCGAATCGCTGCTGCGCCTTTACAACCGGGACTGGGGACAGGGACGTCTGCTGTTGCGCGGCATCGCACCGCAAGTCGCGAATCCGCTCCAGGTCGAGGCGCATGACCTCGCAACGCCACAGAGCTCGGGCTCGCTCATCCTTTTCATGATTGCGTATTACGGCCTCTTCGCCTGCGTCATGGGCGGCATGGCAGCCGCAATCGACACGACGGCGGGCGAGCGCGAGCGGCAGTCGCTCGAGCCTCTGCTGATCACCCCCGTCCGATCGACGGAGCTCGCGACAGGCAAATGGCTCGCGGTAGTGACCTTGACCGCGGCGGTGGTCATCGTAACGCTTGCCGGCTTCTATCTCACGCTTCGCTTCGGTCCGGTGCCGTCGGTGGGCGTGCCCTTCCTGTTCGGGACGGCGGAGCTCGGCCGTTTTCTGGTGATCCTGCTGCCGCTCGCGCTTCTGATGCCCGCGGTGCTGCTGTACGTCGGGGGTCGGGGCCGCACTTTCAAGGAAGCGCAATCGAACAGCTCGGTCGTGATCTTCGCGGTGTCGGTCGTGCCCATCGTGCAGCTCATGATGCAGAGTCGGGAACCGCGATGGCTGTCGTTCGTGCCGATCGCCAGCCAATACTCCTTGCTCGGTCGTGCGCTGCGCGGCGAAGCTCTCCCGGGGCTGGAGCTCGCGCAATCGTATGCAGCGCCGCTCCTTCTGACGTTCATCGCCCTGCTGGCGCTGGCCAGACTCCTGTCACGCGAGGCGATGCTCGCCGGCCGGTGATCGGGAGACGCTCGGTAGCGTGCCCGAGCGCACCCACTTCACGCACTCAACCGAGCTGCCGCAAGACCATCAAGGGCGGCACACGCAAGGTCCGGCGCGTCCCGAGCCAACCCGCCAGCGTCACGCACGCCGTGCCGCCCAACACGCCAATGAGCCAGAGGTTCACATTGGCCGTGTACGGAATCTGGAACACGCGATCGGCGAGCACATAGCCCGTGATTGTCGCGCCCGCAGCGGCGAGGAGCCCGGAAAGAGCCCCGAGGAGACCGAATTCAGCGAGCTGGGCCGACGTGAGCTGCGCCGTCGATGCGCCGAGCGTACGCAGCACCGCGGCATCGCGCTGGCGCTCGTCCTGGGTAGCGGCAATCGCAGCCTGCAGCACCAGGAGCCCGCCGATCAAGGTGAACATGAACACGAATTCAACGGCGCGCGCGACCTGATCCATGATGGTCTGCACCTGCCGGATCACTTCGCCGACATCGATGGCGAGAACGTTCGGAAACCTCTGCAGCAAGCCGGTGAGCCAGCCGGCGCTCAGTGCGCTTTCCGGTAGCCGTGCAGCTCCGATGTAAGTTTGCGGCATAGCATCGAGCACACCAGGCGGAAAGAGCGTGAAGAAGTTCGGGCGGAAGGTGTCCCAGTCCACCTTGCGAAGGCTGGTGACCCGCGCGGAGATACGGCTTCCGGCAATGTCCCAGGTCAGGTTGTCACCGAGTTTCAACCCGAGTGTTTGGGCGATGCCTTGCTCCATCGAAAGCCCGTTGCGCGCCTGGGCATCGTTCCACCATTCGCCGCCAACGATGTGGTTTCCGGTTGGTAACTCCGCCACCCACGAAAGGTTGAATTCGCGTTCGGCAAGACGCCGCGCGCGCTGCTCCTGATACTTTGCCATGTCGAGCGGCTGGTCGTTGATGGCGACAAGCCGGCCGCGCACCATCGGGTACAACGTCACGGCACTGTGCGTCGCAGCTTCGAGCGCGCCGCGAACCCCGCTCACCTGTTCGGGCAGGATGTTGATCATGAAGTGATTGGGTGCGTCAGGCGGCAGGCTCGCTTTCCAGTTGCGGATGAGATCGCCGCGAACGGCCGTGAGCAGCAGCAGCGCCATGATGCCGAGCGACAGGGCGCCCACCTGCAGGCTCGAGGCGAGCGGTCGCCGACGCAGATTCGCAAGCCCGAAGCGCCAGGTGACGCCGCGTTGTGGCAATCGCCTCAGCAGCACGATGACCATCCAAGCAGAAACGGCCGTCGCACCCACGAGCCCTGCCATGGCGGCGATCATGATCACTGCGGTTTTTGCATCCTGCGCCTGCCATGCGATGAGGCCTGCGATCGTGACGGCCCCGAGCACGTACGCCAAAACGCCGCCGACCCGCGGCCGCGGCAGATCGCGCCGCAATACCCGCACCGGCGGCGCACCCGCAAGCGCCAGCAGAGGCGGCAGTGCAAACCCGAAGAGCAGTGCGAGCCCTGCCGCAAACGCGCCAAGCGCCGGCGTGATGCTGGGCCACGGAAGCTCGGTCGCAGACAGCGAGGCGAGCAACAGCACGAGCAGTTGCTGGCCGACGCCGGCCAGTGCGAGTCCGATCACCCCTGCGACTGCACCGAAGGTCGCGAACTGCAGCACGAACATGAGCAGCACGCGGCGTCGCGACGCGCCGAGGCACCGCAGGATGGCCGCAGTGTCCAGGTGACGCCGAAGATAGCGCGACGCGCCGAGCGCCACAGCCACTGCGGCGAGCGTGACAGCCACGAGCGACGACAAGCCGAGGAATTTCTCCGCGCGCTCCAGCGTCTGGCGCACCTCGGGGCGCAGGTCGCGAATATTCTCCATACGCTGACCGGCAGCAAGCCGCACCGTCGTCCAGTCGATGTACTTCGCGAGCGCATCGGCCGAGCTGCGTTGCGCCACGTAGAGCCGATAGACCGCGCGATTGCCGGGCTGCAGAAGGTGGGTCGCCGGCACGTCCTCCATGTTCATGAGCAGGCGCGGTCCGATGGCAAGCATCCCCGATGCAATCTCGGGCTCCTGCTGCACGATCGCTCCCACCCTGAAGGTCATGTCGCCAAGCGTCAGCCGATCACCGACACCGAGCCCAAGGCGGCTCGCGAGCCGCGTATCGGGCCACACCTCGCCGGAGGACGGCACTGTTCCCGGGCGCACCGTGCCGGTCGTCTGGCCGTCGCTGATGTCGATCTGACCGCGTAATGGATAAGGCGCGCGAACGGCCTTCACGTCGGCGAGGAGCGTCCTTGGTTGCACCACGCTCGAGTCCCCCTGTGCGCCACGTGCAGCATCGAGGCGCTGCACCATGCTCAGGAACTTGACCGCGGGTGACACCACAAGTCCCCGGGCGAGCGCTTCCTGCGCATACTCGTCCGGCAACGGTCGATCCGCCGAGATGAGCACGTCAGCACCCAGCAGGAGATTCGCTTCGCGGGTCAGCGCGCCTTTGACGCGATCGGCGAAAAGACCCACCGTGCCGATGCTCATGACCGCGAGCACCAACGCCGCGAGGAGCACGTTGAGCTCGCCCGCGCGCCAGTCGCGTGCCAGCATGCGAAAGGCGAGACGGATCGTCTTCATGTTCAGGATTGACCCGTGCCTTCGCGACTCATCACCGGCTCGTCGCTCACCACGCGTCCGCTCGCCAGCGAAACACGTCGCGAGCAGCGTCGCGCAAGCTCTTGATCGTGCGTGACGAGAAGGAGCGTGGTCTGATTCTCGACATTGAGGCGAAACATGAGATCGGCGATCTCGGCGCCCGTTGCCGCGTCGAGGTTGCCGGTGGGCTCATCGGCCATCAGCAGGCGGGGCTCGCTCGCGAATGCACGGGCGATGGCGACGCGCTGCTGCTCACCCCCTGAGAGCTGTCGTGGGTAGTGCCGCACCCGCGGACCGAGGCCGACGCGCGCAAGCCATTCCCGGGCGCGCTCCGAAGCGTCCGCCGCTCCCGCAAGCTCCAGCGGCAGCATGACGTTCTCGAGGGCTGTCAATGCGGGCAGGAGCTGAAACGATTGGAACACGAAGCCAAGGCAGCGCTGGCGCAGGGCGGCACGCGCGTCTTCGTCGAGACTCGACAATACTTCGCCGGCGAGAACGATCTCTCCGGACGACGGGCTGTCCAGCCCGGCGAGAAGCGATAGCAGGGTCGTCTTCCCCGAGCCCGACGCCCCGACGATCGCGACCGATTCTCCCTCGGCCACGGTAAAGCTCACGGCATCGAGAATCGTGAGCGGATCCTCGCCGCTCAGCACGGTCTTGCTGAGCGCACGCGCGCTGAGTATCGGGTCGGACATGTCGGAAATTGTCGCAGTCGCAGAAGTGGCGAGGACGGCTGCGGGGAAGCGCCGAGGTGGATCGCAGACGGAACGAACGCCGGCGCTCATGGTCCGGCTCTTAGGATTTTACGCTGCCTCACCAGCCGACCTGCCTGCCTTCTACAATCCGGACCTGTCCATGCATCGCTATCTGACCCGCACTGCCGCGCGTTTCGCCACCCTCGCCGCCATGACTCTGCTCGCGCTCGCGCACACGCTCCCGGTGCCCGCGCAAGCGGCGGCCCCGGTGATCCTGATCGTCGGCGATTCGATCTCCGCCGGCTACGGCCTCGCCCCCGACCGTGGCTGGGCGCGGCTCCTCAGGGACCGCTTACGGGATCAGGGATACCGCTTCGATGTGGTCAACGCGAGCATCAGCGGCGACACCACCGCCGGGGGACGTTCGCGACTGCCCGCGCTCCTGCGGGAGCATCATCCAGCGGTTGTGGTGATCGAGCTCGGCGGCAACGATGGATTGCGCGGAGGTGATGTCAAAGTCATGCGCGACAATCTCGACGCGATGGTGGGCATGGCTCGCAAGGCCGGTGCGCGCGTCCTGCTCGTCGGCATGCGCATGCCACCCAACTACGGCCCCGCCTACACCCAGCAGTTCGCAGCGGCATACGCGGATGTCGCGCACAAAAACGCAGCGACGCTGGTGCCGTTCTTCTTCGAGGGCTTCGCCGAAACGGGCGAATGGTTTCAGCCTGATCGCATTCACCCGACCGTCAGCGCGCAACCCCGCCTGCTCGAAAACCTGTGGCCTGCACTCAAGGGCCTGCTGGAAAAGCGCGCTTGATTCCGCACGGGCACCTGATCACCGTCGAGGCACTCGATCGATATCCTGAGCGCATCGACGTCCGCAGCCCTTCGGAGTACGCGGAGGATCATCTGCCGGGTGCACTCAGCCATCCCGTGCTCTCGGATGCGGAGCGGGCGTCGGTCGGCACTCTGCATGCGCGTGAAGGTGCGTTCGTTGCCAAGCGCATGGGCGCCGCGATCGTCTCCCGCAACGTCGCGCAGCTCCTGGAGAGCGCCTTCGCAGACAGACCGCGCGAGTGGTCGCCCCTCGTGTATTGCTGGCGGGGCGGCAAGCGCAGTGGCGCGCTGACGCATGTGCTGAACGAGATCGGCTGGCATGCCGTGCAGCTTCAGGGCGGTTACCGGGCGTTTCGTCGCCATGTGCGTACCGAGCTCCAGGTGCTGCCCGCCCGACTCGACCTGCGTGTGGTGTGCGGGTTAACGGGCTCGGGCAAGAGCCGTTTTCTGTGGGCGCTGGCGAGCGAAGGGGCACAGGTGCTCGACCTGGAGCAGCTCGCGGCGCACCGGGGGTCGCTGCTCGGCGACCTGCCGGACGCGCCGCAGCCCTCACAGAAGGCGTTCGAGACCCTGCTCTTCGAGGCGATGCGATGCTTCGACACGAGCCGCCCGGTGTATGTCGAATCGGAGAGCACGCGCATCGGGGGCCTGCAGGTTCCGTCCGAACTGCTCGCTGCGATGCGCGAAGCGCGCTGCGTTCGCATCGAGCTTCCACTGTCGCTGCGCGTCGAGCTGTTGCGCGAGGAGTATGCTCATTTTATCGATGATGCGGAGCACCTCGCGCAGCGCCTCTCACCGCTCACCCCGTTGCTGGGGCAGGAAACGATCAGCCGCTGGATCACCGCCGCGCAAGCCGGTGATTGGGATGCGCTCGTGCGCGCGTTGCTTGCCGAGCACTACGATCTGACGTATGCCCGCTCGATCACCCGCAACTTCCCACGCAGCGACGATGCGACGATCGTGGCCCCCACGCGCATCGACGCCGACCACTATCGCGAGCTAGCCCGCGCGCTGATCGCAGACGAACAATCATCCGAGCACGCCCTTTGCGTGTAAATGTCGAGATGACCGACTACGCCTTTCGACTCGTGAACGTGTTTGCCGAGGCGACGCTCGCCGGCAATCCGCTTTGCGTCTTCGAGGACGCGCGTGGTCTCGACGATCGCACCATGCAGGCGCTGGCACTGCAGTTCAATCTTTCCGAGACCACCTTCATGCTGCCCTCGCAGAGCGCGAGCGCGAAGGTGCGGATTTTCACCCCGACTTTCGAGATGCCATTTGCCGGCCATCCGACACTCGGCACCGCCCACGTGGTGCGCTCTGTCAACAACGCAGGGGACGCGCTGACCCTCGAGCTCCCGGCCGGCATCATTCCCGTCAGCGCAGAGGGCGACGTATGGACCCTCGAAGCGAATGCGCCCAGGCACCGGCCTGTCACCGCGTCGCGTGGAGAGCTTGCCGCAATGCTCGGTCTCAGCGTGGATGACCTGGCCGAAGCGGCTCCCTTATGGGTGGACACGGGGTCGGAACAACTGGTCATTCCGCTCGCCAGCCCGGATTCGGTGCGTCGCGCGGCGCCGCGCCCCGAACTCCTGCTCGCTCACGCCAGCAACGGGCAGCGCGCCATGGCCTATGTGTGGGCCCGGGACGCCGCGCCGAATGCGCCACAAGCCGTGATCGCGAGATTTTTCTTTCCGAAGCACGGTGCGGTCGTCGAGGATCCCGGCACCGGGTCGGCCTGCGCCAATCTCGGCGGATGGCTCTTGGCGACCGGCGCCCCATTGCCGCAGCATCTGACCGTCGCCCAGGGCGTGGCCGTTGGCCGTCCCTGTCGTCTGCGGCTCGAGGTCTGCGCGGATCGCCGAATACGGGTGGGCGGACGAGTCATCGAGATTGCGCGCGGAACGCTCTCCCTGTAGCGCGAGCGCGTGCGCGGTAACGCCCTGTTACACACCGCAACGCACGCGACGTCAACAAGCCGTTATCCTGAGGCGTTGGTGGTGGTGGCGAACGATGTTCGTCATCCACCTACATCCGGGAGACAACATGAACAGAACAACGATCGCGGTCTTGGCGCTCGGCCTGATCACGAGCTCGGCAATGGCAGCCACGCGCGATCCAGGCGTCAACGAGCGTCAGGCAAATCAGAATGCGCGGATCGAGCAGGGCGTTGCGTCGGGCCAGCTGACCAGAGGCGAGGCGCGGGATCTCAAGGTCGAGCAGCGAGGCATTCGCGCCGAGGAGCGCGCATTCAAGCGTGATGGCAAGCTGACCAAGCAAGAACGCAAGCAGCTGCATCGCGACCTCAACCGATCGAGCCGCGACATCCACAAGCAGAAGCACGACGCGCAGACGCGTTGAGCCTGACGGCCGCGGGAGCTCGCGTTTCCGCGGCCGATCGAGAGATGACCAAGGACACCACGCGATGACGTTCGCCAGACTGTGCGCCCTTGCTCTTGCGCTTGCGATGCGAATGTCGATCGTGCTCGCCTGCGTATCGCTGTCCATGACGACCGTTCAGGCAGCGGGTGGCGATGCTCTCGGCTATGACGACGCCCGTCATCTTCTCGGGCGCACGGGCTTCGCTCCCGCGGAGGCCGACGTTCGCGCTTATGCCGGGCTGCCGCGCGCAGAGGCCGTACGCCGCCTGCTCGCGGGCGGGCGTGCCGAAGCGATTACGCCGCTGCCGGGCGCGATCGTCGATGCGGCGGCGCAGGCCCCGCGTGGGCCGAACCTCACGGCCGAGGAGCGCAAGGCATTCGTGCGCGAGCAGGTGCAGGAAGGCGTCGCGCTGCGTGCATGGTGGATCCAGGAGATGCTCGTCACACCGTCTCCGCTCACCGAGCGCATGACGCTCTTCTGGCACAACCATTTCGTTTCTGCGCAGCCGAAGGTTCGTCTCACCCGGTTGATGGCACGGCAAAACGCGACGTTGCGCGCGAATGCGCTCGGCAACTTCGCCACGCTCCTGCATGCGATGGCGCGTGACCCGGCAATGATCGTGTACCTGGACGGGGCACAGAACCGTCGCGGCGCCCCCAACGAGAATTTCGCGCGCGAAGTGATGGAGCTCTTCACCCTCGGCGAAGGTCATTACACGGAGCAGGACGTCAAGGAAGCCGCTCGCGCGTTCACCGGATGGAGCGTCGATCGCGAAACTGAACGGTTCATCATGCGCCCGAGGCTGCACGATACGGGTCCCAAGACCATTTTCGGGAGCACGGGCAATTTCGACGGCGACGACGTCCTCGACCTCCTGCTCAAGCGCCCGGAGACGGCAGAGTTCGTGGTCACCAAGCTGTGGCGGGAGTTCGTAGGACCACAGGTGGATGCCCGCGAGATCTCGCGCATTGCAGCGCGCTTTCGCGACTCGCAATACGACATCAGGACCGCGCTGGGCGAGATTCTTCAGGCGCCAGCTTTCTACGCGGCGGAGAACCGCGGCGCACTCATCAAATCGCCAGTCGAGCTCGTGGTGGGCACGTTGCGGCAGCTCGATCTCAGACCGCGTGAGGCCCGCCCGTTCGCGCTCGCTGTCGCCGGCATGTCACAAAACCTATTCTCACCACCGAACGTGAAGGGCTGGCCGGGCGGCGAAGCATGGATCAACACCAGCACCCTGCTTGCGCGAAAGCAGTTCATCGAGCGGCTCACGCGCGGTGACGACAATACGGGCGCGATGAGTGGGCCGGCGATGAGCGCTGAAGCTC
Organism: Pseudomonadota bacterium; assembly: GCA_030946875.1. Lineage (GTDB taxonomy): Bacteria > Pseudomonadota > Gammaproteobacteria > Burkholderiales > Casimicrobiaceae > CAIWHR01. The sequence continues at coordinate 22,417 of JALYXY010000153.1, read as the reverse complement.
CATCGAACCAGGCGTCGCTGGCGGCACGACAGGTGCTGTCACCCAACGGCACGACCACCGACAAGCCGCGCGCGCAGCGCATCGCCGCCGAGATCCAGCGTGGTACGGGAAGCCTGCAGCTCGATAGCGCGCGTTGGATGGCAACGTCATTCGGCGGTGACACCGAAAGCTCACGCAACGCCGCTGCCGCACGGTTACTTCTCACGACCAGTCCGCAGCAGCCGCTCGATGTGCATGCGGATTCGCTCACCTTCCTGCGCAGTGTCCTGCTCGACGCGGCCTATCAGCTCAAATGATGCCAAACACCACGATCAGACGACGCGATTTCATGAAGCTCGGGGCGGCTCTTGCCGCGACGGCGGCGGTTGAAATCGCGTTTCCGGGTGCGAGCACGGCCTGGGCAGCGCCTGCCAGCACCCCGTACAAGAAGCTGCTCGTCCTGATCGAGTTGAAGGGCGGCAACGATGGGCTCAACACGCTCGTGCCGTACTCCGACCCCACGTACTATGAGTTGCGCCCCAAGCTCGCCGTACCGCGCGACCAGGTGCTTCAGCTCACCGATCAAGCCGGCCTGCACCCGTCGCTCGAAGCGCTGCTGCCTGCCTGGAAGCTGGGTCAGATGGCTGTCCTGCAGGGCGTCGGCTATGACACGCCGAACCTCTCCCACTTTCGCTCGATCGAGATCTGGGACACCGCGTCCGACAGCGGAACGTACCTGCAGGCGGGTTGGCTTACCAGGGCGTTCGCTGCGACGCCGACGCCGCGAACGTTTGCCGCGGACGGCGTGATCATCGGCACCAATGACCTCGGGCCGCTCTCGGGCAGTGCGACGCGCGCCATCGCGCTCACCAGCACCGAGCAGTTCTTGCGTCAGGCGAGGCTTGCGCATCCGGAAGGGCATGCGACCAACCCCGCACTGGCACACATCCTCAAGGTCGAGGCGGATGTCGTGCAAGCGGCCGCGCATCTCAACACTCGGCGCGAGTTCAGCACAACGTTCCCGCAGACGGGCTTCGGCAATGCGATCCGCACCGCCGCTCAGGTCGTCGCCAATCCGGCGGGTGTGGCGGTGGTGCGTGTCACGCTCAATGGCTTCGATACCCATAGCGGCCAGCCGGCAACGCAGGCGCGGCTCCTGCGCGAGCTTGCCGAAGGATTGAGCGCCCTGCGCTCTTCCATGCTGGAGCTCGAGCGGTGGGATGACACGCTCGTGCTCACGTATGCGGAATTCGGGCGACGTGCCAGGGAAAATCTGTCTCAGGGCACCGACCATGGCACCGCCAACGTCCACTTCGCCCTCGGAGGGGCCGTCAAAGGGGGCATGTACGGCGCAGCGCCTGCTCTCGGCCGGCTGGACGGCAACGGCAACGTCGCGCATGCACTCGAGTTTCGCAGCGTGTATGCGACGGTGCTGGAGCAGTGGTGGAACGTGCCCTCGCGCACCGCGCTGGGCGGGCGCTTCAGCCCCGTGCCATTCCTGCGAAGCTGATCAATAGCCATACGCCGCGCGATCCAAGGCGGCGGCTTGCATTACCGGGCCGCGCCGCATCACGCCTTGTCCCACGCCGCGACGAATTCGACCCAGTGCACGGCGCCAGTCGCTGTGATCCTGTCCCGCGCAAACGCGACTTCAGTCTTGTATTCGTCCTGCGAGAGCAGGCCTCGAAGAAGCTGAAATCGCAGGAACAGGAGATACGTGTTCATGACGTCCGTTTCGCAATAGCGCCGGACGGAGTCGAGCTCCCCCGCTGCCACCGCGGCGTGTACCGCACTTCCGTCCATCCCGAGCTTTCCGGGAAAACCGCACAACCGCGCCATCGCATCCAGACTCGCTGCTGCGCGCGGCTGGAAGGCGGACAGCACGTCCATCAGGTCCAGGTGTCGTGTGTGATAGCGGTTCAGATAGTTGTTGTAGCGGAACTCTTTGTCCTGATCGCCCCAGTCCCAGTAACGTCCCGCCGAGATGCCGTGGACGAGGGCACGGTAGTGCAGCACCGGCAGATCGAATCCCCCTCCATTCCAGGAGACGAGCTGGGGCGTGTAGCGGTCGATCCCGTCGAAGAACCGACGGATCAGAACGGGCTCGGGATCGCCGAGGTCGCCGAGCGACCACACGCGAAAGCTCGATTCGTCGCGCAACGCGCACGAGATGGCGACGATCCGCTGGAACTGGAGTGCGAGAAAGTCGTTGCCGCTCTGCGCCCGACGTTGCTGCACCGCCCAGTGCAAAACGCCATCGTCTTCCACGCCGGCGGGTACATCGTGCACACGGCGCAATCCTGCAATGTCGGGAATCGTCTCGATATCGAAGACGAGGACCGGCGTCATGGGGCCGCGAGCGCAGAGGCGCGAGCGTCAGGCAGGGAATACCCCGGTCGACAGGTATCGATCGCCGCGATCACACACGATGAACACGATTACCGCATCCTGGATGTCGCGTGCGACGCGAAGCGCCACGGCGCACGAGCCGCCGGACGACACACCGGCGAAGATGCCTTCCTCTGCAGCAAGCCGTCGCGTCGTTTCCTCGGCTTCGATCTGGGTGACGTGCTCGATGCGGTCCACGCGTGCGGGCTCGAAGATCTTCGGCAGATACGCTTCGGGCCACTTGCGGATCCCGGCGATCTGCGAGCCTTCGGCAGGTTGCGCGCCGACGATCGTGACACGCGGGTTCTGCTCCTTGAGGTACCGCGACACGCCCATGATGGTGCCGGTGGTGCCCATCGCCGACACGAAGTGGGTGATCGTGCCATCGGTGTCGCGCCAGATCTCCGGCCCGGTGCCGTGATAGTGCGCAAGCGGATTGGCGGCGTTGGCGAACTGATCGAGGATGATGCCTCGCCCCGCCTTGCCCATCTCCTCGGCCAGGTCGCGCGAGCGCTCCATGCCGAGCTCTTTTGGCGTCAGCACGAGCTCGGCACCATAGGCGCGCACTGATTGCCGACGCTCGAGTGACTGGTTGTCGGGCATCAGCAGAATCAGCTTGTAGCCCCGCACCGCCGCGATCATGGCAAGAGCGATGCCGGTATTGCCGGACGTCGCCTCGATGAGCGTGTCGCCGGGCTTGATGATACCTCGGCGCTCCGCGTCGAGGATCATCGACAGCACCGGCCGATCCTTTACGCTACCTGCGGGATTGTTGCCCTCGAGCTTGCCGAGGATCACGTTGGGACCGTCGCCGCCCATGCGTTGCAGCCGCACGAGTGGTGTATTGCCGACGGCCGATTCGAGCGATGGGAACATCGTTGATGTGGAAACGGGGATTCGTCATTGTAGCGGAGCCGTGCGCGCCGATGCCTCTCGGCCGCGCGCCGCCCACACCCGTTCACATTGCATTTACGCAGTTCGTGCGAGCACGAGGCAGTCAGCACGACGAAGCTCGAGCCGTTGCAAAAAGAAACCCCGCCGCAGCGGGGTTTCTTCGGTAGAGCCGAATACTTCAGCGCTTTGCTTTTTCGTCCTTGGTCGCCGCCTTTTCCGCGGCGGATTCGGACTTGGCACTCGCCTTTTCCGCAGCGGATTCGGACTTGCCGCTCGCCTTGGTCGGGCTCTCGGAGCCAGATTTCGACGACTTGGCCGCCTTCGCATCGGCCTTGTCGGCTGCTTCCTTCTCCGCAGCTGCCACCCTGTCCGACTTCTTCGCGCGCGAAGCACGCTCGGGCTTGTCGCCCTTGGAGTCGCCCTTCATCGCGGTATCGGATTTGGAGCTCGCGCTCTTGTCCGCTTTGGTATCGGCGGCGTTGGTTGAGTCCGACTTGCCCGCTGCGGCCCGGGCCGGTGCTTCGGCCTTTGCACCCGTGTCGGTGCGCGTCGATGCCGTCGACGAGGTCGTAGCCTTCGCGGCCGGCGCGCTCGTGTCGGTCCGCGTCGATGCCGCCGGGGAGGACGCAGCCTTGGTGGCAGGCGCGGTCACGCCGGTGTTGCCGCCCGAGACGTTGATCTCGTTCTTGATTTTGCCGAACTCGCCTTCCTTGATGCCCCGCACCTTCATCACGTCCTCGGGGGTCTTGAAGGGTCCGTTTTGCTTGCGGTAATCGATGATCGCCTGCGCCTTCACGGGTCCGATGCCAGGCAGTGCGTCGAGCTCCTCCTTGGTCGCTGTGTTGAGGTTAACGGCGGCGAGCGCCACACCCGAAACGAACAGCGTGGCCAGCAACAGCAGGATGCGTCTCATTGGTTTCTCTCCCTATCGATAAGCGGTCGGACCCGGACGGGGCCGCTCCGCAGGCCGGCAACAACGCGGGGCGAATCTTAATGGTTGACGGGGTCCCGCAGCAAGGCAGTCACATACGCCGGGACGGCCTCCGCCACCGTCTGGAAGGCGTTCCGGTACCCGGCGGCGCGGAGCTGGCCCATGTCGGCCTCGGTGAAGCTCTGGTATTTGCCCGCGAGTTCGGCCGGGAACGGCACGTACTCGATCAGCTTCCGGTCGACGAGTGCGGACAGCGGCTCGGGGGCCAGCCCTTCGGCAGCACGCAAGGCATTGACGGCCGCCACCGCCACCTCGTTGAACGTGGCTGAACTCCCGGTGCCGAGATTGAAAATGCCGCTGCGTTCGGAATGGTCGAGGAAATCGAGGTTGACCCGCACGACATCCTCGACCGACACGAAGTCCCGGCGCTGCTCGCCCGCGGCATATCCGTGACTCCCCTCGAACAGTCTCACCCGACCTTCGCGACGATATTGCTGCACGAAGTGAAAGGCGACCGAAGCCATGCGGCCCTTGTGCTGCTCGCGCGGTCCGTACACGTTGAAATACCGGAAACCCACGATGGGCGCAGTGCGGTCCGCCAGCAGCCGGCGCACATGCTGGTCAAAGAGGAACTTCGAGTAGCCGTAGATATTGAGCGGCGATTCGTGGCGGCGGTCCTCGCGGAATACGGGCCCCGCGCCGTACACGGATGCCGAGGAGGCATAGAGGAAAGGCACGTCATTGTCCTGACACCACCGGACGAGCGCCACCGAATACGCATAGTTGTTGCGCATCATGTAGCGACCGTCGGACTGCAGCGTGTCGGAGCACGCACCCTGATGCAGGATCGAGCCGATCTCGTCGTCGAAGTCGCCCTCGGTGAGCCGCTGCAGGAACTCGTCCTTGTCGATGAAATCGGCGATATCGCAGTCGACGAGATTGCGGAACTTGTCTCCGCGCGTCAGGTTGTCCACGGCGATGATGTCCTTCTCGCCGCGCGCGTTGAGGGCCTTCACCAGATTGGCGCCGATGAAACCTGCAGCGCCGGTCACGACGATGTACACGTGATCTCCAGAAACGATCTGCTTGTTGTCATACCTCGAGGTCTACCCTGGCCTCGACCGTGACCTCGAAAGGCACACGCGGCGCGACCGCGCACAGGAGCTCGTAGCCGACGGTCGATGCGGCAGCGGCGACCTCGTCGACCGGAAGGCCCGCGCCCCACAGCGTAACCGGGCTGCCGATTCTTGCGTCAGGTACGTCCGAAAGGTCGACCGTGATCATGTCCATCGATACGCGGCCGGCCATTGGGACCTTGCGTCCCGCAACGAGCACCGGCGTACCGTTCGGCGCGTGGCGCGGATACCCGTCTGCGTAGCCGCAAGCGACAACCCCGAGGCGATGCGCACGACGCGCCGAGTAGGCAGCCCCATACCCGACGGTGTCGTGGGCCTGCAACTCCTGGATGCCGATGATCTCGGAGCGCAGCGTCATGACCGGCGTGACTCCGACGGAATCGGCGCTTCGATCGGCGAAGGGCGTTGCACCATACAGCATGATGCCCGGGCGAACGATATCGCCGCCGACTTCCTCGAACCGCACGATGCCCGCGGAATTGGCGAGCGAGCGCGGATACGGCATGCCTGCACATGCACGCTGGAACTCGGCAAGCTGCACGTCCACGCCATCGTCCTCGTCGGCACGCGCAAAGTGGGTCATCAGTCGCAACGCGGCGACGGAATCGCAGGCCGAAAGCCGCTCGACGGCCGCCGCAAGCTCCTGCGGTCGCAGGCCGAGGCGATTCATGCCGCTATTCACCTTCACGAACACCTCGATGGGCCGCGAAAGCCTCGCCTCCTCGAGCATGCGGATCTGCTCCACGTGGTGCACGACAACCGCCAGACGCCTCGCTGCAATCTCCGTGAGCTCCGCGGCTGCGAAAAAGCCTTCGAGCAGCAGGACCCGGCGCGTGTAGCGTTGCTCGCGCACGGCGATGGCGGCATCCAGCTCGATGAGCGCAAGTCCATCCGCCGCCTCGAGCGCGGGAAGAACCCGCTGCAAGCCGTGACCATACGCGTTGGCCTTGACCACTGCGAAGATCTGGGCACCGGGCGCGGAACGTCGCACGACTTCCAGGTTCGAACGCAACGCCGCTAGATTCACTTCTGCGCAGAGTGGACGGGCCATGGCGCTTCGGTCGCGAGACGTGGCGGATCGATGAGGAACCGTGGCGCATCTCCGAGGTGGAAAGCGCATGCGGTCATGGTATAAAGCCCGGGCCCGGGCTCCTGCCCAAAACGATTATAAAGGAAGGTCGGGCACGAAGAGCTCCGCGCGATGGCGCTCTTGATCCGGAGGAAGATGAAGCAGGGTTTCTACATCATCATGGCGGCGCAGTTCTTTTCGTCGCTCGCCGACAACGCGCTGCTGATCGCCGCGATTGCGCTCCTCCGCGAATCCGCCGAGCCGGCGTGGATGACGCCCGCGCTCAAGATGTCGTTCGTGGTTTCGTACGTGCTGCTCGCGCCGCTCGTCGGGGCATTCGCCGACTCGATGCCCAAGGGCCGCGTGATGCTCATCACCAACGCCATCAAGGTCATCGGCTGCGCGACGATGCTGCTGAACATTCATCCACTCCTGGCGTATGCGGTGGTCGGATTCGGCGCGGCTGCCTACTCGCCTGCCAAGTACGGGATTCTCACCGAGCTCCTGCCGCCTCACCAGCTGGTGGTGGCCAACGGCTGGATCGAAGGGACCACCGTCGGCTCGATCATCCTGGGGGTGTTGCTCGGAGGCGCGCTGATCACGCCGGGCGTGTCGCGCATGTTGCTCTCGTTCGACATGCCGATGATCGACACCGGTATCGATACCGGACCCGAAGCGGCCATCGCATTGATCATCTTCATTTACGCGACGGCTGCCATCTTCAACTGGTTCATTCCCGATACGGGCGTCGACCACCGCATGGTCAACAAGAATCCGGTGTACCTCATTCGCGAATTCGCACATTGCTCCTCATTGCTCTGGCGCGACAAGCTGGGGCAGATCTCATTGGCGACGACCACCCTCTTCTGGGGCGCCGGGGCAACCCTTCAGTTCATCGTGATCGATTGGGCCGCGCACTCGTTGGGCTTCAACCTTTCGCAGGCGTCCATGCTGCAGGGCGTGGTGGCCTTTGGCATCGCCATCGGGGCGGTCCTTGCCGCGCGAGTCGTGTCACTGCGCGGGGCGGTGAACGTGCTGCCCATCGGCATGATCATGGGCGTGGTGGTGGTCAGCATGATGTTCGTGACGAGTTTGTGGCTCGCCGTCGTGCTGATGGTGCTGATCGGCGCGTGCGCGGGGTTCTTCGTGGTGCCGATGAATGCGCTTCTGCAGCACCGCGGCCATGTTCTGATGGGCGCGGGTCACTCCATTGCCGTTCAGAATTTCAACGAGAACATCGGCATCCTGGCGATGGTAGGTCTCTACGCCGCAATGCTTCAGCTCGGAGTGTCCATCAGCTCGGCGATCGCCCTATTCGCGGTCTTCGTTTCCGCAACTATGGGGCTTGTGCTGATTCGGCACCGCCACAATCAGGCCCGCGGCGACTCGTTGCACTTGATCGGCCTCAGCAAGACCGAACACTGAGTTCAAGGCGCCGAAGCGCGCGCCCACGATACCGTGCACGTGCATCAGTGCATCAGTGCATCAGTGCATCAGTGCATCAGTGCATCAAAGCACGATCGGCGCGTCGGGCAATTCGTTGCTGCGTTCTCCGCTGGCGGGAAACTGCTCTGCCAGGATTCTGCTGATCTCGCGCACGCCCGTCTCGGCGCCCTCCGCGAACCGTGCCTCGCGAAACGCCGCCTCCATGGTTCGACAGACGCCCTCCCAGGTGCCGGCCGCAACGCTGCGATGAATGCCGCGATCGGCGATGATCTCCACCTTCCGATCGGCCACCAGGACATACACCAGCACGCCGCAGTTTTCTTCGGTGTCCCACGTGCGCGACAGCGAGAAGACCTCGAGCGCACGAGCGCGCGGCGACACCCTGCGGAATACGCTGCGCAGCGGCAGGGCCGCTTCGACCGCGAAGCGTACCTGACCCCGGTGTGCGCGTTCGCCTTCAGTGATGGCGCGACCGACGCGATCGAGACCTTCTGCCCCGAACAGGCGACGCACCGCGGTGTCGTCGGTGGCGAGATGACGCCACCAACGCCCACCCACGGATGCCGCTTGCGTGCTGTCAGCTCCAACCACCGGACGCCCCCCCACCGCCGAAGCTGCCACCACCACCCGAGAATCCCCCGCCACCACCCGAGCCCCCGCCGAAGCCACCGCGGCCCCAGCCCATCCCGGGCATGAACACGCCCCGGTTTCCAAATCCGGAGACGAGACCCGAGAACGCCATCACCACGAATCCGATAATGCCGGCGACAGCCGCGATGGCGATCGAGCCGATGATTGACCACGCCGCAAAGCCGATGAGTCCGGCGCCGACCGTAGAGCCCAGGAGCTTGCCGAACATGCGTTGCAGCACTCCGCCCACGAACGGCACGACGACGAGCAGGAGCATGAGCATTGTCCCGAAGTCGATGCCTCCTCCGCGTGCGCTGCGAGCCGCGCCCTTGGTCGCGGGCGCCCCACCGTTGCCGACGACTTCGATGATGCGCTCGACGCCAGCCGAGATGCCTGCACCGAACTGTCCCTTGCTGAAGAACGGTGCCACCGTGTCGGTGATGATACGGTGCGCCACGACGTCGGTCAGTGTGCCTTCGAGGCCATACCCCACCTCGATGCGCGTCTTCTTGTCGTCCTTGGCGATGAGGAAGATCGCCCCGTTATCCTGGCCCCGTCGCCCTATCTTCCACGCTTCAGCAACGCGCAACGCGTAGGACTCGATCGCCTCCGGCTGCGTGGTTGACACCATCAGCACCACGAGCTGAGTACCGGTGCGCGACTCCCACTCGGCAAGACGTGACTCGAGTGACTGCGCCTCGGGGGCAGTGAGCGTCCGCGTCAGATCCACCACGCGGCCGATGAGCGGAGGCACCTGCTGGAGTCCATCGCTTTTCGGCTGCCACTCGGGCGCGGCAGCCATCGCGGACGACGCGAGAAGCGATAAGACCAGGACAGCGCTGAGCGGAAGCGCCGACGCAAGCCGCATGCGCCATAGATGCCACAGCGCTGCGCAATGGGCCGCGAACGCGACCGTTGTCGCGGCCACGCCGCGGTACACGCTCGCGCTCACCCAGATCGGCCTACGCAGCCACCCGGTCGCTTACGCTCAAGCGCGAGGTCTTGGCGGGCGCCGCGCTCCTGGGTGGGTTACTCGGCGGCGGTGATGCGCCCGGTGGGACGCTCGGCGGCGATGATGCACCCGGCGCGGTGCTGCCGGCGGGCCGATTGAAATCGACCGTCGGCGGCGTGCTCACGGCGCGCTCATCGGCCACCGCGAACGACGGACGTACCGGCATCTTGAAGATCATCGCCGTCAGGTTCGTCGGGAACGAGCGCACGGTGGTGTTGTAGTCCTGGACGGACTTGATGTAGCGGTTGCGTGCGACCGCGATGCGATTTTCAGTCCCTTCGAGCTGCGACTGCAGGTCGCGGAACAGCGCGTCGGCCTTGAGGTTGGGATAATTTTCGGCCACCGCAAGCAAACGCGACAACGCGCCCTGCAACTGGCTCTGCGCCTGAATGAACTTGTTGAACGCCTCGGGATCGTTCACGAGCTCGGGCGTTGCGCGAATCGCCGAAACGTTGGCGCGTGCATTGGTGACTTCGGTCAGCACCTGCTGCTCGTGGGAAGCGTAACCCTTGACGGTGTTGACGAGGTTCGGCACGAGATCGGCACGACGCTGGTATTGATTCAGCACCTCGGACCAGGACGCCTTGATCGTCTCGTCCTGCCGCTGCAAATCGTTGTAGCCGCAACCCGAAAGCGCGACCGTGAACACGAGGGCCACAGCGAAACCGATCCTTCCCAGCATGCGTCTCTCCTTGATCTAGATGCACGACCTGATGCTTCGACGGTAAAAGCCCCGCTGGACTTCAACCACCTCACGCGATCGCAGTGAGTGCGAGCGCAAGATGGGGCCACTCGGCCTCAATGCAACCCTGAATGGCAACCGACAGTCCTCAAGCACGCGCCGCAGCGTTTGCAACGGCGCTTCGCGCGAGGACGAGATCTTCCCACGCCTTGGCCTTGTCAGGCGGATTGCGCAGGAGGTAAGCGGGGTGGTAGGTCACGACGAGCGGCACATCGCGGTACCGATGGATGCGCCCGCGCAGGCTTGCAATGGACGCGTCGGCATCGAGCAGCGTACTGGCTGCACTCCGGCCGAGTGCGACGATCAATCGCGGACCGATCAACTCGATCTGCCGTTCGAGATAGGGCTTGCAAGCCTCCACCTCGGCGGGCTCCGGTGCGCGATTTGCGGGTGGGCGGCACTTGAGCACATTGGCGATGTACACCGCTTGCCCCCGACGCACCCCGATTGCGGACAACATTGAGTCGAGCAGCTTGCCAGCCTGGCCGACGAAGGGTTCGCCTTGCGCATCCTCTTCGGCACCCGGGGCCTCTCCAACGAAGAGCCACTCGGCCCGGACGTGGCCCACACCAGGCACGGCGCAATTGCGCGAATAACCGAGAGCGCACGCCCTGCAGGCCTGGATGTCGGCGTCCAGGTGCGACCATTCGAGCGTTGAGATGCGGGCCGCACGTGCGGCAAGATCATCGCTTCGTGCGTCATCGCGCGGAGCAGCCAGAGCGCGCATGAGTGCTTGGGGAGTGCCTTCACTCGCTGCGCCAGCTGGCGGCGCAGCAGCGCTCGGACCCCGCCTCCGCCAGAGGGGCGCGAGGCCAAGCTCGGTCAGGATTTCTTCACGTCGGGTCATTGGTCGCAGAGATATCGAGCGCAAGGCGCATCACCAACGCGTCTTCGCGAAAGTCATCGGATGCACGGGCGGGGTAGTAAGCCTTGCGACGAGCGACCGGCACGAACGACTCGCTGAGATACAGCGCAATGGCAGGGGCGTTGCTCACCCGCACTTCAAGAAACACCTGCTCCGCGCCGAAGTGTCTTGCATCGTCGACGAACCTGCGCAAAAGGGTTCGCCCGAGACCCTCCCGACGCGCGTCGTGGATGACTGAAATGTTGAGGATCTGCGCTTCGCCCGGTGCCAGCATCAGCACACCATAGGCGACGACGCGACCCTCGCGCTCCGCGAGCCACGCGGAGTACCCCGCCTCGATCGCATCGCGGAAATTGCGCTGACTCCACGGCGCGGCATGAATCTGCGCTTCGAGCGCAGCCACGTAGGCGAGATCGCCGGGCCGCAGGGGACGCCAGCGAATCTCCTGCGCAGGTGCCGTTTTAGCGAGCGACGCCATGCGCTACAAACGCAGTCCCGCCTCGCGTTCGGCGCTCGTAAGCGCCACACGATGTCGCACGTAGAGCGGCAGCGCCTCCTCTGCCGTCACGGCTGATCCCGCCGCAAAGCGCGGCAGCGCGAGCTCGGCGATGGCCCGGCCGGTGGCCCGCACATCGTTGCACACAGTGGCGATGTCGAGTGCCGAGGCGAGCTGCGGATAAGCCTCGAATCCGTTGCCGCAGCCGGTCCAATCGCGCACGTGCGGCATCGGCGGTACGGCGATGGGTTTCATGACCGCGGGAGTGAGCCATTCGCGCCAGCCATCCTGCGTGCGCTCGTACGCTGCCACATAGACCTCGCCCATGCGCGCGTCCGTGCAGACATACGGCCGCTCGATGTGGTGCTCGCGCCACGCGTGTTGCGCCATGGCTTCAAGCGTACAGACGGGCACCGCCGGGCGCTCCAGGCCAAGCGCCAAACCCTGCGCGACGCTGCACGCAATGCGTACCCCGGTGAAAGACCCGGGGCCCGCGCCGAACGCGATACCGTCGAGCTGCGAGATCGCGCAACGGGCACGCGCGAGCAGCTGCCGCACGATCGGCAACAAGCGCTCGGAGTGCGCCTGCCCCACCTCCTCCTCGTGCTCGAACCACCCGCCCTCATGTGAAAGCGCAACGCTGCACCACGGGGACGAAGTATCGAATGCAAGGACGCGCATGTTGCGGATTTTACGCGCGTGGCCCTCCACGCGTCTCCTGTGCGTCGGTGTCTGCTCTGCGTCGCGTGCCGGTTGGGCGACGCCGCCGATCGGTGACCGGTAAAATGCACGGCTTCGCGTGCCTTTCGCTTCTCCATCGTGGCCGATTCCGGCGCCTCACCCATTGCAGTCAACATCGAGTCCCTCGACCAGGAGGGCCGGGGGATCGCACGTGTGCAGGGCAAGACCGTGTTCGTGGAGGGCGCACTTCCCGGTGAGGCCGTGACGTTCACCACGCTCAAGCGCAAGCCGACCTACGACATCGCGCGCGTGAATCGCGTGCTGAGCGCGAGCTCCGGTCGAGTCGATCCGCGCTGCGCTCACTTTGGCGTGTGTGGCGGCTGCAGCATGCAGCATTTCGACGCCGCCGCGCAGCTCGCCGCCAAGCAGCGCACGCTGGAAGACACCCTCTGGCACCTTGGCCGCGTGCGCGCCGCACAGATCCTGTCGCCGATTCACGGTCCCACCTGGGGCTACCGGCATCGCGCACGTCTCTCGGTGCGGCACGTCGTCAAGAAGGGCGGCGTTCTCGTTGGCTTTCACGAGCGCAAGTCGAGCTACGTTGCGGACATGCTGCAATGCTCGGTGCTGCCGCCCAAGGTCTCGCAGATGCTGTCCGCGCTGCGCGAGCTGGTGGCACAGCTCTCCATCCGCGATCGCCTGCCGCAGATCGAGCTTGCCGTCGGCGAGGATGCGCGCACCACCGACGGTACGCATCCGGGCACGCCGCTGTACGCCCTGGTGCTCCGCGTTCTGGCACCTCCCGCGGGGCAGGACGCCGGCATCCTGCAATCGTTCGCCACGCAGCACGGCGTGCAGCTGTATCTGCAGCCGAGTGGCCCAGCCACCGCGCAGCCCTACTACCCCGTCGGGCCGGAGCTCGCGTATACCTTGCCCGAATTCGGCCTGGTTTTTCCTTTTTCGCCGACCGAGTTCACGCAGGTGAACCCAGCGATCAACCGCGTGCTCGTCCGCCGCGCGGTGTCACTGCTTGCACCTGGGGCCGGCGAGCGGGTCGTCGATTTCTTCTGTGGCCTCGGCAACTTTACCCTGCCGCTGGCGCGCCGCGGCGCTGCGGTAGTGGGCGTCGAGGGCAGCTCGGCACTCGTTGCTCGGGCGGCGAGCAACGCCGCGCGCAACGGTCTCGAGGCTCGCGCGAGCTTTCAGTTAGCCGATCTCTTCGAGGCCACGCCGGAATCAATCGCAGCACTTGGCCCGTTCGACAAGGTGCTGATCGATCCACCGCGGGAGGGTGCCATGGCGGTCGTGAAGGCACTCGGCACTGTGGGGCCCAAACGCATCGTGTATGTGTCATGCAATCCCGCCACGCTCGCCCGCGATGCCGCCGTGCTCGTGGGGGATCAGGGCTACGAGTTTTGCGCGGCCGGCGTGATCAACATGTTTCCACACACCGGGCACGTCGAATCGATGGCAGTCTTCGAGCGCTGACGCCTAAGGCACGGACGGCCCGGATAGCATTCGCTGGCGATGCGCGGGCTGTGCATCGCGACCTCGTGAGAATCGACTCGCGCCCGCCAAAAGAAAGGGCGACCGTCTGGCCGCCCTCTCTTATGCCTCTGCCGCTCTAGTCACGGTGACCCGAAAACACGAGCAGGATATTCAGCAGACTGATGAAGATGTTGTAGACGTCGAGGAACAGGTTGAGCGTTGCCATCACGTAGTTCGTCTCGCCGCCACGCACGATCTGGCTAACGTCATGCAACAGGTACATCGAGAAAATCAGCACTGCCACTGCCGAGATGGTGAGCGATAGCGCCGGCACCTGGAAGAACAGGTTGGCGAGCGACGCAACGACCAGCACGATCACCCCCACGAACAGGAATTTGCCGAGGAAGCTGAAGTCGCGCTTGCTGACCGTGGCATACCCCGCCAATGCCAGGAACACCGCCGCGGTCAGACCGCCCGACAGCGCAACCAGCTGACCACCATTGCGAAATCCCGCCGCGACCGTGAGGATCGGCGTAAGCATCAGCCCCGCGATGAAGGTGAAGCCGAACAGCGCGGCGACGCCCCACGAGCTGTTGCGCAGCCGGGTGACGACGAACAGGGAACCCAGCATCGCCGCGAACATGAGGATGGGCGTCATGATGGGCGCCGCTCTGAAAAGGCCGATGAAGTTGAACGACATGCCGGCCAGAGCCCCCGCTACCGTTGGCAGAAGCGAGAGACCGAGCAGCCAATAGGTATTACGTAGAACGCGCTGCTGGTCGACGACAACGCCGCCGCCCAATCCTTGGGTGTCGCGGGACGACAGCGGTGGCTGCGTAGCTCCGGACATCACTGGGTCGAATTTGCGTTCCATACTTCCTCCAAAGGAACCCCTCGGGGTCGGGGTAACGCTTAGACTAGCAGAAAACAGTCCGGTTTCAATGGGTCCTCACCGCGACTGGTCCCTTCTCGCAGTGCTAACATTTGGGCTCCGCACGCACTTTCAAGAGCGCTGACCCTGATGTGGGAAGCGCTCAGCAGGCGCAAGCCGGCGCCATCAGGATGGGTGGTAGAGCGGTCGAATACACCGGTCTTGAAAACCGGCAACGGGGCAACCCGTTCGTGGGTTCGAATCCCACCCCATCCGCCAAAACCCAAGTGCAGAGTCAAGGGCCTGTCATTCGTTCGCGGCCCACAGTCGCCACTCGCCAGGTACACCCTTCAATGAACGCGTCCCGCGGTCCTCGAAGCGCAAACCTGAACCCGACACCAGAGCCTTTACCATGCTGGATACCAGGGTCTCTCCGGCCCCTGCCAATCCGCAACCCGCGCACGGATGTGGACTGTGATGCTAGCGGCATCGTGGTCACGCAGGTCGATTTCACCCGTGTGCAGGCCGGCTCGGATAGCCAAGCCTATGCTGCTAGCGAGCGCCCGAATGCTCAGCGCACAGCGGATCCCACGGGCCGGCCAGTCGAAGGTTGCGAACATCCGTCGCCTGCCACGTTGATTTCGCGACCTCGGAAGGACGCAACCTGGCGACGCACAAGGGAATGATGGCGCTCAAGCCACTCCTTGCACGCATTGTCCTCCGACCCGCACCAGGTAGGCTGTCGAATCCGACTTCGAGGCTTGGGAGCTGATCGTCGGGCACCCGGTCCGAAAGGCCGGTGCCGCGCTTGTCGAACGTAATCAGCCGCGAAAACGACGCCAATCGATGCAGGAAGCGCGCGTGATCGGGTTCTTCCCAGCGAAGTTCAAGGTGAGAAGCCCACCCCGGTACGTAAACCAAATCGAGGGGTCCTTCTCCCGTCACCCGATAGGCGATGTTCACCTTGCCGCTGCGGGCGTAAGGGGTTTGCGGAATCATCATTCATTCTAACGCGCACCACCAATCATCGGCACTGCGCCACGAGCAGGTTGTGTCCCCCGGACGTGGTGTAGGTAGCCGTTGGTTTCTTTCTCTCTTGGGCTGCTTCCTGGCCGAGCCCAAGATCCCCGCGCTGTCGCGTTCGTGAAGCAGGCGAACCGCACACGGTCACCAGCTACTGAACAACGCTGCCGCGAATGGAGAGAGGCCTCGCGCGCGAAAAACTCAGATGCCGCCGAACAAACTATTAGAGATTACCCGTGACGCATGGCTGGAATCGGAGCGTAGAGCGCGACAGGCGGAGCTGATAAGGACTCGGCGGCCATGGAAAAACTCAACCGGCGCGCGAACGACTGAGGGAAAGGCGAAGCTTAGCCGGAATCCGGACCGCCGTGGCGGTGGCTTAGTCGGTTGCTGCGCGGTCTCTGGCAAGAGGAAGTCAGGTTACCTGCTGTGCGTGGAGGACCGACTGCTTACGACCCATTAGAGATTCCGCACACGCTGAAGGGAACAGGGCGACGGAGGCCAGATGAATCACTGGGCCAAGCTTGAATCGTTCGGCTCGGCGAAGGCGATGTGATTGCCATCAGGGTCCGTGATCATAAGCGTCCTCACCTTCTCTCCCGATGTCTGCTGATTGATGTCGACGCCGAGTTTCTTAAGACGCGAGATCTGTTGATCCATGTCGTTGACGACCAAAGTGAACGAACCTGATCCCGCGCGATCCGCCAGCTCGTAGACTTGCAGCCAACCGCCGCGTTCGAATTTCCATTCCGCCACTTCTGGCATCGGCTTCGATGCCGAAGCGTCGAGAAGCTTTTCGTACCACTTCACCGCGGCATTCAGATCCTTGACAGCCACACTTGCGAGCACGTTTGTTATCGACATAACAGACCTTTTCATGTTCAGTTACTTTCAGCGATGGTAATCGAGCTTCGCTGCAAAATCGCCGCAAGCCTGATTCGGAGTTAGGCCGGGGACGGGCCACCGCGTCTACAGGGTGCTGCGGCTCTTGGTGAACGCGGGAATGGACGTTCCTGGAGTGACCCTGCCCCGGTTTCACGTACATCAGAATTTTGGTAATTTTCTGATGAACGGAGGGGCGACACGGGAAAGAAGGCATCGGTTCCGAATCGGCGGTACACGGAGGAGTTCAAAACGGAAGCAGTCAGGTTGGCACTGTCGACAGGTGGCAATGCTGCAGCCAAACGGCTAGGCATTCCGCAATCGACCATAACAAATTGGGTCCGGCGGAATCGTGAGGGAGAGTCGGTTGGAGGCACGGGCGGGACGATGGCGGTAAAGCGTCCGGTGTCGGAAGTGGAAGCCGAAAATGCGCGGCTGCGCCGTGAACTGGCACTGTTATCGGTGTCACGCACGGGCTACCTGCAATGGCGGCGACGCCCGCCGAGCGCGCGTTCGCAATCCAACGCGCGACTGGATGCGCAAGTGGCAGCGATGCACGCGGCGAGCAAACGCAGCTATGGGCGTCCGCGGATCGTTCGTGGGCTGCGCGAGCTGGGCCTGCGCGTCGGTCATGAGCGGGTACGCCACAGTCTGCAGCGGCAGGCTCTGCGGCCGGTCTACAAGCGACCCTACAGGGTGACGACGGATTCCAACCACCAGTTGCCGGTTGCGCCGAACATACTCGAGCGCCGGTTCGACGGTTGGGACATCAATCGCGCCTGGGTCTCCGATATCACGTATTGCAGCACAGTCGAGGGCTGGTTGTATCTCGCCGTGGTGATGGACCTCGCGAGCCGACGGATCGTCGGATGGTCGATGAGCGATCGGCTCGAAGCAGACTTGGTTTGCCAAGCGCTGAAAGCTGCGTCTTGGCGTCGCAAACCGGGGCCGAGGCTGATCGTGCACTCCGACCGCGGTAGCCAGGGTAGATTCAACCCGTCGTCGCAACACCTTTGATCATCGAGGTGTTTTATGGGACGACCTGCAGGATGGATGCGACAGCTGACGGGGCGGAGTGCGATGCGCTCGCCAGGTGCCCCGTCGCTTCGACGTGAGATCGAGCGGCTATTCTGGAAGCAGATTGCGACCGGTATCACAAGCGAGAAGGCGGCCGAGGCAGTCGGCGTATCGCAGCCGGTAGGCACGCGCTGGTTCCGCTATCGTGGTGGCATGCCGCTCTTTATGTCTAGCCCCATTTCCGGAAGGTATTTGACGTTTGCAGAGCGGGAAGAGATTGGACTGCTCTCGGCACAAGGCATCGGCGTGCGTGAGATCGCTCGTCGAATTGAACGAAGCCCGTCAACGGTCTCGCGTGAACTGAGACGTAACGCTGCAACGCGTGGCGGCAAGCTGGAGTATCGTGCTTCGGTCGCGCAGTGGAAGGCGGAATTGATCGCCAAAAGACCGAAGCCGGCGAAACTGGTGACCAACCCACGCCTGCGCTGCTACGTGCAAGATCGCTTGGAAGGCAAGGTTGTGATGCTGATGGCCGTGAGATTGCCGGACCACGGCAGGCACCGTTCATAGGTCGAAACAAGCCACACCGCGGTGACCGCAAGTGGGTCAAGGGCTGGTCCCCAGAACAAATTTCCAACCGGTTGCAGATTGAGTTCCCGGATGACGAATCCATGCGCATCTCTCTCACGAGGCCATTTATCAGGCTCTCTACATTCAGGGACGTGGTGCGCTCAAGCGTGAGCTGGTGACGTGTCTGCGCACCGGGAGAGCGTTGCGCGTGCCAAGAGCCAGGGCGCAAGCCAAGGCGTGGGCGCATGTCAGCGAGGAAGTGATGATCTCCAATCGCCCTGCGGAGGTGCAAGATCGTGCCGTGCCAGGACATTGGGAGGGAGACCTGATCATCGGCCTCGACAGATCCGCGATTGGTACGCTGGTGGAACGATCAAGCCGATTCACCATGCTTGTCCACCTGCCTCGCGAGAAGGACTACGGGCTAATTCCCCGGACGAAGAATGGCCCTGCGCTGGCAGGCTACGGCGCGGTCACCATGGCAAAGGCGCTGCAGAAGACGGTGACCAAGCTGCCTGCCGAGTTGTGGCGATCATTGACTTGGGATCGAGGCATGGAGCTATCCGATCATGCCCGCTTCACTGTCGACTCCGGGGTAAGGTCTTCTTCGCCGATCCTCATAGTCCTTGGCAGCGCGGCACCAACGAGAATACCAACGGCCTGTTGAGGCAATACTTCCCCAAGGGCGCTGACCTTTCTCGTTGGAGCGCTCGACAGATCCGGAGCCGTTGCCCACGCGCTGAACACCAGACCACGGAAAACGCTCGGCTGGAGGACACCTGCCGAGGCACTGAATGATTACTTAGGATCTGTTCACCAACCCAGTGTTGCGACAATCGGTTGAATCCACCCAGTACGCGAGCGCTCGTTACCGCAGACTGATCACCGATTTCGGGATGTTGCAATCGATGAGCCGCAGGGCCAATTGTTGGGACAATGCGCCGATGGAAAGCTTCTTCAAGACACTAAAGGTCGAACGCATCTATCAACTGCGATACGAAACCCGCGCTCAAGCTCGACTCGACATTGTCGACTGGATCGAAGGCTTCTACAATCATCGGCGGTTACATTCGTCGATCGGGTATCAGACCCCGGCACACATGGAATCCAGCCTCATGGCTGCGTAGCCTGGTGTACGTCAAATCGAGGCAAGGTCACACCAGCTACGATGCGTGCCCGGGTTAATTACGAGCGGTCTGGGAGTTGGCTGCCGCGCTACTTGCGGCATGTCTGTTCACCGTATGCGCCTTCGCCCAATCTGATGCGGTTCGGCGACGATCGCGGCAACTTCTCTAGATGATCGAAGGCAGCGTCGTCGAGCATGGAGTCGCAGTTGCGCAACTCGTCGAGAACCTGTTGGTTAGCAAAACTCAACTTGCGCGGGTCGTGCGGGCAAGTTTGGCACGGTCGTGCATTCGAGCAAGCTCGTTATTCGTTTGTTAGCGGATTTTCTCGTAGGAATTCTGCCCAAGTCCGCATGTCCGCTGCGATTGTCGCCGAGAGCTGGTCGGCAGTCGACATATCGACCAGCACTGCTTGCCGCTCCAATTGGGTACGCACTTCCGGATCCTGCAGCGCGCGCTCTATGGCGGTGTGCAGCGTCGCAATCACATTCTTCGGAGTTTTCGCCGGTGCGAGGATGCCTTGCCAACCCGGTATTGAGATTTCCAAGATACCGGCTTCAGTCAAGGTAGGAACGTCAGGCGCAAACTGGCTACGCTCCGGTGTCAGCATTGCCAGCAGGCGCAACTGACCGGTTGGCAAGTACGCCAGGCCCGCCGACAGCGGCGCGAACATCACGTGCACACGCCCCGCCAGCAGGTCGGGCATCGCTTGCCCGGCACCCTTGTAGGGGACTCTTAGCATGTTCGTGCCGGTGCCTTTCATGAACTGGGACGCAGCCAAGAACTCAATCAGGTTGCTTGATGCGTAACTGAGCCTGGTCGGGCTGGCGCGTGCATGGGCAATGAGTTCAGTGAGCGACGCTGCGGGCACGTGAGGGGATACGAACATGCCCCACACCAACCGGGTGACCCTCGCCACTGGCGCGAAATCCGCCTGCACATCAAACGGCGGCGGATTCTTCAGCAGCGCCAACGGAATCATCGGTGCCCCTGAAAACAGGAGCGAGTATCCGTCCGGACTCGCATTGCGGAGGGTTTGCGCAGCGATCGCGCCGTCCGCGCCCGGCCTGTTCTCGATCACGAAAGGCTGGCCAAGGGACTTCGAAAGTGCCTGGCCAATCGTTCTCGCTGCCTGGTCGGACGGTCCGCCGGGGGCGAATGGAACAATGAGCCGGATAGGCTTGAAGGGATAGACCTGCGCGAACGCGGTCTGCGTCAATGCCGTGAGCGATGACGCGATTAGGGCCAGACCTGCGAGCGTTATGAAGCTGTTGAATCGGCGCATGTAGTTCTCCTTGACTGCGGTTGTCGCCCAGTCAAGCACGTTCCTGGGTCGCTGATAAGATAACGAGCGACTCACCGCGGTAACCAACGGTAACCACCGTGCGCTTCAATCAGCTCAATGACTTTGTTTCGATAGTGGAGGCTGGCAGTATTCGGGCGGCCGCCCGTGCTCGCGGTGTGTCGCACCCTGCAATGAGCAAGAGCCTTCGCTCACTCGAGAGGGAGGTCGGCATTTCATTGATCCGCCGCAGCCCGCGCGGCGTTGTGTGCACTCCGGCAGGGCAGGCATTCTTCGCCCGCGCCCGTACTATTCGCACCGAATTGCGCAAAGCGCAAGAGGAGCTCGCGGCCCTGACGGCACCTGGTACAGGCAGCATCAGTGCGGGATTCTCGCTGACCTGCGGTACTGTCGCTGCCCGGCCGATTTCACGATTTCTGGATGACAATCCGCTCGTTCGTCTGCGAATCGTGGAGGGCTCCCCATCCACGCTGGTGCCGCTGGTGCGAGACGAGACGCTGGACTTTGCTGTCATGCAAAAAACGTCTGCGTCAGTGGGTGCGGGCTTAAATTTCCGCGCGCTGTATCGCGACCAGATGGTCATTGCGTGCCGCCGTGGCCATGGATTGCGCGGTGCAACATCACTTCGCGAATTGGCCGATGAACGCTGGCTCGGATTCAATGCGCCAGGGTCCGGCAGCTGGATCGAGCAGGCCTTTGCGGCGGCGGAGCTTCCGTTTCCGAAGCGCTTCACGTTGTGCGAGTCATTTTCCTTCGCATTCGAAATACTGACAAACACGGACGCGGTCACGGCAGTGCCACCGCCCATCTTCGGCGGGCCGCTCAATCGTGGTTTTGTGGCGGCGGTCCCAGTCGAGGACCAGTTCCCATTATTCATTCTCGGGCTGTGTACACGTGCAGATGCCCAAATGCAGCCACTAACCAACGCGCTTGCACGAGCCATTTCCGCCGCGGTGAGAAGCTTAAGACGTTCCACTTAAGGGGGCCCGCGATGCCTAGGGCTTACCAGCCGGGCTCCTCGACTTCGTGAACCGAACTCAATTTGCAGGCAGCGTTTCCGCCGCTGCATCCGCCTTCACGGATTGCTCCGATGTCGACACTCGAACAAAACCTCGATCAGCAGCAGCGACGTGTGATGGTGTCTCACGGGGGTATGAGACAGCTCATGCACCGAGACCGGACGCAAGCGCGCTGTCAAGCGACATCCGGTTTTGACCCCCGGACGACATTTGGAATTGACCCCCTGGTTTAGGTCGACTTCTCCAACTCCTGGTCGCTCGAGCGTTGTGGAACGAGCCCCGAGCGCCGCTTTTCGCGTAGCCGATAGCTGTCGCCTCGGATCATGATGACGTGGCTGTGGTGCAGCAGCCGATCGAGAATCGCCGTGGCCACGACGCTGTCGCCGAACACGGTGCCCCATTCGCTCACCGCGCGATTGCTGGTCACCAGCATGGATCCGCGTTCGTAGCGACGCGAAACGAGCTGGAAGAACAGGTGCGCAGCGTTGGCTTCCAGCGGCAGGTAGCCAAGTTCGTCCACGATCAGGAGCTTGGGCTTGGCGTAATGGACCAGTCGTTCCTCGAGTCGACCGGCGTGATACGCCCTGGTCAACGCCGTCACCATGGCCGTCGCCGAGGTGAACAGCGTCGAGTAGCCGTGCTGGATGGCTTCGCGACCGAGCGCGACCGCCAGATGGGTCTTTCCCACACCCGGGGGCCCGAGCAAGAGCAGCGCATCGCCGTTGCCAACCCAGCGGCAAGTGGCGAGCTCGCGGACGAGCTTCGCGTCGAGCGATGGCTGCGCGGCAAACTCGAAGCCTTCCAGCGTGCGCACGAATGGAAACTTGGCGATCGAACTCGCCATCTGGATG
>JALYXY010000130.1 GCA_030946875.1 Pseudomonadota bacterium | reverse complement strand
GCGTACGAGTTCTATCGAAGACATGTCTCGTGATAACGACACATGCCGTCCCGAGTTATTTAGCACACGGCTAGGACTTGCCATTCCCGAAAGGCAAACGGGTTACAGCAATGATGCTGTAACCCGTTGATTTAATTGGCGGAGTGGACGGGGCTCGAACCCGCGACCCCCGGCGTGACAGGCCGGTATTCTAACCAACTGAACTACCACTCCAACTTCAGCAATGATGAATCCGAAATGATGAATGATGAATCAAAAGGCGCTTCCATCATTACTCATCCATCAGCATTCAGCATTTAAACGACTGGTGGGTGCTGAGAGGCTCGAACTCCCGACATTCGCCTTGTAAGGGCGACGCTCTACCAACTGAGCTAAGCACCCCCGAGTACGGGCCCAGCCTGTCAACGCCGGACACCGAGCCTGCGCTTCACTAGGCTGGACAGCCACTCAGTTTACCGCATCCTTGAGCGCTTTTCCAGCGCGAAACTTGGGCACCTTCGCGGCTTCGATGCTGATTGCGTCGCCGGTGCGCGGATTGCGTCCCTGTCGCGCCGTTCGCTTGCCGATATAAAAGGATCCGAATCCGACGAGCGTGACGATGTCGCCTTTTTTGAGCGAGCTCGTGATCGTGTTGACGGCGGCATCGAGCGCACGACCCGCCGCAGCCTTCGAGATGTCGGCGTGCTTGGCGATCTCGTCAATGAGTTCGGATTTGTTCACGAAAGCCTCACGTGTGAAATGAAGGTGCGCGATGCTGCGCGCTGAGGAAGGCACTGCAGACGATCCTTATAGCAATCGCGATTTCACGATGTCAAGCGCGACGCGAGGCGTTCGATGCGCACGTTGCGTGCCTGTGTTCAATGCAGTTCAGTCGCGGCGAACCTTGCCATTGTTTTCACAAGATACATCAAATGTCGTGTTGGCCCGCCACCACCACCACGATCCGGAACTTCGGTGCTATCGCACAAAGCAAAAACGCGCCACAAAGGGCGCGTCGTTGCGTGCGGTGGTGCGATGTCAGTGCTTGATCACCACGTTCTTGTCGTCGCCCTGGGTTGGCGTCGGCGGAACTGAAGGTGGCTCGGCCGGCGGCTCCTGCAAAGCAGTCGGTGGCCGTTCGAGCGCGGCCTCGAGCACCTGCTCGATCCACCGCACAGGACGGATCTCGAGGCGGTTCTTGATCTCGTCGGGGATCTCGGCCAGATCCTTGACGTTCTCCTGTGGAATCAGAACGACCTTGATGCCGCCGCGCCCCGCCGCCAGCAACTTCTCTTTCAAACCGCCAATCGGAAGCACTTCGCCTCGCAACGTGATCTCCCCCGTCATGGCAACGTCTGCGCGCACAGGAATGCCCGTCAGGATCGACACGATCGCCGTACAGATGGCATTACCGGCTGACGGCCCGTCCTTGGGCGTGGCGCCTTCCGGCAAGTGGATGTGGAGATCGGTCTTCTGATAGAAGTCCGGCGCGATTCCTAACGCTTTCGAGCGATGACGCACGACGGAGAGAGCGGCCGCGATGGATTCGTTCATGACCTCGCCGAGCTTTCCGGTCGACGTGGTCTTGCCCTTGCCCGGCAGTGCGACGGCTTCGATCGTGAGGAGATCCCCACCGACCTCGGTCCACGCGAGGCCGGTGACCTGGCCCACCTGGTTCTGCTTTTCTGCCACACCGTACGTGAAGCGGCGCACGCCGAGGTACTTGTCGAGATTCTTCGAACCGACATCGACCGGACCCTTGGCCTTGCGCACCTTGCCTTCGCTTTCCTTGAGCAGCAGGGACTTCACCACTTTGCGGCAGATCTTCGAGATCTCGCGCTCGAAGCTGCGGACGCCGGCTTCACGCGTGTAATACCGCGCGATGTCGCGCAGCGCCGATTCGGCGACGTGCAACTCTTCGGGCTTGAGGCCGTTGTTCTTCATCTGCTTCGGGAGCAGGTACTGGCGCGCGATGGCGATCTTCTCGTCTTCCGTATACCCGGACAGGCGGATGACCTCCATGCGGTCGAGCAGCGGACCGGGGATGTTCAACGTGTTGGCCGTGGCCACGAACATGACGTCCGACAGGTCGTACTCGACCTCGACGTAGTGATCCACGAATGTGTTGTTCTGCTCCGGATCGAGCACTTCGAGCAGGGCCGACGAGGGGTCGCCGCGGAAATCCATGCCCATCTTGTCGACCTCGTCGAGCAGGAACAGCGGATTGCGTACCGCCACCTTCGTCATGTTCTGCAGGATCTTGCCGGGCATCGAACCGATGTACGTGCGGCGGTGACCCCGGATCTCGGCTTCGTCACGCACCCCGCCAAGGCTCATGCGTACGAACTTGCGATTCGTAGCCTTGGCGATCGACTGCCCGAGCGACGTCTTGCCGACGCCGGGTGGACCGACGAGACAGAGAATGGGCGCCTTGAGGCGGTCGACGCGCTGCTGCACCGCCAGATACTCGACGATGCGCTCCTTGACCTTCTCGAGGCCGTAATGATCGGCATCGAGCGTTTTCACCGCAGTCGCGAGGTCCTTGGTGATCTTGCTCTTCTTGCGCCACGGAAGCCCGAGCAGCGTATCGATGTAGTTGCGCACGACCGTCGCTTCGGCGGACATGGGCGACATCATCTTCAGCTTCTTCAGTTCGCTGATGGCCTTGGCCTCGGCCTCCTTGGACATGCGCGCGGCCTTGATCTTCTTTTCCATCTCCTCGAGGTCGGCGTTCTCGTCGCCTTCGCCGAGCTCCTTCTGGATGGCCTTGACCTGCTCGTTCAGGTAGTACTCGCGCTGGCTCTTCTCCATCTGGCGCTTGACGCGGCCGCGGATGCGCTTTTCAACCTGGAGGATGTCGACCTCGCCCTCGAGCAGCCCGAGGAGATGCTCGAGACGCTTGCCTACGTCACCCATCTCGAGGATTTCCTGCTTCTGCTCGAGCTTGAGCGGCAGATGCGCGGCGATCGCGTCGGCGAGGCGTCCGCCGTCGTCGATTCCGGACATGGAGGTGAGGATCTCGGGCGGAATCTTCTTGTTGAGCTTGACGTACTGGTCGAACTGCGCGAGCAGCGCGCGGCGCATGGCCTCGATCTCGTGCGCCTGTCCCGGTTCGCCCGGAATGGTGGCGGCGTCGGCCGTGAGCAGCTCGCTCGTCTCGGTGATGCGCACCAGCCGCGCGCGCTGCGTGCCTTCAACCAGCACCTTCACTGTGCCATCGGGGAGCTTCAGCATCTGCAGGACGGTCGCGATGCTGCCGATGGCGTACAGATCCTCGGCACCGGGATCGTCCTTGGCAGCCGACTTCTGGGCGACCAGCAGGATGTGCTTGCCCGCGTCCATGGCCATGTCGAGCGCCTTGATGGACTTGGGGCGTCCCACGAAGAGCGGGATCACCATGTGGGGAAACACGACCACATCGCGCAACGGGAGCAGCGGCAGGGATGTGGTTTCGGGAAGGGCGTTGTCAGCGGGCATTCAGGGCTTTCGGGAAGTACAGTGAGCTACAGATGTGGTCACCCAACCCTGGAATCAAGGTGGCGGGCACAAGCCGACGCCACCGCAAGGCCGGCACCGTGTCAGGAGTGGGCCGAGGCCACTTTGGGCGGCTCGGCGAACATCAGCAGCGGCTTGCCGTCGTTGGTGATCGTGTTCTCGTCCACGACCACGCGCGAGAGGTTGTTGTGCGACGGCAGGTCATACATCACGTCGAGCAGGACCTGCTCGAGGATCGAACGGAGACCGCGGGCACCCGTCTTGCGGGCAAGCGCCTTGTGGGCGATCGCGCGCAACGCAGCTTCGCGGATCTCGAGCTCGACCCCTTCCATGCGGAACATCTTCTGATACTGCTTGAGAAGTGCGTTCTTCGGCTCGACCAGAATTTCGATCAGCGCCACCTCGTCGAGTTCCTCGAGCGTGGCCGCGACCGGCAGACGTCCCACGAATTCGGGAATGAGCCCGAACTTGATCAGGTCCTCCGGCTCCGCCTCGCGCAGGAGCGCGCTGATGTCCTTGCGGTCGTCCGGGCTCGCCACATCGGCGCCGAAGCCGATGCCCGTCTTGGCGGTGCGCTGACGGATGATCTTCTCGAGACCATCGAACGCGCCGCCGCAGATGAACAGGATATTGGTGGTATCGACCTGCACGAACTCCTGGTTCGGGTGCTTGCGCCCACCCTGGGGCGGCACCGAAGCAATCGTCCCTTCGATCAGCTTGAGCAGCGCCTGCTGCACGCCCTCGCCGGACACGTCGCGGGTGATGGACGGGTTGTCGGACTTGCGCGAAATCTTATCGATCTCATCAATGTAGACGATCCCGCGCTGCGCCTTCTCGATATCGTAGTCGCACTTCTGCAGCAGCTTCTGGATGATGTTCTCGACATCCTCCCCAACATAGCCAGCCTCGGTCAACGTGGTGGCGTCGGCGATCACGAACGGCACATCGAGGAGCCGCGCAAGCGTCTGCGCGAGCAGGGTTTTGCCGGACCCGGTCGGCCCGATCAGCAGGATGTTGCTCTTCGCGAGCTCGACCTCGTCTTCCTTGCTGCCATTCTCGAGGCGCTTGTAGTGGTTGTACACCGCGACCGACAGGATTTTCTTGGCGAGATCCTGTCCGATCACATACTGATCGAGGATTTGCCGGATCTCGTGCGGCGTCGGCAGCTTGTTCTTGTCCGCCCGCGCAGCCTCGCTGGTCGACCCTTCCTCACGAATGATGTCGTTGCATAGCTCGATGCATTCGTCGCAGATGAACACCGAAGGACCTGCGATGAGCTTGCGCACCTCGTGCTGGCTCTTGCCGCAGAAAGAGCAGTAGAGAAGCTTGTCGCCGGGAGTTTTATCCGCCATTTATCTACTTCGACCCATCAAAGGTTTCGATGCCGCTCGCGCCTGCTCCGCATCGAGATCGACTTTACGCGCGCTATGCCCGCTTCTGCAAGACCTGGTCGACGATACCGTACTCCCGCGCCTCCTCGGCGGTCAGAAAACGGTCGCGATCGGTATCTCGCGCCACCTTTTCGACCGTTTGTCCGGTGTGCAGCGCCATGAGCTGGTTCAAGCGCTCGCGCAACGCCAGGATGTACTTGGCATGGATTTCGATGTCGGAGGCCTGCCCCTGGAACCCGCCGAGGGGCTGGTGGATCATGATGGATGAGTTGGGCAATGCAAAACGCTTGCCTTTCTGACCCGCGGACAGCAGGAAAGCGCCCATCGAGGCCGCCATCCCGACACACAGCGTCGAGACGTCGGGCTTGATGAACTGCATGGTGTCATAGATCGCCATTCCCGCGGCGATCGAGCCGCCGGGCGAGTTGATGTAGAACTGGATGTCCTTGTCGGGATTGTCTGCCTCGAGAAAGAGCATCTGGGCGACCACCAGATTGGCGGTGCCCTCGTTCACCTGGCCAACGATGAAAACGATGCGTTCCTTGAGAAGCCGCGAGTAGATGTCGTACGCGCGCTCGCCGCGTCCGCTCTGCTCGATGACCATCGGGATAAGGCCTAGGCCCAGGGGTTCTTGCATTGCTGACCTCGTCGTGGGTGGGTTGGGGCAGAAGGTGGGAGCGATGGTACCCCCTGCTCTGCCGAGGGGGCGTCGCTCTCTGGTTGGCGTGCCCTACCAATATCGGAGCGAACTTACGAACGGCAAGCGGTTTGCAGTCAGACGACCGCATCGGCGGACCGCGCTACGTGCGCGTGGGACCCATGAGTTCGCGAAACGTCGCAGGCTTGTCCTCGACACGCGCCTGCGCCAGCACCCAGTTCACAACGTTGCGTTCGACCGCCAACGCCTCGAATTCGTTCAGACGCTCCGCCTTTTCGTAGTGCCACCGTACGACGGCGTCGGGTTGCTCATACGTCTGGGCGGCTTCCTGAACCAGCGCCTTCACCTGCTCCGGATCAGCTTGCAAGCCGCGTGCCCGCACGACCTCTGCAAGCACGAGCCCGAGCGCGACACGCTCCTCGGCATTGGCGCGGAACGTGTCGGTCGAGAGCTTGACATCCTGCTGCTTCATGCCCTGCTGCTGCAGGTTGGCGGCCATCTGCCGTGCCATGTTCTCGGCCTCCTGATCGACGAGGGATTTCGGCACCTCGAAGCTCGCGTGCTGTCGCAGCGCCGCAAGCGCCTGCTCCTTGAGCCTGGCTTCGATCTTGCGCCTGAGCTCGAGCTCGAGATTCGCGCGGACTTCCGACTTGAGATCCTCGACTTGCCCGCTCGCCACGCCAAACGCCCTGACGAACTCCTCGTCGATGGGGGGCAGCACGGCTTCGGACACGGACTTCACGGTCAGGTCGAACTGCGCCTGCTTACCCGCCACTTCCTTGCCGTGATAGTCAGCCGGGAACGTCAGCGAGAACGTTTTTTGCTCATGCGCGCGCATTCCCGTCACGGCCGCCTCGAACTCGGGCAGCATTCGGCCCTCACCGATCGTGATCGGCAGCTCGCGGGCCTGGCCGCCAGCAAACTCCACCCCATCGATCGTGCCGGTGAAGTCGACCACCACCTTGTCGCCCTCTGCGGCGCCGCGATCCACGAAGTTGTACTGAACACGCTGCTTGCGAAGCACCTCGAGCGTCTGCGCGATGTCCTCGTCGGTGACTTCCGCGACCGGCCGCTCGATCGACACCGATGAGAGATCGCCCACCTGGACCTCGGGGTAAACCTCGAACACCGCCGAGAACTCGAGCTGTCCCGCCGTCGGGTCGCCGGCGCGAGGCTCGATGCGCGGGTATCCGGCGACGCGGAGGTTCTGCTCGCGTATGGCGTCGCTCAAGCTCGCCTGCACGGTATCGGAGATCACGTCCGACCGCACCTGCGGCCCGTACTGCTGCGCGACCATCTTGAGCGGCACCTTTCCGGGGCGGAAACCGGGCACTTTTACGTTCCGCGCGAGCCGTTGCAGGCGCTTCTGGACTTCCGATTCGATATGCTCGATCGGCACGGCCAGGTTGAGTCGCCGCTCCAGCGCGCCGGTGTTCTCGAGAGTGGTTTGCATGTGCTTCGGATCCTTGCTATGTTGTCCTGGTGCGAAAGGGGGGACTCGAACCCCCACGGGCTGCCCCGCTGGAACCTAAATCCAGTGCGTCTACCAATTCCGCCACTTTCGCAGCCGCTTTCGCCGAACGTGCGAGTATAGCCGTTTGCGCCCCGATCCGCCAGCGCGCGACGGCCGCCAAGCCACTCAATGCTTCACTAAACGTTGTCTTTCGCGGATTATTCGCGTTCTTGCGTGTCTGCCGGCCATTACGAAAACTTTCCTGTCGGATCGCTGCTCGTGCCAAGGCCCCTGCGCCGGGCGACGCTTGCGATCTACAGATTCGCGCGGGAAGCCGACGACATCGCGGACGAGGGGGACGCCACACCAGCGCAAAGGCTTGATGCGCTGGCCGAGCGCGGGCGGGCCTTGCGCCGCATCGAAAGCAGGCAAGCCCCGGAGACCGAGCTCTTTCGCGATCTCGCCGCAGTCGTCCGGACTTACCGCCTACCGATCGCTCTCTTCCACGATCTTCTGTCTGCGTTCGCGCAGGACGTCACCAAGACACGCTATGCGACCGCGGCCGAGCTCGATGACTATTGCCGGCGGTCGGCGAATCCGGTCGGCCGGCTCGTGTTGCACCTCTACGGCGCGGACGGGCCAACGACCTTCCGCTGGTCCGACTCGATCTGCACCGCGCTGCAACTCACCAATTTCTGGCAGGACGTCGCCTCGGACTGGGCGCGGCGCCGCATCTACATCCCGGCCGAGCACATGAGCCGCTTCGGGGTCACCGAGGCGGCCATCGCTGCGCAGGAGCTGAGCCCCTGCTGGCGCGAGCTCATGCGTTTCGAGACGCACCACACCCGCGCCCTGCTCGAGTCGGGCCGCCCGCTGGTGCGGGTGCTGCCGCTGCGACTTCGTCTCGAGCTTTCGGCCGTTCTCGCTGGCGCCCACCGCATCCTCGATGGCATCGACGCGGTCGATGGAGACGTCTTTGCCCGCCGGCCCCGCCTGCAGACACGTGACTGGATCGCCGTCGCACTGCGCACGGTGTGTCCTGCCCGCAGGCACACGAGTGCTCGGCTCGAACGCTCCGCATGACCCCAGACGAGTACTGCCAGCAGAAAACGGCGCAGAGCGGCTCGAGCTTCTATTACAGCTTCCTCTTCCTCGAGGCGGAGCGCCGCCGTGCCATCACGGCGTTGTACGCGTTCTGCCGTGAAGTGGACGATGTGGTCGACGGCGTCAGCGATGCGAGCGTCGCCCGCGCCAAGCTCGCGTGGTGGCGCGCGGAGGTCGACGCCACCTTCGCAGGATCTCCCACGCATCCCGTCATGCGCGCCCTCCAGCCGTTCCTCGATCGATACGGACTGGCAAGAGAGCATCTGCAGGGGGTCATCGACGGCATGGGCATGGACCTCGATCGCAACCGGTATCTCGACTTCGTGGACCTGGAGCGCTATTGCCATCGCGTTGCAGGTGTGGTCGGCATCCTGTCGGCACGCATCTTCGGCTACACCGACGAAAGGACGTTGGGGTATGCGCGCGACCTCGGCATCGCGTTTCAGCTCACCAATGTGATCCGCGATGTCGGCGAAGACGCCCGGCGTAACCGCATTTATCTGCCGCAGGACGAGCTCGCGCGCTTCGGCGTGACGGCTGCGCAGATCCTGAAGGGCGATGGTGGCCCGCAGTTCGGGTCGCTCATGGCTTTCGAAGTGGCGCGTGCCCACGAGTGGTACGAACGCGCGTTCTCGCAACTGCCCGGTGTCGACCGACGCTCGCAGCGTGCCGGTCTCATCATGGCGGCCATTTACGAGGCACTTCTTGCAGAGATCGAGCGTGATCCGGGTGCGGTGCTCAAACAGCGCATCGGTCTCACGCCGTTGCGCAAGCTGTGGATCGCCTGGAAGACGGCGCGCGCGGCCTGATGCAGCCACATCCCTCATCCGGCTCCCGCCGCGTCGCGGTGATCGGTGGCGGATGGGCCGGGTGCGCAGCGGCGGTTCATCTCGCCCGAGCGGGGGCTGCGGTCACCGTCTACGAGCAGTCGATGCAACTGGGTGGACGCGCACGCAGCGTCACCTCGGACGGACTCGTGCTCGATAACGGCGCGCATCTTCTGATCGGTGCTTATCGCGCAACGCTCGAACTCATCGCCTTTCTGCATGGCGGCCGCAGTCGGGCTCAGCTTTTTCACGAGCTCCCGCTTACCGTCCGGCCATTCGGAAGGCCTCGTGGCATCACGCTGGTGGCGACTGGCTCGCGTTATGCACCATGGCACCTCGTCGGCGGCATGCTGAGCGCACAGGGTGTCGGATGGGCCGAGCGATGGTCGATGGTCAGATTGCTCCGGGCGCTCGCCCGGCAGGATGTTCGCCACACCGATGGCAGCGTCGAAGAGCGATTCGGCCCTGATTCATCCACCCTGTACAACGAGCTGTGGGCGCCGCTGTGTCTTGCGGCGCTCAATACTCCACCTGGCCGGGCCTCGTCACGGGTGTTCCGCAACGTGCTGCGCGCAGCCCTCTGCGGACCCGCGTCGGACAGTCGTTTCTGGGTGCCGAAAGCAGGGCTCTCCGCGCTGCTGCCGGAGCCTGCGGAACGCTTCGTGACGGAGCACCGGGGGATGGTACAGCGCGGCACGCGGGTGCGCAGCATCGAGACCAGCGATGATGCCGTGCACGTAACTACATCCACGCAGCGCAATACATCCACGCAGCGCGATGGTTTCGATGCCGCCATCATCGCCGTGGCACCCCACCAGCTTGCAAAGCTCGATGTCGCTCCGGCGTGCGCTTCCTGGGAACACACGCGCCGCGCGGTCAGGTCGCTTTCCTACGAATCGATCAACACCGTGCATCTCGGCTATACCCGTGCGCCCATGCAGGCTGTGATCGAGCGTCTGGACGACACTCCGGCGCAGTGGCTGTTCAATGGCGGAGCACGCGAGATCGCAGGTGAATCGTTGCAGCTACTCTCGGCTGTCATCAGCGCAAACGGCCCGCATGATGCGTTGCCTCAGCGGGAGCTCGCGCTGGCCGTGGACGCGCAGCTTCGCCGGCTGTCCGTCGATGTCGGGGCGTTGCGATTCAGCCGCGTGTTCGCCGAGCGCCGGGCCACTTATGCGTGCACGCCTCATATGCAGCGGCCGCGTGCGGGTCGCGTTGCGCACCGGTTGCATCTTGCGGGCGATTACACGCACCCCGACCTGCCTGCAACCCTGGAAGCCGCCGTGCAGTCGGGGCGCGAGGCCGGAGCGAGCGCGCTGGACGAGCTTGCCGCGCTGCGCGTTCGCGCTATCCCAGCGTCGCGTCCGTGAACACCTGTTGCGTACCCGACGGTTCGTCGGCCACGTCCCAGTGCCAGAAGGCGTCCCGCTCATCGAGCAGAAATCGCGCGAGCACCATCTTGTGCACCTCGGACGCGCCGTCGACCAGGCGTGCCTGGCGCGCGTAGCGGTAGATCCACTCGAGCACGGTGTCCTTCGAGTAGCCGCGGGCACCGTTGAGCTGCAAGGCCGTATCCACCGCCTGGTGGAGGACGTCGGCGACCACCAGCTTGGCCATCGAGATTTCCTTCCGCGCGAACTCGCCGCGATCGAGCTTCCAGGCGGCGCGCATCGTCAGCAGACGACCGATGTCGATCTGCAGGGCGGCATCCCCGAGTAGCGTGCGGATGCTCTCCCGGTCCGCAAGCGGCTGGCCCTGCGCGGTGCGCTCACTGACATAATCGAGCGCGATGCCGAGCGAACGCTTGGCGAGGCCCAGCCAGCGCATGCAGTGCGTGAGGCGAGCCGTGCCGAGACGGATCTGAGTCACCTTGAGACCATCGCCGACGCCGAGCAGGCGATTTTGGTCCGGGATCTCGAGGCCATCGAATGTGAGCTCGCAGTGCCCGCCGTGCTCCTCGGGGCCCATGATGGGAATGCGGCGCTCGATACGCCAGCCCGGCTGATCGCGATCGAACAGGAATGCCGTCAGGCCACGCCGAGGGTCATCGGAGGTTCGTGCAACGAGAATGAAATGCTGCGCGACACCTGCTCCCGTGATGAACCACTTGCGACCGTGCACGATCCAGCGATCACCATGCTTCTCGGCCGTGGTGAGCATCATTGAAGGATCGGAGCCACTGCCCGGGTGGGGCTCGGTCATTGCGAACGACGAGCGGACGGCACCGTCGACGATCGGGCGCAGCCATCGCTCCTTCTGCGCCTCGGTGCCAACCTTGGCAAGCAGGATCATGTTGCCATCGTCGGGCGCCGCGCTGTTGAAAATGGCCGGCCCGAAGATCGATGCGTTCATCGCCTCGTAGCACGCGGCCATTCCGACGACCGGCAATCCCTGACCTCCCCACGCACGTGGTACCTGCAAGGCCCACAGCCCGAGCGCTTTCGCCTCGGCGCGCAGCGCATCGAGAAGCGCGGGACGTATGTTCTCGTGCTCGTCGTAGCTGTGCGCATCGGCTTCGAGCGGAATGATGCGCTCGGCAACGAAGCGCTCGATGCGCGAGCGGTAGTTCTCGAGTTCAGGCGACAGCATGAAGTCCATCGGATCCTCGCGCAGTAGGGTCACGCCGACGCGATCGGCTCAGAGCCAGGCGAGCGTATGGCCGCCATCCACGGTAATGGTCGTACCGGTCATGTACTGACCCGCTGGCGAGGTGAGCAACAGGAGCGCGCCATCGAGGTCGCTGGGCGCGCCGAAGCGACGCATCGGAATACGCTTGGCCATCATCTCGCCATCCGGGGAACGCAGGAAATCGCGGTTGAGATCGGTCTCCACATACCCTGGCGCGATCGCATTGACGCGAATGCCGTAGGGCGCGAACTCGAGCGCGAGCGCTTCGGTGAGCTTCACGAGCGCCGCCTTCGACGCCACATACGCGCTGACCTGCTTCGCGACGCGCTGCGCGAGAACCGAGGCGATATTGATGATCACCCCGTTGCGTTGCTGGTCGCGCATCAGCGGCGCGATCGCCGCGCTCATGCGAAAGGCGCCTGAGAGGTTGGTGTCCAGCACCCGCTGCCACTCCTCCTCGAGGGTGCGCAACGCAGACCTGGTGATGGCGACGCCGGCATTGTTGACCAGGATGTCGATGTGCATCACGTGCGCCAGCGCATCGTCGAGGGCCTTCGCAATCGACGAGGGATCGCGCACGTCCAGTGCCACGGCGTGTGCGCTGCCGCCCGCCGCCTCGATCTCCCGCACGACCGCCGCGAGCTCGCTCAGCCTCCGGGCACCTGCGACGACGCTCGCGCCATGGGCGGCGAGCACTCCCGCGAAGTGCCTACCGAGACCCGCGGATGCGCCGGTGACGAAGGCAGTGCGCCCACGCAGAAGATCAGGCGCGAAGACGCTGCCGCTGTCGCCCGCGGGGCTCATCGTGCGCTCTCTTCGAGCGAGCGCGCCCGCTCGCGTAACAGGAACTTCTGGATCTTGCCGGTCGATGTCTTGGGCAGCACGCCGAACACCACCGTGCGCGGCACCTTGTAGCGTGCGAGATGCGCGCGGCACCATTCGATGATGCTGCTCTCGGTCACGCCCGCGGAGTGGGCTTTCAGCGTGACAAACGCGCACGGTGTTTCTCCCCAGTGCGCGTCGGGTCGCGCAACCACTGCCGCCTCCATGACCTCGGGGTGACGAAAGAGACACTCCTCGACTTCGAGCGAGCTGATGTTCTCCCCACCCGAGATGATGATGTCCTTGGATCGATCCTTGATATCGATGTACCGATCCGCGTGCCAGACGGCGAGGTCTCCGGTGTGATACCAGCCGCCCTCGAAGGCCGTCGCGCTCGCCCGCGGGTTCTTGAGATAACCCTTCATGATGGTGTTGCCTCGCAACAGCACCTCGCCCACGGTTGCACCGTCTCGTGCGACGTCGAGTCCGCTCGCCGGATCAGCCACCCGCACACCGGCAAGGGTAGGCATCGCAACGCCCTGGCGCGCCATCATGCGCGCGCGCTCCTCGAGCGGCAGCGCCTCCCAGCGGTCCTGCCAGGCGCACAGCGTGGCCGGGCCGTACGATTCCGTCAGGCCATAGAGATGCGTCACGTGAAAGCCCATGCGCTCCATCGCCTCGATCACCGCGGACGGGGGCGCGGCGCCGCCGGTCGCGACCTCCACGACATGCTCGAAGCGCAGCTTGAGATTCTCCGGTGCGTGCACGAGCATGTTGAGCACCACCGGCGCACCGCACAGATGGGTGACGCCGTGATCGCGAATGGCGGGGAAGATACGGGCCGGATCGACGCGTCGCAGGCACACGTGAGTGGCACCGACCGCCGTGACTGCCCAGGTGTAGCTCCAGCCGTTGCAATGAAACATCGGCAGCGTCCACAGATACACGCTGCGGGGTGACAAGCCAAAAGCGAGCGCGTTGCCGAGTGCGTTCAGGTACGCGCCGCGATGGTGATACACCACGCCCTTGGGATCGCCCGTCGTGCCCGACGTGTACAGAAGCGCGAGCGAATCCCATTCGTCGAGCGCGCCGGGGAAGACAAAGTCCGGATCAGCCTCGTGCAGCAACTGTTCGTATTGCAAGCTACCCGAGGGTTGCCAGGCAGGATTTACCCCCTCCTCGGGATCTTCGACGTCGATCACCGCGATGGGCCGCGCAACGCGGGAGAGCGCGTCGCGCGCCACGGCCGCGTACTCGCGGTCGCACAGCAGCACTTTGGCCTCGCCATGATCCAGACAAAAGGCAATGCTCGCCGCATCGAGGCGATAGTTGAGCGCATTGAGGATCGCGCCGAGCCCCGGTACCGCATAGTGGGCCTCGAGCATCGCCGGGACGTTGGGCGCGATCACTGCAACGGTGTCGCCGCGCGAGACGCCAAGCTTCGCAAGCGCGGACGCAAGGCGCCTGCAGCGGGCGCCGAATTCAGCGTAAGTGAAGCTCCGGCTGCCGTGACGCACCGCAACCGTGTCACGGTAGACCACCTCGCTGCGCTCGAGAAAGCTGATCGGCGACAGCGGAACGTGGTTCGCAGCATTGCGCGCGAGATCCCGCACGAAGGCGTGGTCCGCGGCCAGCGGAACCTCGCCCGGAGTCATGTTCGGGAACCGGAGCTGCGCGATGCACCCGTCCTGTTGCGCAGCACCCGCTGCTTCTCGCGGTTCCAGTCGCGAAGCTTCTCCGTATCGCGCTTGTCGTGCTGCTTCTTGCCTTTGGCGAGCCCTACGTCCAGCTTCACGCGCCCCTTCGCGTAGTGCAAATTGAGCGGAACGAGCGTATAGCCCGCGCGCTCGACCTTGCCCACCAGGCGATTGATCTCCTCCCGGTGCATGAGGAGCTTGCGCGTGCGGGTCGGGTCGGCGTGCACATGCGTAGACGCGGTGATGAGCGGTGTCACATGCGCTCCGAGGAGCACGATCTCGCCGTTTCTGACGACCACGTAGGACTCCTTGAGCTGCGCGCGGCCCGCGCGGATCGCCTTCACCTCCCAGCCTTCCAGCGCAAGTCCGGCCTCGAAGCTCTCCTCGATGAAGTAGTCGTGATAGGCTTTTCGATTGTCGACGATGCTCATCGGTCACTCTGTGGACGTTTGTGCTGCCGAGAGCCGATAGTGGCGCGCGCGCTGCACCTCATTCTAGCAATCACCTCATGCGATGCGTCCGTAAATCGGTCCTCGTCCCCTACAGCAGCGCGGAGATGTTCGAGCTGGTGGATGCTGTCGAGCAGTATCCCGAGTTCCTGCCGTGGTGTGATGGTGCCCGGGTGACGGAGCGCCGGCCCGAAGGCAAGACGGCACGGCTCGACATCAATTACCACGGCGTGCGCACGCATTTCACGACCGACAATGCGAACCGTCCGCCGGAATCCATCGTCGTCACGCTGCGCGATGGCCCGTTCAAGCACATGCAGGGGGAATGGCGCTTCCGTGCGCTCGACGCCAACGCCTGCAAGATCGAGTTCGAGCTTGCGTATGAATTTGCCACGCAGCTGCTCGACAGTGCGATCGGGCCGGTCTTCAATCGCATCGCCAACAGCTTCATCGACGCCTTCGTGAGACGCGCCCACGCCCGCTACGGAGCGCGCAGTTGAGCGATGCGGTGATCGACGTCAGCGTCGCCTGGATCACCGCGCACGTGCAGGATATCGTGCACCTCCGCGTGCCTGCAGACACTACGGTGGCGCAAGCCATCGAGGCGTCGGGTCTGTTGCAGGCGCATGGCCTGGATCGAAACGCGCTGACCGCCGGTGTCTTCGGCCGGCGGCGGCGCCCCGAAGCATTAGTACGTGCGGGCGATCGCATCGAGCTTCTTCGGCCGTTGATTGCCGAACCCAAGGAGGCTCGTCGCCACCGCGCAGCGCTCCAGCACGAAGAAACGAAGCCGGACCGCGCGCCACGCCGTTGAGGCCATTTGCCTCGGCCGCGCTTTTACCGGAGAATCGCCGGCGTGCGCGCGGAGAGCCCCCACCTTTGCCGCGTCGCCCTCTGCCGGCTCCTATGGCTCGCGCTCGCGACTGCCCCCTCAGTTGCAGCGCAGACGCGTGAGGAGCCGTCGCTTGCGGCGACTGCCACCGCGACCGTGAAAGCGGCCGCGGTAAACGCATTTGCGACGGCCGAAAACCTGTCCGTGTATGCGCTGGGACTGATTGGCGTCAGCTATCGCTGGGGCGGAACGTCACCGGAAACGGGCCTCGACTGCAGTGGTCTCGTCCGTCACGTCTTCGCACAGGTCACCGGAGTGAGCCTGCCGCGTAGCGCGCGCGAGATGAGCCGCGTCGGCAAACGGGTGGACATCGCGGACCTCGAGCCGGGCGACCTCGTGTTCTTCAACACGCGGCACTTTGCGTTCTCGCACGTCGGCATCTACCTCGGCGGCAACCGCTTCCTGCATGCGCCCTCGCCCGGTCGCGACGTGGAGGTCGCACCGCTCGACGGCGGCTACTGGCAAACACGGTTCAACGGTGCGCGACGCCTCTTCGGAGTTATCCCGGCGCTCATGCCCGCGTTGATCTCGGGGGCGCTTGCTGCACCCGTTGCGCAGCCGGTCAGCAGCAGCGACCCGTCGGTGACTGCCGACCCCTGACGCACGGTGCTGCTGCCGTCGTCAGGCGGCCATCGGCCATCACCTACTCACGGGCGCGCGCCTGCGCGTCGCAGTGTTTCGATCAGCGCCCGATCGTCGTTGCGCTGCGCCCACGCCAATGCGGTTGCGCCCGTCTCGTTGCGCCGGTTCGCGTCCGCACCGCGCTCGAGCAGCAGATTGACCGTGCTCGACCGCGACTCACGCACCGCCATCATCAGCGCCGTGGTGCCGTTCGGCGATGCGCCGTTTATGTTGGCCCCGCGCTCCAGCAGGTAGCGCACGATGTCGTCGTGGCCTCCCGTGGCGGCGTAGATGAGCGGCGTCCAGCCCGGACCATCTACCGCCGCGCCCCGGGCGCTCAGCAGACGCACGATCTCGGCGTGGCCGTTCAGAGCCGCCACCATGATCGGCCGATCGCCGAACGCGTTGGCTCGATTCACGTCGGCGCGCGCCTGGACGAGTGCCTCGACCGTCGCGAGGTTACCCGCGCGCGCAGCGATCACCAGAACGGGGTCACCGTTGCGATCGACCGTGTTCGGATCGACACCACGCTGCAGTGCTCGAGTCACGGCGCCGACGCGGTCATTCACCACGTCGAGCACGAAGTCATCCAAAGCTCCCTGTGCATGCAGCGGGCCGGCAAGGCCGAGATACATGGAAGTGATCAGTGCGACGGGGATATAGCGCAGCAGCGCGCGTCTATTGAACATGAGCAGGTGTCATCCGGGGAATGGAAAACAGGCGAAAGAAGTTGGCACTTGTCGCGGCAGCGATGTCGTCAACCGACACCTCGCGCAGGCGTGCAATCTCGTGCGCCACGTGGGGAACATACGAAGGCTCATTGAGCTTGCCGCGGTGAGGTACCGGCGCGAGGTAGGGCGAATCAGTTTCGATGAGAAGTCGATCGAGCGGCACCTTCCGCGCGACATCCTTCACGATGGCTGCATTCTTGAAGGTGACGATCCCGGAGATCGAGATATGGAATCCCATCTCGAGCGCCGCGGCCGCAACCTCCCACGTTTCGGTGAAGCAATGCATCACGCCCCCAACTTCGGCGGCGTTCTCCTCGCGCATGATCGCGATCGTGTCCTCTGCCGACGAGCGCGTGTGGATGACCAGGGGCTTACCGGCTTCGCGGGCGGCGCGGATATGCCGGCGGAAGCGCAACCTCTGCCACTCGAGATCCCCGGTGAGCCGGTAGTAGTCGAGCCCGGTCTCCCCGATGCCCACCACCTTGGGTTTTCGAGCAAGATCGACCAGCGCACCCACCTCGGGATCGGCCACGCTCTGGTAATCCGGATGCACGCCGACGGTGGCATAAAGGTGCGCTTGGCGAAGCGCGAGGTTGTGCACCTGGGTCCAGCTTTCGAGGTTGACCGAGATGACCAGGGCATGCGTCACGCGCGCTTCGCTCATCCGCTGCAGCACGCCGGACAGATCGTCAGACAGCTCCGGAAAATCGAGATGGCAATGGGAGTCGACGTACATAGGGCGACGTAGCGCTGATGACCTGTGGAGACAATCGTGGCGCGGCCAGGCCGCTGCAACAAAGCCGGGCGCAGCCGAAGCTGTGCCTCAAGCGGAGCCAACGCGAGTTACATCGTGTGCGTCGGCCGGGAAGATGCCAGGGTCTCGCCGAGCACCTTTTCGATGGTGCCGCGCGCCGAAGCTCCAGTCTCGTCCTGCGTGAACTGGACACCGATGCCCTGCGTACGGTTCCCCTGGACACCTTCGGGCGTGATCCACACGACCTTGCCCTGGACTGCGATGCGATTGGGATCGTCCATCAGGGAGAGAAGCATGAAAACGTCTTCGCCGATCTGATACTGGCGCGACGTGGGAATGAAGATGCCGCCGCCCTTGAGAAACGGCATGTAGGCGGCATACAGCGCGGCTTTCTCACGGATGTTGAGGGACAGCACACCGGGGCGCGCAATCGCGGACGGGGTGGTGGGTGGCATTGCCGACTTCTGGGCCATCAGGATGTCCCTCAAGCGTTGAACAGATCGCGATACTGGAGCAGCAGCGATTCAGCCACGAGGCGCGCCTGCAGTGGATGCGCGACTAGGCCCCTTTGCTCGAGAACGGCCCGATGATAGCGAAAGAGGGGCAATGCCGCCACCCGAGGCGCGAGTACCGCCAGCGCGTCGGCGAAATCGGGGTTGCGTTGCGCCTGCGCGCCGGCCCTCACGCGCGCCAGATCGGCGGTCCATGCCACGAGCCAGTCGAGTGCGTTGGCGAGGCGGGCCTTGCGCTCGTCACGGGGCCCCTGCTCCACCCGTGCTGCCGTCGCGATCACCGCAAGCCTGTCGGGTCGCGACAGCGCGGTGAGCCACGCCCGCCGCTCCGACTGCAGGCCGGCATCGGCCAGCGCGAGCGCAGCAAGCGGCGCGCCTCCGGCTTGGGCCAACGCGTCCGCGACCGAATCGACGCCGGCGCTCGCAAGCCACGCCGCTGCGGCCTCCATCTCGGGTGCCACGACGGGCACCTTGCGACAGCGGCTGACGACGGTCGCCGGGAGGCGCCCGGGCTGATCGGAAACGAGCAGGAGATACGTGCCCGGCGGTGGCTCCTCGAGCGTTTTCAGCAGAGCGTTCGCAGCCGGGGGATTCATGCGCTCGGCGGGCGCGATCACCGCGACCTTCCCACCCTGACGATGGCTCGTGAGCTGCACGAAGTCGGTCAATGCACGAATGCGGTCGATCGGGATCGTGTCGGAGGCAATGCGCTCGCCTGTGTCCGCCTCGAGACTCCACAGCTCGAGGCGCATGAGGTCCGGATGCTGTCCCGCGACCACGTAGCGGCAACCCGGACACGCTCCGCAAGCGAGTCCGTGCTCGACGGGAGTCTCGCAAAGGAGCCCGCGCGCCAGGTGCAGGGCAAGCGCGTGCTTGCCGATCCCGCGTGGCCCGTGGAACAGCAGCGCGTTAGGCAGGATTTCGCGAGCTCCCAGAAGTTGTGCCAATTGTCGCTCGTGCCAGGGCGGCAAGTCGGGCCAGGGCAACGCTGCCGCGCGGGCATCTTCGTCGGTGCCTCGCTCGTCAATGGCCATGGATGTACAACTCCTCGATGATGTGTTCGAGCGCATGGCGCACGGCGGCAAGCGGCTGCACTGAATCGACCACCCGAAACCGCTCGCTGTGCGCGCGCGCACGATCGATATAGGCCTGTCGCACGCGATCGAAGAATTGGCTGTCCTCACGCTCGAACTTGTCCCTGCCGCGGCCCGCCACGTGAGAACGTTGCAGGCGCTCTTGCGACACCTCGGATGAAACGTCGAACAGGATCGTGCGGTCGGGCTGGCAGTCGTCATGCACCCAGGACTCGAGCACCGCGATGCGCTCCTCCGCAACCCCGTGGCCGCCGCCCTGGTACGCGAACGTCGCATCGGTGAAGCGATCGCAAAGCACCCAATCGCCGCGCGAGAGCGCGGGTCGAATGACGCGTTCGAGGTGCTCGCGTCGCGCTGCAAACATGAGGAGCACCTCGCTGTCCCTGGTCATCGCCTCATGCAGCAGCAGCTCGCGTAACGCTTCGCCCAGCGGCGTGCCGCCCGGCTCGCGCGTCGTCACCACCGTGACGCCTCGTGCTTCGATGCATTCGCGGATCCACGGCACGTGCGTGGTCTTGCCCGCGCCATCGATACCTTCGAGGGTGATCAACCGCCCCCGCCCGCTCATCGCCCGTTTCTCTGAAAGCGTGCAACCGCGCGACTATGGTCAGCGAGATTGCGCGAGAACTCGGAACCGCCATCGCCTCGGGCAACGAAGTACAGGAAATCGGTACGCGGCGGATTGACGACCGCATCGAGCGCCGCCTGTCCGGGCATTGCGATCGGGCTCGGTGGAAGGCCTGTACGCGTATAGGTGTTGTACTGCGTGTCGCTTGCGAGATCCCGCTTGTGCAGGTTTCCGTCGAAACGCTGCCCGATGCCATAGATCACGGCCGGGTCGGTCTGCAGGCGCATGCCGAGACGCAATCTGTTCATGAATACTGACGCGACCAGTGGGCGATCGGCGGGCCGGCCGGTCTCCTTTTCGACGATGGATGCAAGGATGAGCGCCTCGTAAGGCGATTTGATGGCGAGATCGGCCGCGCGCTTCGACCACGCAGCTTCGAGATGCCTGCGCATGAGCTCGTGTGCCCGACGCAGCAGCGAGAGATCGGAACTGCCGGAGGAAAAGAAGTACGTCTCAGGAAAGAACCACCCTTCGGCCGCAGTGTCGCCCGCGCCGAGCTTCGCCATGATCTCGGCATCCGGGAGGCCGAGCACCGTATTCACCACGCGATGATCCTGCGCGAGCGCGCGCTTCAACTCGGCGAAGGTCGTGCCCTCTACGATCGTGAGACCCGACTGCGTCACATCGCCCTCGGTCAGGCGTGCGAGGAGCGTGGGGATCGTGGTCCCCGGTGGAATTTCGTAATTGCCGGCCTTGATCAGGCGATCCACGCGCTGCCATCGCGCAAGGCCGACAAGAAGCCGAGCATCAGGAAGCATCCCTGCAGTTTCGAGCTCCCTGCCCACGCTCCTCAAGCTCGCGCCGGCACGCACGTCGAACGTGAATCCCTGCTCGGGGACGGGCAACGGTCGATCGAGCAGCGCGCGCGCATACAGCACCGCCGCGCCCGCCATAATTGCGAGCACGAGCACGGTGATCGAAAGCCAGCGTAATGTTCTGCGCAATGTTGCAGTGAGGATGAGGGAAAGGACCGCCGACGGCTCTGCAGACGCAAGAGTGCGGAGATTATAATTGCTGCATGAAACTGCAGATGCAATGCGCAGCGTGGCGTCATCGGGTCCGTCGCGGGTTCACGCTGATCGAGATCATGGTGGTGATCGTCATTCTCGGCATTCTCGCTGCCCTCGTCGTGCCTCGGGTTCTCGAGCGCCCGGACGAGGCGCGCGCAGTGGCGGCGCGCAACGACATCGCGGCCATGATGCAGGCGCTGAAGCTTTACCGTCTGGACAATCAGCGCTATCCCACCACCGAGCAAGGCTTGCAATCACTCGTGAGCCGGCCGACGATCGAGCCGCTTCCCCGCAACTGGAAGCCGAATGGTTACGTGGAGCGTCTGCCCAGCGATCCGTGGGGACATCCGTATCAGTATCTCAACCCCGGTCTGCACGGCGAGATCGACGTGTTCAGCTTGGGGGCGGACGGCCAGCCGGGCGGTACCGGCGCCGACCAAGACATCGGCTCATGGCAGCTGTAGCCGGTCACACCAGTGCCACTCGCGCAGCACGCAAGTCCACCGGCTTCACGCTTGTCGAGATCATGGTGGTGCTGCTGCTGCTCGGAATCGTTGCGGCCGTGGTGACGGTTCGACTCGAGCACGATCCGCGGCGCGTGCTGCAGGCGGAAGCGCGACGACTCGCCGGTGCGCTCGAAAGCGCGTCGGCTCACGCGCAATGGCATGACACGACGGTCGGCGTTTCGACTCGCGGCAGCACCTACGCGTTCTCCCGGCGTGATGGCGATGGGCAATGGCATGTCATCACCGACGACGAGGCGCTGTCACCGCGAGCGTTGCCCGAGCAGGTCGACCTGCGGGTCGAGCGCTACGCGGGCGCCGTCGTGTCACGCGACGCGGTGTTGCCGTTGCGGCCCAGCGGACGCAACGAGCCTTTCGAGCTCGTCATGAGCGCTCACGAGT
Source organism: Pseudomonadota bacterium (assembly GCA_030946875.1). Classification (GTDB taxonomy): domain Bacteria; phylum Pseudomonadota; class Gammaproteobacteria; order Burkholderiales; family Casimicrobiaceae; genus CAIWHR01. The sequence continues at coordinate 5,184 of JALYXY010000130.1, read as the reverse complement.
GGGATGCGCGGATTGCCTCTGATCCGCTCAATCGCGTGAGCTTCAGCATTGTGCGAACCGCGCGTTAAACGCTGCATGCGAACCCCGCCGGGACCCTACCCTGGCCCCAGAGTTGGCGCTCCATCATCCGCCGTGAGGCGCACTCGCAGCGGCTTCACCCTGGTCGAAATCCTGGTGGCCCTCGCGATCGTGGCGGTCGCTCTCAGCGCGGGCATGCGCGCGATTGCGCAGGCAACCGATGGTGCGACATTGCTGAAGCATCGTACGCTCGCGCTATGGGTGGCGCAGAACCGGCTTGCGGCCATGCAGATGTCGCGTCCGTGGCCAGCGTCGGGCGTGGACCAGGGATTCGCCGAACAGGCCACGGTGCGATTGCAGTGGCGGCAGACGATCGGTGATACACCCAATCCGGCGTTTCGGAGGATAGAGATCGTCGTCGGTGACCCCGCGACGCCGGATTACGCGCTTGCAACGCTCGTGGGCTACCTCGGACGACCGCCGCAGCCATGAGCACACGCTCAGCACCACCGCACTCTGACGGATTCACGCTGATCGAGCTCCTGATCGCGGTGACGATCCTGGCGCTCCTGTCGATTCTGGGCTATCGGGCCGTGGCTTCCCTGGCGGATACCGAAGTGCGTCTTTCCGCCGAAGCCGAGCAGTGGCGCACCCTCGATCGCCTCTTCTCTCGAATGGAGGGTGATTTCCGCACGGCGATCCCGCGCGAGGTGCGGCTGGGGGATTCGCGCGAGCCGGCATGGGTCGGCCTGATCGACCAGAACGGCAATAGCGTGCTGCGAATCTCGCGAGCCGGACCGGAGTTTGCGCTCGAGCCTGGGAGCGCCGGCCAGCGCATTGCGTACCGCGTGCGCAGTGGAGCGCTCGAAGTGCTCTATTGGGCGGCATTCGACGTGCCAGGCGATGCCACCCCGCAGGCTTACGCGCTGGCTAGCAATGTGTCCGCCCTGCGCATCGCGTATCTCGACAGTCAGGGAGCGTGGCGCGACCGCTGGCCCGTCACAGGCGAGGCGGCTCTCCCGCGCGGAGTGCAGGTGCAGCTGCAGCTCGTTTCCGGAGAGCGCATCGAGCGCTGGACGGCCCTGCAATGATCAGCCCGCAGGCGCGGGCGCGACAAAGCGGCGCCGCGATCGTGCTTGCCATGATGCTGGCCGCGTTCGCTGCGGTTGTTGCTGCCAGCGTGCTCGCCGACCAGCAGCGGTGGACACGCAACGTCGAGCACCGGCGTGATCAAGTGCAGGCGCAGGCGACCGCGATGGCAGGTCTGCAATGGGCGCAGCAAATCCTCTACGACGATGCGCGCACGACGGTGATCGACCACCTTGGCGAGACCTGGGCGCTTCGCCTGCCGCCGATCCCGCTCGACAACGGGGAGGTCCGCGGCGCCATCGTCGACGCGCAGTCGCGCCTCAACCTGAATGGCCTCGGCGATGATGCGAGCAGCGCGATGATCGAGCGCACCCGGCTGGCGCGGTTGTTCGCACAACGCGGCGCACCCGCCCTGGCGTTGGCATCGATTGCCGACTGGGTCGACCGCGACGGCATCGCACGCGACAACGGGGCGGAGGATGCCTGGTATCGGGCGCAGACCGTGGCCATCCTTCCCCCCAATGCGCCAGTGCCGCGGGTGAGCGAGCTCGCAATCGTGCGACACATGTCGTACGAGGCTCTCGCCAGCATCAATGCTTTCGTCACGACACTGCCACCTCGCACGCCACTCAACGTGAACACGGCGTCCCCGGAAGTGCTTGCCACTGTGATCGATGACGCAACGGCGGAAACGCTGGCGGCCCTTGTCGCCACCCGGGCGCAGAAGCCATTTGCGACCGTCGCCGATTTTCGCGCTCGCCTGCCGCAGGGCGCGCACCTCGCAAGCGAGGAGATGCTCGACGTCAAGAGCCGATTCTTCGAGATCACGGTCGAAGTGCGGCAAGGCACGAGCGTCGCGCGCGCCCGCGCCCTCGTGCGCCGCGACGCGGGCCGCTGGCCTGCCGTCGAATGGCAAGTGGTCGAATGATTTTCGAACACCCGTCGAGCTTGCGATGAATCAAGTGCGGACTACTGATGGCGCGAGCCGGCGATGAATCAGCCGCGCCCCGGTCACCTCGCCTGCAGCAAGGCAGTACGCACTCGCGTCTCCCGTAAACTAGTGCGATGAGTGACCTCCGCCATCCCAAGGCATGAAGCTCCTGCGAGTCCGGGTCAGCTCGCCCTGGAACCCGTCGCGCCCCCTACCTTGGGCCCTGCTCGATGAATCCGATGGCACTGTCGTCGAAGGCGAGAGTGCGGTCTCGCTATGGCCGCGGCATGATCGGGTCGATTTTGTGCTCGCGGCATCGCAGGTGCGCATCGTGCCGGTCTCACTTCCGCCGCTGCCCCCGGCGCGGCTCGCTGCAGCAACGCGGTTCGCGATCGAGGACCAAATTGCGAGCGGAGAAGCCGTGCACATAGCGGTCTCGGCGCAGAACGCCGCCGGTGCGCTGCTCGCGATCGTTTGTCCATACGACATCGTCGCTTCGCTGCGCGATGCGCAAGGCTCGCTACGGCGTCCCGTCCGCGTGATTGCGGAGCCCGAGCTTGCGCCTCCGTCCGGCTTGTGCCGGTGGTGCGCGAGCGACGAAGCCGGAGGTTTCGTCCGCCTGCCGGACGGCGCCGCGTTCCCGGTGTCGACGCCCGCCGGCGGTGCCGAGCTTCCTCCCGAACTCCAGCTCGCGTTGCACCAGGGTTCGGGAGCAAACGCTCCGGCAGTATCGGTCGAATGGGCCGCGGACGCCGCTGACCTCATTGCCTGGCAACAGGAGCACGGAGTCGCATTCAACGCTGCCCCGGCTTTCCGCTGGCATACCGCGCGCCCGGCGACGGCGTTGACCGACCTGCTGCAGGGCGAGCTCTCGGCGGCGCCCGAACGCGCGCGTCCTTCGATGCGCCGCGTGTGGGCCCCGGCGGCGTGGCTGCTGGCCTTCGCTGCAGCGCTGCACATGGTCGCCTCCTTGGCTGAATGGACGTCGCTGCGCATCGAAGCGGCTCGCACGGCAAGCGACTGGCAGTCGCTCGCCGTGGCGGTGGGCCTTCCCGCCGAGCCGCGCTTGTCCGCGGACGAGGTGCGCGCATCGCTCGCACGTAAAGAGCAGGAAGTGCTTCACGCACACCACCGGTTCGTGGCCGGCGATGCGCTCGCGCTGCTCGCTCGTGCAACGCCGGCGTTTGCAGAGCTCGCGCCGACAGCAGTCAGACGGGCGAGCTACCAGGGACTTCACTGGACGTTCGAGCTCGAAGGGCTGAACGCCCCCACACTTTCGGAGCTCGAATCGCGGCTACGGGCTGCAGGTTCCGAGGCGGTCGTGGTGCCCACCTCCACAGGCGCCCGCGTGCGGATCGGAGCACCATGAGCGCGCAGTCGGTGATCGGGATGCGCATGCCTCGAGGAATGCGCACCTGGTGGGAGGACAAGACGGTCGGTGAGCGACACGTGCTTGCCGCGCTGATGGCCTCGGTGGCCACGGTTCTTTTCTGGGTCGCCCTGTGGACGCCGCTCAGCCGCGACATCGACCGGCTGCGCATCGAGAATGGCCGGCAGCAGGAGGCGCTGCAGACTGCGCGCCGCGATGTCGACGAAATGCTCAATCTGCAGCGAAGTCCGACGCCGGCGCCATCGCTCGTGCAAGCTGATGTCGATCAGTCGCTCGCCACCAGCGACCTCCGCAAGGCTGTCACCGCGCTCCAGTGGCAGCAGAATCGCGCGCATGTCACCTTCGCGGCCGTGGATTTTGCGAAGCTTGTGCAGTGGCTCGAGCGACTGCACCGCGACAGGGGCATCGTGGTGCACGAAGCCAACCTGAGTGCACGTGTCGAGTCGGGCACCGTGCGCGCCGAGCTCGTGCTGGGGCGCTGATCGTGCGGCGTGCGGCGCTCGTTGTTATCGTGGGGATCTGCCTTGTCGCGATCGCACTCGCCACCCGCGCACCGGCGTCCCTCGCTGCTGCACGGCTCGAGCGGCTCACGGATGCTCGACTGTCGCTCGTGGAGCCCGAAGGTACGTTGTGGCAGGGCCGAGGAGTGATCGCCGCGGGCGAGCAGCGTCTGCCGATCGCCTGGACAGTGCATCCGGCCTCCTTGCTGCGTGGCGAGGTTGCGCTCACCGTTCACCCGGGTAGCGCAGGTGCACGCACACCACGCGGCGAAGTCCGCTCGCGCGACGGCACCACGCAACTTCAAGGCTTCAGCATCGAGCTGCCGGCCTCGGCACTCATCGCGGCTGCAGTGCCGCTGCCCGCCTTCGACACTCGTGGCGTCATCAGCATCACGACCCACCAGATCGAGTGGCCGCCCACTGCAGCCGGCGGCGCCATTGAAGCGCGCTGGCGCGATGCGGCGATCGGACTCGCCGGCACGCCCCCGGTGGCGTTGGGCGAGGTTGCGATCCACCTCGCGGCCCGCAAGGGTGAGCTCCGAGGGCCCGTGACGAACACGGGCGGCGACTTTGCGATCACGGGCGAGCTCACGGTGCGCGGCGACGGAAGCGGCACGGCCAGCGGGCTCGTGCGACCCCGGCGCCTCAACGATCCCCGACTCGGTGCGCTCCTCGCCATCGGCAGCCCCGAAGACGGCGGCGTACGCCTGCAATGGCGATGGCCCGCACGCTGAGTCGACGCCGCGACTCGGCGCGTGCTGCATCTTCGGCACGCTCGCATGATCATCCGCACGAACGGTTGCGCTCGGTCGACGCCCTACGCGGTCTCGCAATCCTGATGATGTTCGCGTACCACTTGAGCTTCGATCTGCGCTACTTCGGCGTGATCAACGCTGACTTCGAGCACGACGCGTTCTGGTTGGGGTTTCGCGCGTTGATCGTGACGGCGTTCATGACGCTGGTCGGCATCAGTCTCGCGCTCGCGGCGCGCAAGGGTGTCACGGCCACGCATTTCCTCAAACGTGTGACCTTCATTGCGCTCGGCGCACTTGCGGCAACCGTTGCGAGCCTGGTGATGTTTCCCGCGAGCTTCATTTACTTCGGCATCCTGCATTGCATCGCGGTGACTTCAGTGCTCGCCTGGCCGTTGCGCGAGCGACCCGGCATCGCGCTGCTGGTCGGCGCGATCGTGCTCGTCGCGGGCGTCTCGATTTCGTCGCCCCTGTTCGATACGCGCTATGCGTCCTGGATAGGAT
>JALYXY010000098.1 GCA_030946875.1 Pseudomonadota bacterium | reverse complement strand
CCCCGCGACCCTCGCCCATCTCGGCTGTGATGTCGCCCCACGGATCGATGAGCATCGAATGGCCGAAGGTTCGGCGGTGGTTGGGATGCAGCCCGCCTTGCGCGGCGGCAAGCACGTAGCACTGGTTCTCGACGGCGCGTGCGCGCAGCAGCAGATGCCAGTGGGCGGCGCCGGTCGTCGCCGTAAATGCCGCGGGCACGAGGAGGAGCGAGAGATCGCCCAAGCCACGGTAGAGCTCGGGAAACCGCAGGTCGTAGCACACCGACAGTCCAACCCGACCGCAGGGCGCGTCGAACGCTCCGCGCGCGGTGCCGGGCTGGATCGTGCGACCCTCATCGTAGTGCTCCTCGCCGCGGCTGAACGCAAAGAGATGCACCTTGTCGTAGCGCGCCACGCGCTGTCCGTCGGGACCATAGACCACGCAGGCGCTGCGTACGCGATCCGGGTCGCCGGATTCGATTGGCACGGTGCCGCCGACCACGAAGATGCGATGAGCGCGCGCCTGCTCGGCCAGAAATTGCTGCTGCGGCCCTGCGCTCTCCTGCTCGCGGACCCGCACCTTGTCCGCTGCGCTGGTACCGAAGATGCCGAAATATTCCGGCAGCACGACGAGCTCGGCGCCTTGCGCCACCGCCTCTGCAACCATGGGTCGCGCGGCGTCGAGGTTCTCGTGCACGTCGGGTCCGGAAATCATCTGCACGGCACCGACTCGCATGCGCCGCGACATGGGCGGATGCGCTGCGTCCGTCATGATCTTTCCTCCATTCGCATCTCCCGTGCTGCCGCGAGACCGTGAGCGGGTGGCCGCACGTTTGTCATGTGTGTACCGGTCACGGAACGGGATTGGCCGGAGCCGCAGCGCTGGCGCTCGTGCCGGTCCGCGCGGCGTGCGGGTCAGACCAGCTGCCCGTCACTGCATACTCGTAGCTGAACATTTTCTCGATCGGATCACGCAGAACCTTCTGGGCAAGCAGCGAGCCGGCGCCGATCGCTGCGCCGACGACGGGGTTCGCCAGGAACATGAGCGCCGCGCCCGCGGAAACACCCGCCGAAAGCGTGGGCTGAACGCGCACGCGCAGACGCTGCGTCTCCTTGTCGAGATCGGTGTCTCCTGCGATGGCGATCTGCGCCGAGGAGCCGATGAGCCGGAGGTCGTCACTGCTCATCACGCCACGTGCAATGCGCACGTCTCCGCTCACCCGATCGAAGCTGAATCCCTCGCTGAAGATGTCGCGGAAATCGAGGCTGATCCTTCGCGGCAGTGCCTGCAGCGACAGCACGCCGAGAAGCTTGCCGATACCGGGTTCGATCTTCATGAAGCGGCCGCTCCCCACCTCGAGGCGAAAAGCCCCGGTGAGCGTCGGATAGTCGAACTCGCTGGGATCTCCCGCCCACGCGAGCTGACCGGTGATCTTGGTCGGCGCACCCTGCACGAGCCCTGGGTGCCCGAACCGTGTCAAAAATGCACCAGCGTCCTTGACGTCGACTGCGACGTCGAGCGTGGTTTGCTCCGGGCGGCCTCCAGCGCGCCACGCGCCTGAAGCCTCCATGCGGCCCGCGTCGTTCGCAAGCACCATCCGTTCGATGCGCCACTCGCCCCGCCGCGGCTTGGCAACGAGCTCCATGCGTCCCAGATCTCGCCCTTTGGACTGGAACGAGTCGGCAGACACATCGAGCTCGGGCCACGTGCTCGCGCCCTCGACGCTGCTGCCGGGCGGGGCGCTCGCGCTCGCGTTCGCGTTCGCCGAGGGAGTCGTGAAGCGTGTGAGGCGCGCCACGATGCGACCATTCGGAACGCGTTCGCTGGGCGCGGACCATGTGGCTGTTCCGGCGATCTCCTGCGCATTCAGATCGAGCCTCCAGTCATCCTGCAGCTGCCGCGCCGAGACCTTCATCGCGGTGAAGCTGCGGCCGAAGGCAGTCACTACCCCGGCATCGAGGTCGATGCCCTTCAGCGCGAGATCGTCCGCAACTCTGTTCGGTGCTCCACGCGTATCGCGCTTCACCGCGAGCCATGCATCGATATCCATCTCGGCCAGATCCGCGCGCACCCAGACGCCCGGTGACGAAGCACGCACATCGAGCGGACGCGTGGAGCGGCCGAGCCCCACCATGACCCTGTCGACCTGCGCACCCTGCGGTGCGAGCTTGCGATGGGCGACGAGCCGTGCAGCATCACCCAGCGTGCCGGCGATGGTGTCCTCCTGCGGAGAACTGCCCACGGCCTGGCGCTCCATCCGGAGCACGCGTGTCTCACCCGCCGTTTTGCCCAGCGGAGCGGGAAGATCCAGGACGACGCCTCTCAACGGGCTCTCGACTGTCCACGTCGAGCTATCGTCGTGGTGGTCAAGATTGAATGACCAATCGGCAGAGCCGCTCGCATACTCGGAGAACGGCACGGGAAATTCGCGCCGCAATGCCTGCACCGTGGCCGTGCCGCTTGCGCCGATGCGGGTGCGGCCCTCGCTCACGCTGACCGCAATTCGCGCGCGCCCGCCGAGCGTTTCTGCCGTGACGTCCCGCGCCCGCACCTCGTTGTTCGTGAACGCCAGCTTTCCGTTCACGGCCGAGAGTGCGGGCACTCCCGCAAGCTTCAGCTGATCGTTCAAAAAGGCAAATTCTCCTGCTACCTGATTCGAAGACTTCTGCGCGAGCGGCAAGGTGAGCTTCAGCGAAAGACGTCCGTCACCCTGCGCTTCGGCGGCGCGCGTGAAGTCATCGATCCATTCGTGCACGGGCGATTCGTCGATGAAGCGCAGGAAGTCCCGCGTCGCGCCCATGGCCTCGCCGTTGACCACCAGCATCGGCGCACGGAGGTCGGCGATTTCCGCGACGGTCGCTCCCACTGCAACGTTTTGCACACGTGCCTCGGTCGCATCGACGCGCAATGCCGCGCCCCTGAAGCGAACCTCGCCCTTGATGCCGGTGAGCACGGGCCAGCGTTCGGCGTAGTCGATCGCGAAATCGTGGCCCTTGAGATCGAGCGCGAACACGCCGCTCTTGCCATCGACGAACGGAAAATTTTCGAGGTCCCCCTTGAGCTTGAGCCTCGCTTCGTCGACGCTCCCGTGTGTGACAGCGCGGGCGAGCCAGCTCCTCACATTCGGCGACATGAAAACGGGAACGTAGCGCGGAAGCGCCTTACCGGTCGCGCGGGTCAGCATCGCCTCGAGGTCCACCGCGCCGTGGCCGCTCGCACCCTGGCGGAACGAGCCGTGCAGCTGTCCCGCCGCATCCGCGTTGGTGAAACGGGTCTCGCCCAGACGCAGCACAAGCTGATCGGCGACGATCGTCCAGGACGCATCACCGTTGAGGGTTTCGAGCGTCACCGGATCCGCCAGCAGGCGCGGCGCGCTCACGCTGGCATCGCGCGAGGCGAGCTTCAGTTCGCCGCCTTGCGACGTCGTCTTGAACGAGCCCGTGAGGCCGGTGGCACCGGGCCAGTTGACATGCGGCAGCCAGCCCAGGCGGGCGAAGTCGGCGCGGGCTTCGAAATGCGTCGGTGCGTCGGCGGGCCCCTCCCACTGCATCGTGCCCTTGCTGACGGTGCCCTGCGGACTCAGGGTGGCCAGCTGGTTCCTCCAGCGAACCGGCACCGGCAGATGTTGCGCAAGCTCGCGCAGCGGCTGCAGCTCCAGGCGATCGAATTCGAGGCGGCCGCGTTCGACAACGCCCTGATCCGTCGTCCGAAGGTGCAGCGAGAGATCCGTGGGCGGCAATGTCTGACCAGCCTCCGTGGTGAAGGCGAACTGGTGAAAGTAAACGTCGCGCACGGGACGCTCGCCGCGCCAGCCCGCGCGTCCGCTGACATGGGTCAATGCAAGCTCCGGCACATCGCGGGCGAGACGCGTGCGTACGTCCGCAAGCTCGACATCGGCCACGACCTCGCGCAGCTCGCCTTCGCTGAAAGTGAACCACCCGCGCAGGGCGCCCTTGCCACGGCTGATGTCGAGCGGCAACGGCAGCCACTCGCGCCAGGCAGCGACATCGGCGAAATCGAGGCGCGCGTAGATCTCGCCCGTGGCGTGCTGCCATTCGCGCGCCGATCGACCCGCGATGTCGCCGCGCACATCGATCGGCCCGGCGAGCTCCGCCGGAGGGTTGCCGGTCAGCCCGAAGCGGTGGCCACCAAATCGAGTCTCCAGCCTGAACGTCACATGATCGAGCAGCAGCGGCGGCGCGTGCCGCTGTTCGTCCTGCCATGAGATGCGCGCGTTGCGCACGACGATCTCGTGCTGCCGCAGCAGCCAGTCGGTGAACGCGGCGTCATGGCTCACGTTGGCGGGATCGATCTCGATGCCCGCGACGTGGAGCACGCCGGCCGGGTCGCGGCGCACCGCGAGCCTCGGACTGTCGACCACCAGCTGGTTGAGCCGTGGCTCGAAAAGCAGGACCGAGGTCCACGACAGTGTCAAGGCGACGCGGGGCAGCTCCAGCAACTCACGCTCGCCGGCGCCTGCAGGGCCGCCGACGCGGAGCCCGGTGACGAGAAGCTTGGGATTCCACCCGTCCCAGTCGGTGGCAAGGCTGTCGATCGTGACCCGCTGGTGGATCTGCGCAGCAAGCGCTTGCGTGATGCGATCGCGGTAATGCTCGATATTGGGGAAGAGCACGAGGCGCACGGCGAGCAGCACAGCCGCAAACACGCCGATGCCGATCACGACCAGCCAAGCGAGCCCGCGCGTCACCTTCGCGATCGCAGGCAGCACTGCACTGGGGACGCGAAGCCGCGCACGCATGAAAGGCATAATAGGCGGTTCCCGCTCCTGCCTGCATTGTAGCGGAAGCTCCCCGGCGTGCGCTTGCGGTCGACGTGCACGAAAGCACCCCAACGCGCTCGTCGGTTCCCGCTCCATGGATGTCCTGCAGGCGCTTCAGTTCAGCCGGTATGCCACGCGGATGCTCGACGCGCATCCCGCGGACGCGGCCTGGCTCGAGCGAGCGGTTCATGCGCCGATTTGCTGGACCGAAGAGGAGTCACCGGTCGTCGCCGCTCGCGCTCAGCAGGATGCGGAGGCGCTTGCAGGTGCGTTGCGTGTGCTTCGCCGGCGGGTGTACCTGCACAGCATGGCGCGCGATCTCACGGGATCGGCGGGTCTCTCCGAGGTGTGTTCCGCGATGACGCAGCTGGCGGAGCGTGCCGTTGCCGCCGCGACCGAAGTGCACCATCGTGATCTCGCCTTGCGTCACGGACAGCCGCGCACCGCCGATGGCCGCGAAGAATCGCTGATCGTGATGGGCATGGGCAAGCTCGGAGGATCGGAGCTCAACGTCTCCTCGGACATCGACCTCGTGTTCCTGTTTCCGGAGGAAGGCGAGACCGATGGCGGGCGCGTCATCGGCAATCGCGAGTTCTTCGAGCGCGTGGGCAGGCGCGTCATCGCCTCGTTGCACGATGTCACCGCCCAAGGCTTCGTCTTCCGAGTCGACATGCGGCTTCGCCCGTACGGCGAGAGCGGTCCGCTTGCGCTGCCGCTGTCCGCGTTCGAACAATATCTCGTCACGCAGGGACGCTCCTGGGAGCGCTATGCGTGGCTCAAGGCAAGGGCGCTGACCGGCGACGCGGATGAGCTGCAGGCGCTCGTGACGCCCTTCGTTTTTCGCAAGTACCTCGACTTCGACGCTTATGAGGGCCTGCGCGACGTCCATCGCCAGATTCGCGAGCAGGGCAAGCGCAGCGAGGGTGCGGCCAACATCAAGCTCGGACCGGGCGGCATTCGCGAGATCGAGTTCACCGTCCAGGCACTGCAGCTCGTCCGGGGCGGACGCGAGCCCGCGCTTCGCGTACCCGGGACGCTGCCGGCATTGGAAGCCGTCGCCGAACGAGGCCTGCTTCCTGCAAGTGCGATCGATGAGTTGCGCGAGGCTTACGTGTTTCTCAGAAATCTCGAGCACCGCCTGCAATACCGCGATGACCAGCAAACGCAGATGCTGCCGCACGACCCGGCCGAGCGCGAAGCCCTCGCCCGCGCGATGGGCTTCGACGACACGCCTACGTTCGAGCGCGAGCTCGAGCGTCACCGCGATGCGGTAGGCGGGCAATTCGCGGCGGTGTTCGGCGAGACGACCGAAGCCCACCTGGGCGGCTCCACCGTGCCCGGCACAGTGGGAGATGACGGGTTCGACGATGCGTGGAATGAAGTCTCGGGGGGTGAAGCCGCTCGAGCACTCATGCACGAATCGGGATTCGCGGATGCCTCGGGCCTCGTCGATTCACTTTCGCGCGTGCGGCGCGGTACGCGATACCTGCAGCTTCCGTCGATGTCGCGTGACCGCTTCGACAAGCTCATGCCGAAGCTCCTGCGCGCAGCCGCTGCCGAGCGGGCGAACGGATACCTTCCCGACGTCGTGTTCAAGCGCTTGCTCGGCTTGCTCGAGACGGTCAGTCGGCGCAGCGCCTATCTCGCGCTGATGATCGAGCACCCGCCGTTGCTTCCCCGGCTTGCGCATCTCATGGCGGCCTCCGCCTGGGCGGCTGACTATCTGACGCGCCATCCCATCCTCCTCGATGAACTCCTCGATGCACGGGTTCTCATGGCCCAGCCGGACTGGGACGCCTGGCGCGACGAGCTTCAGCGCGTGCTCGCATCGCACGCCGGCGACGCCGAGCAGCAGATGGACGCGTTGCGACACTTCCAGCAGGCGCAAACATTTCGCCTGCTCGCCCAGGACCTCGGAGGTCGCCTGACCGTGGAGCGACTCGCCGATCATCTGTCGGCACTGGCGGACATCATCATCGCAGCCGCATTGCACGAAATCTGGCAGCAGGTCGCGGGCGCCGGATCGCCGCCGCCACATTTTGCAGTCATCGGGTACGGAAAGCTCGGCGGCAAGGAGCTCGGGTATGCGTCGGATCTCGATATCGTTCTGGTGTACGACGACGCGACCGAGGGCGCGTTGGAAACGTATACGCGCCTCGCACGGCGGCTGGTCCTGTGGCTCACCACCAACACCTCCGCCGGCCAGCTCTACGACATCGATCTGCGCTTGCGGCCGGACGGGGCGAAGGGACTTGTCGTGTCGAGCTTCGCTGCATTCTGGCGCTATCAGCGAGAGCAGGCCTGGACATGGGAGCACCAGGCGCTCACGCGGGCCCGCTTTGTCGCCGGTGACGCGGATCTCGGCAGGCGTTTCGAGAACGAGCGCGAAGGCTTCCTGCGCCTGCCACGAGATGGAAAGGCGCTCGCGGAAGCGATCGTCGCGATGCGCCAACGTATGCACGCCGGGCATCCGAATCGCAGCGAGCTGTTCGATCTCAAGCACGATGCAGGCGGCATGGTCGATGTCGAATTCGCCGTGCAGTACCTCGTGCTCGCCTGCGCCCTTCGCTACGCGGATCTCACGCGCAACATCGGCAATATCGCGCTTCTGGCGCTTGGGTCGCGGCTCGGGCTCTTGACCGCGGAGGTGGCCGCCGGCGCGGCCGAGGCGTATCGGCACTATCGACGGCGGCAGCATACGTTGCGGCTCACCGCTGCGCCCCATGCACGTGTGCCGCCGGCGGAGGAAGTGCACCACCGGCAAGCGGTGACGGCGCTGTGGAATGCGGTATTCGGGGAGTCTTCGGCGATCCGCACTTCAGCGTGACGGCAGCACCCCGGGTGAAGCGTCGAGCATGGGACCTCCCGGAAGGTCACGCCCCGATTTGATGAGCTCGGGGCTTGCGAGTGCCGCCATCGCAGCGCGCCATCCGGCTTCGGCGTCGCGACCCGCACGCTCGAACGCTGCCGCAAAGTGCTCCTGCTGGAGCGATGAGAGTCGCGCCTCGAGCCGGGCACCGGTGGCCGTCAGGCGCAACCGCTTGACGCGTCCATCGTCCTGGCTGCGCTCCATGCGCACGAGACCCTGCGCGCAGAGATCGCGCAACGGCCGGTTGAGCGCCTGCTTGGTAACCCCAAGCGTGCGCAGCAGCGTGTTGACGCTCAGCTCGGGAGAACGGGCGACAAAGTAGAGGATCCGGTGGTGCACGCGGGTGAGGCCGCGCTTCGCCAGCACCTCGTCGGGCCGGGCGATCATGGCGCGAAAACCGAAATGCACGAGCTCGATCGCCGTGCTGAGCTCTTGGGCTCTTTTTACGTCAACCTCATTGACATTCTTCAGGGCCATTCGTAGAGTCCAAGGTCGGTGGTTCTCGATCTTGCATTGTGAACCACAGGCCCTGCGCTGCAAACGGCGGGGCGCACACACCGGCGGCGCGCCGCCTCATCCGCATCGATGCGGTTGCGCCGATCGGCTAAAATCCACGTTTCGACGTGAGGGGTGATGCCATGTCGATGGCGGATCGCGACGGGTTTATCTGGTACGACGGCAAGATGGTGCCGTGGCGCGAAGCCACGACTCACGTGCTCACGCACACCTTGCACTATGGCATGGGCGTCTTCGAGGGCGTGCGTGCGTACCAGACGGCGCGCGGCCCCGCGATCTTTCGCCTGCACGATCACACGCTGCGGCTCTTCCGCTCCGCACACATCTTCGGCATGAAGATCCCTTTCAGCGTCGAAGAGCTCGATCAGGCGCAGCTCGCGTGCGTGCGTGACAACCAGCTTCAGTCCTGCTACATCCGGCCGATCGCCTTCTACGGTTCGAATGCCATGGGCGTCGCCGCCAAGTCCAACCCGGTCCGGGTGGCCATCGCCGCATGGCCGTGGGGCGCCTATCTCGGCAGCGAAGGTCTCGAGCGCGGCATTCGCGTGAAGACGTCATCCTTCACGCGGCATCATGTGAACATCCATATGACCGGTGCCAAAGCCTGCGCCAACTATCTCAACTCCATTCTCGCGAATCAGGAAGCAACCACCGACGGGTACGACGAGGCGCTGCTTCTCGACCCGCAAGGTTACGTCTCCGAAGGTTCCGGCGAGAACGTGTTCATCGTGCAGGAAGGCGAGTTGCACACGCCGGACCTCTCCTCCGGTGCCTTGCGCGGCATCACCCGCGATACGGTGTTCAAGCTGGCTCGCCACATGGGCATCACCGTCGTCGAGCGGCGCATCACGCGTGACGAGGTGTATTGCGCCGAAGAGGCGTTCTTCACCGGCACGGCCGCGGAGGTGACACCCATACGCGAGCTCGATCACCGGCAGATCGGCGCAGGCCACCGCGGCCCTGTCACTGCCCGCCTGCAGGCCGCGTTCTTCGACGCCGTTAACGGTCGTAGCGACGCGCACGCCGACTGGTTGACGTACGTATGAGCGCCGAGTCGTCATCGGCTGTTCCGGGCGCTGCGCCTCCTCTCGAGGTGAGCGCAAACGATCTGCCCGTCTTCTGTCCGAACCCGGCGATGGTTCTCTGGTCAACCCACCCGCGAGTGTTTCTGCCCTTGGGGGAAAACGGTGAGGCACGGTGCCCTTATTGCGGCACACGTTACCGTCTCGCCGGCGACGCCACCGCAGGACATCACTGAGCGCGGCGAGCAGCGCCGCGAGGTGCCCATGACGCACCGGATCCTGGTGGTCGCGCCATCATGGGTTGGCGATGCCATTCTCTCCGAGCCCGTCATCGCGCTGTTGCGCGAGCCCTTCGAAGACCCGATCGTCGACGTGCTCGCACCGCCATGGTGTGCGCCCGTGTACGCACGCATGCGCGGCATCGGTCGCATCATCGAAAATCCGGTCGGTCATGGACGCTTCGATTTTGCGGCACGGCGCGAAGTCGGCAACCGACTGCGCGACGAGGTGGGTGAGCCGGCGTACGCACACGCGATCGTTCTTCCCAATTCATGGAAGTCCGCGCTCATTCCCTGGTTTGCCGGGATCGCGCGACGCACAGGCTATCGCGGAGAAGGCCGCTGGCTTCTGCTGAACGACGTGCGGCACCTGAGGCGCAAGGAAATGCCAAGGCTGGTGGATCGCTTCGCTGCGCTCGTCGCCCAGCCCGGCGAACTCGTGCCGATGCCGCCCGCGCCGACCCTCGTACCGGATGCAACCAATCGCGCGGCGGCAGTGCACGCGCTGCATCTGCGCTCGCGCAAGCGCGTTGCAATCCTCTGCCCGGGCGCAGAGTATGGCCCCGCGAAACGCTGGCCACCTACCCACTTCGCCGATCTCGCTGCGCGGTTCCTGTCGAGCGGCATGCAGGTGTGGCTGGTGGGCTCGCCCAACGACCGGCTGGCGGCCGAGGGCGTCTTGCGCGCCGCCGGAGATCTTTCGCCTTTGATCCGCGACCTCACCGGTCACACCGATCTCGGCACAGCGATCGATCTCCTGTCGCTCGCATCGGTCGTGGTCAGCAACGACTCGGGGCTGATGCACGCGGCGGCGGCGGTGGGCGTGCCGCTCGTCGCATTGTTCGGATCGTCCTCGCCGGCTTACACGCCGCCACTGTCACCGCTCGCCAGGATTGCGCGCATCCCGATTGCATGCAGCCCCTGCTTCCAGCGCGAATGTCCGCTCGGCCATTTCAAGTGCCTGCGCGACCTCGATCCCGACGCCGTGTATGATCTCGCCCGCACGACCGTGCGTTAGACGATCGTCGGGCGTGCGACCCTCCCGCCATTGCTTTCCGGAACACAGCATGGCCAAGCCGCGCGCCATCCCTATCTACACCACGCCCACCGACGCCGCGGCCGCCTTCTATCAGGCGTTCGAAGCGAAGGACGTCGAGGCCATGATGAGCACATGGGCCGAGGACGAGGAAATCATCTGCGTGCATCCCGGTGGCGGGCGAATGGTCGGTTACGACGCCGTACGCGCCGCGTGGGAGCAGATTTTCGCGGGAGATGCCCGGCTCACGTTCCGCATCGAGGAAGTGATCAGCATCGAGACCGTCGGGCTGGCGATGCAAAGCGGTGTCGAACAGATTTCGGTCGGCAAGGAAGGCGATTCCCGCGGCAGCGCGATCGCCACCAACGTGTTCATGCGTACCCCGTCGGGCTGGCGACTGGTCATGCATCACGCCTCGCCGGCGCCCGCCGTGTCCGAGAGCGAGAGCAAGGGTCCCCTGCACTGAGCGCGTCGAGCACTCCGGGAGACCACGCGCGCTTCACGCCCCACCTCGCTGTCCTCGCAGGGACGCGACCCGAGGCCATCAAGATTGCGATGCTCGTCCGCGCGCTGCGGGCGCGGCGCAGCTTTCGACTGTCCGTCATCAACACCGGCCAGCATCTCGCTGCGGTGCGACACACGCTGGCAGGATTCGATGTGACTTGCGACCTCGAATTGCCGGCGCTATCGCCGATGCCGAATCTGCAGCATGCCGTGCGTCACCTCCGGAGCTCGATTCGCAGCGCGCTGCGCCGGATTGCGCCTGATGCGGTGGTGGTGCAAGGCGACACATCATCGGCGTACGCGGGAGCGCGCGCTGCTGTCGACTGCGGGCTGACCGTCGCGCATGTGGAGGCCGGGTTGCGCACGGACAACATCGACGATCCATTCCCCGAGGAGTGGTTCAGGCGCTGCATTGCGCGCCATGCCCAGTGGCACTTCGCTCCCTGCGCATCGGCGTCGGCCCATCTGCTTGATGAGGGCGTCCCTGCAGAGAGGATCTTTCGCGTCGGAAACACGGGCATCGACACGCTGCGCCACGTTCTGGCGCGCGGCAACATATCGGTCGGCGATCACGTGAGCAGCGCGATTGTCGTCACACTCCACAGACGGGAAAACTGGGATCGCAACGCCGAGCTCTTCTGCGATGCGCTGCTTGCGCTCGCTGCGCGCAAACCGGAAATGCACATCGTGTTCCCGGTGCATCCGAATCCGCGTATCGCGCGGCGGATCAGGAGGCGCCTTGGCGCGCATCTGGCCATTCACCTGGTGGAGCCCATGGAATACCCGGACTTCATCCGCCTGATTGCTTCCGCGGCGCTGGCGATCAGCGACTCCGGCGGCATTCAGGAGGAAGCGCCGCATCTCGGAATGCCGCTGCTCGTGCCGCGATCCAATACCGAGCGCCCCGAGTGTCTGGCGACGGGTTTCGTCGAGCTCGTCGATGTCGATCCGCGTGCGATCGTCGATGCGGCGATACGGGTGCTTGCGCTTCCGCGGCGCAATCCGGTGCCCTTCGATGATGACGCGCCGTTCGGCGCAGGCGATGCGTCGGTCCGCATTAGCGAGGCCCTCGAAGCCAACCTCTTGAACGCCGGCCGGTCTCATGCGAGCCGCTGACCACGCAAGCGTTGCGGCTGCGCAAGTCGCGCAGTGGCTGCTCGAGGGTCCTGCGCAAGTCGCCGATGGTGTGCACCGCGGCGGCGTGATCGGGAGCCTGAACGCGGACCACCCACTCTACGTGTATCCCGAGATCACCGGCTACTACCTGCAATGGCTTGCCTGGTACGCCGCGACCGCGGGCGTGTCAGCGTCCCTCGAGCACCGCGCGCGTGCCGCACAGCAATGGCTGAGATACTGGCTCACACTCGAGCGGCCGCCGACGCGCGTCTATCTCACCCACACATCGAATGACTGGCGTAACGAGAGGCGCTTCACGTTCGACGTCGCGATGGCCCTGCGGGGGCTCGGCAGCGCTGTTGCAGCTCGGCTCACCGAGGCTGACCCGGTCGTCGTCGTTGGGCTGTGCCGTGAGCTCGAACGCACGATCGGTGACGACGGCGTGTTCGATGCCTGCGACGCTCCGGGCGTGCCGGTGCCCGACCGATGGTCGACACGGCGCGGCGGTTTTCTGGCCAAAGCTGCCGGCGGAATCATCCGCGCTGCTCAGCAATTGCCTGCGCTCAGGCCACGTGTTGCCGACGCCGCACGCCGAACCTTCGATCATGCGCTGCAGTGGGCTGTCGATACACCGCACGACGAAGCCCACCCACTGCTCTACACGCTCGAGGGCATCGTCGGGCTGCCCGAGCACCCGCGCACTCGCGAAGCCATGAACGTGGTGCAGCTGCAGCTCCAAATGCTGCTCGACCGGTATGCGGCCACGGGCCGAGTGCCGGAGCGTCAATCCGATGCGCGCAGTGTCGAGCGTACCGATGTCCTCGCCCAGACGATTCGTATCGCGAACGCGCTCCACGTCGAGGTCGAGGCCATCGCGCCCTTGCGCGAGCGTCTTGCAGGTGCCGTGCGTGCCGACGGCTCGTTGCCGTTCGCGCTCAATGATCACGCATCACCGGCCAACGTATGGGCCAGCATGTTCGCGTCGCAAGCGCTCCTGACGTCCTCGTCCGGCAATGCGGCCGATCCGCGGCTGATCGTCTGACATGCACCCTTTGCAGTCCGGTGAAGTCGGACGTTCCGACCGCCTGTGGGGAACGAGCTGGCGCCAGCGCTTGCGACTCGCTCCCCTCTTCGTCGCCATGTGCGTTGCCGATGTGCTGGCGCGGTTCGCGCCTGCGCACAACACCCGCAACGCGCCGTGGGGCGCCGGCGTGAGCGTCGTCATCCCCGAGCGCGATGCGCCTTCGCTCTTGACCGAAGCACTGGACGCGGTGGTCGTCGCGCTAGACATGGTTGGCGAACCGCACGAGATCATCGTGGTGGTGAACGGCGCGATCGAGGACACCTACGATGACGTGCGCGCGCGACATCCTGGCGTGCGTTTCCTCTTCCATGCGGAGCCACTCGGATTTTCAGCTGCGGTGAAGATGGGCCTCGCCGCGGTGCGGTATCCAGGCACGCTTCTCCTCAACAACGACATGCGCATCGCTCCGCCTGCGCTCACCACGCTCCTGGCATCCCGCGGCCCCGATGTGTTTGCAATCGGCGCGCAGATCTTCCAGGCCAACGCGCAGGGTCGCAGGGAGGAGACCGGATTCACCGACTGGTACACCGACGGTGACGGCGTGCATCTCTTTCACGCACCAGTGTCGGACGAGGGCACGGTCGTGCCTCATCTCTGCGCGAGCGGTGGCGCAAGTCTCTTCCGCACGGCTGAGTTGAGGGAGTACGTCCGCTCGAGCACGGCGTATGACCCCTTCTATTGGGAAGACGCCGAGTGGGGCGTACGCGCATGGCGGGACGGCTGGAAGGTGCTCTTTGCACCGGCCGCGCAGGCGTTCCACCACCATCGCGCCACCACCGCGAGGTTCCATGCGCCCGAGGCGCTTGCTCGCATCATCGAACGCAATCGGCTGCTCTTCGACGCGCGTCAGAACACCACGCCAGAAAGCCGCAACTCTTTCATGCGGCGAGTGTGCGATCTGCCTTATGAGAGTCAGCGCGAGCTGGCCGGGCGCGACGTTGCGCGATCCGTGCTGAGACAGCGTGTGCGGGCGCGACGCGCTCCGCAGCCGCTGCGGCCCGCCATGCTCTGGACGCGCAGGGGCCAAAGCATGTCGCTCCCTGCCCGCTCTTACAGCTACCGGTTGCGCGCGTTCGATAGCGCGCGTCGCCGCCTTCTCGTCGTGTCACCGTTCGCAATTTTTCCGCCGCGTCATGGCGGCGCGCGGCGCGTCACCGAACTCATGCATGAGCTGCGCCGCGATCACGACATCATCCTCGTCTCCGACGAGGCACACGTCTACGGCGCGCAAAGCTTTTCGTTCTTCGAGGGTCTTGCCGCGGTGTATCTCGTGCAAGCGAGCGGATCGCGCGACGCCATGGGCGCACGGACCATGGAAGCCCGCATGCGCGAGCACACGCATCCCGCTTTGGTGAGCGCTGTTCGCGACGCCATCTCAACGTATGGTCCCCAACTGGTGCAGATCGAGCACGCGGAACTCGCACCGCTGGTGCAGCAGAGAGTAGGCCAGGAACGCTGGGTTCTGGGCCTGCACGACGCGTGCGTCGAAGATGACTTCGGCTCTCGTTCCGAGTTCGTGAGCTTCGAGCGCGAGGCGCTCCAGGCGTTCGATGCGGTGACGGTCTGCTCGAGCGAGGATGCGGCGATGGTGCGTCACCCGCGGCTCACCTGCGTACCCAACGGCAGCGCCGTGGCGCTCGGGCCACACGCACCCTCTGGCGGAACGCGCCTCCTGTTCGTCGGCCCCTTCCGGTATGGCCCCAACGCCAGCGCCATCGCCCAATTCCTGCGTGACTGCTATCCGATCATTCGCGAGGCCATCCCGGACATCGAGCTCACCGTGCTCGCCGGCGACGAAGGTGTTGCTCCGACGCGCAACGACCCTGTGTTCCATCAGCCGGGCGTCACCGTGCTGGGCCATCGGGACGACGTGCCCCGACTTCTCGATGCGTGCACGATGAGCATCAATCCACTCACGGCGATTCGCGGTTCCGCGGTAAAGCTCGTCGAGTCGTTGAGTGCGGGGCGAGTGTGCGTCAGCACCGAAGCCGGTGCGCGCGGCTTTCACGACCAGGGCTTCTCCGGACTCGTGATCGTGCCCGACGTGCAGGCGATGGCGGGTCCGATCATCCATCTGCTCACGAACGCGCCGGAGCGCCACCGCCTCGAAGCACCGGATCGCACCAAGCTCGCCCCTTACCAGTGGTCCGCGTGCGCGGCTTTGCAACGCGAGGTCTACGCTGCAGTGCTCACCGGGACTGCGACACGTCCTCGACCATGAGCGAGTACGATCGCATTGCCGAGCTCTACGACGTCGACATGGGTCGCAACATGGCGTTCGACGACGTCGGCTTCTATGCGGGTTTGTGCACGCCAGGCGCTCGCGTGCTGGAGCTCGGTTGTGGCAACGGCCGGATACTGCTCGAGCTCGCGGCGCGTGGCGTCGACGTGGTCGGCGTCGATGCTTCTGCGGGCATGCTCGCCGTTCTCGAACGGAAGGCTCGCGAGCGGTCGCTGCCAGCGGTCGTCGCTCGCATGGATGTGCGGGCACTTGCCTTGCGCCGTGCGTTCGACGTCGTGCTTTGCCCCTACTCGCTCGCGACGTACCTCGTCGATGATCTCGCCTTCTCGGACATGGCGCGCGGCGTGCACGGAGTACTCCGGCCCGAAGGTCGGCTCGTGATCGATGCGTTCATCCCGCGCCGGGTAACCTCGAGCGCCGCTTTCAAGCTCGATTACCGCCGCCCCTATGACACCGGTGAGCTCGTGCGATGGAAGCGCATCACAGCACTCGATGACGAGCGCAACCGCATCGAGCGCCGGTACGAGCGGTTTGGTGAGGACCGCACCTTGCAGGAAACGATCTCCGTCAGCGAGACGGTGCGTCCGCTGTCACCGCAGAAGCTGCGCGCACTCCTGATCGCGAATGGCTTTGCGCCCGAGCGCGAGTGGTGGGATTACGGATACAGCGAGAGCGAGGACACGGCGCAGTTTCTGACCATCGGCGCCCGGGCAGCTACAGCGATCTGACCGACCGAAGCCCGCAGCGCCGCGATGAGCGCTCCCGGTTCCACGAGCGGCTACGTTACGCCGTGCCGCCGACGGTCAGGCCGTCGATGCGCAGCGTCGGTTGACCCACGCCCACGGGCACGCTCTGCCCATCCTTGCCGCACGTGCCCACACCCGGGTCGAGCGCCATGTCGTTGCCGATCATCGAGACCCGCGTCAATGCATCGGGACCGTTGCCGATGAGGGTGGCACCCTTGACCGGATAGGCAAGCTTGCCGTTCTCGATCTTCCACGCCTCGGCGGCAGAGAACACGAACTTGCCGCTCGTGATGTCGACCTGGCCGCCACCGAAATTGACGGCATAGAGACCGTTCTCCACGGACGCGATGATTTCCTCGGGATCATGCGTGCCCGACAGCATGACGGTATTCGTCATGCGGGGCATTGGCAGATGGGCAAAGGATTCGCGCCGGCCATTTCCGGTCGGTGTCACTTGCATCAGGCGCGCATTGAGGCGGTCCTGCATGTAGCCGGTGAGGATTCCGTCTTCGATCAGTACCGTGCGTTGGGTCGGCGTTCCTTCGTCGTCGATGTTGAGCGATCCGCGGCGTCCCTCGATCGTGCCATCGTCGACCACGGTCACACCGCGCGAAGCGACCCGCTGACCGATGCGTCCGGAGAACGCGCTCGTGCCCTTGCGGTTGAAGTCACCCTCGAGCCCATGTCCGATCGCCTCGTGCAGAAGAATCCCGGGCCAGCCATGGCCCAGGACCACCACCATGTTTCCTGCCGGCGCATCACGTGCCGAAAGATTGAGCAGCGCCTGATCCACCGCCTTTTCCGCGTATTCGGCAGCGAGCGCGTCGGTGAAGAAGGTGTAGTCGCTACGCGCCCCGCCCCCCGCGGAACCCTGCTCGCGGCGGCCGTTTTCCTCGACGATCACGTGCACCGACAACCGCACGAGCGGACGCACGTCGGCGGCGACGAAGCCGTCGCTGCGAGCGACGAGGATCGCTTCGTACTCTCCCGCGAGCGATGCCATGACCTGCACGACACGCGGATCGCGCTTGCGGGCGATCTGCTCGACACGTTCGAGGAGCGATACCTTGGCCGGGTCCTCGAGCGACACGAGGGGGTCTCGAGGTGAGTAAAGCGAGCGTGACACCGCGGTTTGCGACAGTGGAGCCACCGCCGACTGTCCCTGCCGGCCGATCGCCCGCGTCGCGCTCGCAGCCTCCTCGAGTGCGCGCAACGTGATGTCGTCGGAATAGGCAAACGCCTGCTTCTCGCCGTGCACGGCGCGCACGCCGACACCGCGGTCGATACTGAACGATCCCGACTTGACGATGCCCTCCTCGAGGCTCCAGCTCTCGACACGCGAGTATTGGAAGTAGAGGTCGGCGAAATCCACGTCATGGCTGTGAATCGACGCCAGCACGCGGTCGAGGCCCAAGGCGTCGAGGCTCGCGGGAGTCAACAACAGCCCGCTGGCTTCGGATAGAACGGAGCCCGCAAGGGCCGACGTGGCTAGATCGATCACAGGAATGCCTTCCGACACAGAAACGGGGGGTAGAGGTTCGACATGGGGTCGAGAGTGCAAATTACCAGCTATTGTCGGTGATCACCGGTTTGAGCTGGACCTCGAGTTGACTTCTTTACAAGGGAGCAACCAGGGCGACAGGCACCGTGGCGCACGGCGAGGCGCCGTGCCCAGGCGAGGCAACCCTTTCTCGCGGGAATCACCGTGTCTTTGTGGTCCGGTACGAAGTGCCCAAAGCGAGGCACCCTGCCCTACGCAAAGCGCGGTGTTTTCGTGCTCCGCTATGAAGCGATGTGCGCGGCAGAGCCCGGTTGCGCGGCCCGACCGAGGTACGTCGCGGCAACCCGCTCGTCGGCCGCGAGCTCGGCGCTTTGGCCTTCGGTGGCAAGCTCGCCCGTCTCGAGCACGTAGCCGTAGTCGGAGACCTGCAGCGCCGCACGCGCATTCTGCTCGATCAGCAGGATGGCGACACCCGCCGCGCGCAGATCCGCAATGATGCTGAAGATCTCACGCACCACGATCGGCGCGAGGCCGAGCGACGGCTCGTCGAGCATCAGGAGTCGCGGCTTTCCCATGAGCGCCCGCCCCATCGCAAGCATCTGACGCTCGCCACCGGATAACGTGCCCGCGAGCTGGCGTGCGCGCTCGGACAGCCGCGGAAAGCGCGCGTAGACGTCATCCAGTGTGCGGAGGGCATCCGCGTCGCGGCGACGGGTGAAGGCCCCGAGCTCCAGGTTGTCAGCCACGGTCATTGCCGCAAAGAGCTCGCGCCGCTCCGGCACCAGGATCAAACCGCGCTTCACCCGCGTTTCGACGCTGGCCGCGCTCACGTCCTGGCCCTCGTAAAACACCTCGCCGTGCGAAGGCAGCAGGCCCATCAGCGCAAGGAGCAGCGTCGTCTTGCCTGCCCCGTTTGGCCCGATCACCGACACGATGGATCCGGCGGTTACGCGCAGCGACACATCGTGCACGGCCTCCACCTTGCCATACGCGACGCGAAGGTGACGCACCTCGAGGAGCGGCACGTTGGCGGGCCCGGAGCACACGGTTGCAGTCGCGCGCGCAGCGCTCACGTCACGCCTCCGAGGTAGGCCTCGAGCACCCCGGGATGGCGTTGGATGTCGGCGGGAGCACCTTCTGCAAGCTTCTCGCCGAAATGCATGACCACCAGCCGATCCGTCAGCCCCATCACGAAGTCCATGTCGTGCTCGACCAGGAGGATCGTCATGCCCCTCCCGCGCAACTCGCGCAGGAGCCGCGCGAGTTCCTGCTTCTCGAGGTAGCGCAACCCCGCCGCCGGTTCATCCAGGAGCAGGAGCGCCGGATCCGCAGCGAGCGCCCGGGCGATTTCCACGATGCGCTGCTTGCCCAGGGGCAAGCTTCCGGCGGGCGCGTGCATGTGCGGCTGAAGCCCCGTCTGGGCGATCGTG
>JALYXY010000094.1 GCA_030946875.1 Pseudomonadota bacterium | reverse complement strand
GCGGCAAGGAGCGGGAGGTCGAAGAGACGCTTGAGAACGGCACGACCCACATATCGATCGTGGACCGCGACGGCAATGCAGTATCGATGACGACGACCATCGAAAGCGGCTTCGGCAGCTATCAGATGGTCCGTGGGTTCCTGCTCAACAACCAGCTCACCGATTTCAACTTCGTGCCCCGCGACGCTGCGGGCAATCCGGTTGCCAATCGCGTCGAGCCGGGCAAGCGACCGCGCAGCTCGATGGCACCGACCATCGTGTTCGACGACAAGTACCGTCTTTATGCGATCGTCGGTTCACCGGGAGGCAGCAACATCATTCAATACGTCGTCAAGACGCTCGTCGGTATTCTCGACTGGCAGCTCGACATCCAGAGTGCGATCGACCTCGGTAACTTCGGAGCCCAGACCTCCGCAACGACCCAGCTCGAGGCCGGGAGCTCAGTCAAGAACCTTGGACCTGCGTTGCAGGCACTCGGTCACACCGTCAGCATCGTCGACATCAACTCGGGTATTCAGGGCATCCAGCGGCTGGGCAATCCCGATGCTCACGGGGGGCCACTGTCGTCGATCATCGCACCTCTTTCCGGGTGGGCCGGCGGGGCTGATCCACGCCGCGAGGGCACGGCTGGCGGGCACTGACCACAACAGGGAGCACGCATGAACAAGAACATCGTCATCAAGGCAGCGGTCGCGAGCGCCCTGTGCGCGCTGGCCAGCACTGCGTCGGCACAATGGTACTTCGGTGGGCAAGTGGGGCAGGCGCGTGGGGGCCCCGAGGCCGGGCATATCAGCGAATCACTGGTGCGCGACCTCGGTTTCTTCTCGGCAAGCACTTCGACGGACCGCAGTAGCACGAGCTGGCGTGCATTCGCAGGCTACGAGGTGCTGCCCTGGCTCGCGGTCGAAGGCGCGTACGTGGACCTCGGCAAAAGCCGCTGGGCGAGCACCGTCACGCCGCCCGGGACGATCGGTGCGTCGCTCCGTAGTGACGCCTGGACGCTGGGACTTGCCGCGCACTATCCCTTCACGCAGATGCTGTCGGTGTATGGGCGGGTCAGTGCGGCATGGGTTGAAACCAAAGGCTCGTTCTCGTCCAGTGGTTTTGCGACGCTGCGCAACAGCAGTCGGCGCGACCGGAATACCGTGCCCGCGTACGCTGCCGGGCTCGAGGTGTCAATCATGCCGCGCCTCGCTGCGCGGCTGGAGTATGAGCGCATGTCGCGGATCTCGTCGGATGAACTCGGAGGCAAGTTCGACGCGGACCTCTGGAGCGTAGGGCTGCGTTACAGCTTTTAGGGCCCTGCAGGCGCCACGCAGCGCTTCGGAATTCCACGGCGCCCATCGTCTGTGAACTGATAGCCTGAGCGCGAGCCAGGAACGCCGGATCGGCCAACGCTACCGGCGACGACTGAATGGGTGTCCGCATGCGCGTTTTGTTGTTCCTGATCGGTGCCTGCCTCGCGGTATCCAGCAATGCGAGTGCCGATAGCGGGCACTTTTTCAGCGACCCACAGACGTTCGCACAACTCGTCGGCCCGGCTTCCGTGGCGAGCTTCAATGCGTTTCGGCCGGGACTTCAGCCGACGACCCTGACCCTCGGAAATGTCACGGTGGTGCTCACCCGTGCGGGCAGCGCGCCCATCTTCGATCCGCTGTCGTCGCCCATCGGATTCACGACCAACTTTCTTTCTACGGGCGTTCAGGACGGTGACAACAATGTGCTGATTCGATTTCCATCGGGCACTCGTTTCGCCACGCTACAGATTCGTTCCGTCTTTCCGATTACGGTCACCGCAACGTTCGCTTCTGGTGACACGGAAACTCGCGCATTCAGCTCGACGGCACCCACGTTCATGGGCGTGCTGGACACATCCGGATTGGTCGAGCTGCGCATCTCATCGCCTGTAAGACCATCGCTTACCCCGATCGTCAATATTGGCGATGTCGGCTACGGCAGCCAGTTGTCGTTCACGATCATCGATGTTGGCTCAGCAGTTCGCGGCGCCGCGACAGATGCGAGAGCGATTCCGACGCTCGCCACGCCAGCCCTGCCGATCCTCGCGCTGCTGGTCGCCATGATGTCGATCAGGTCACTGGCCGCACCGGCGCGCCGCTGCAGCAACGACGTTCGGCGGTGACTCGCCCGCGCAATTCACGGTCGCTTTGATTGCGCGCTTGATCGTCCCGACAGCTAAGGGCGTACCGCTCTGCTGCCGGCGGCGATGCAAGTCGAGTTTGCACGGCGCCTGAAGCATGATGGGACCGCGGAGCGCACGGCCGGCGTGAAGCCTATGCTCATTGTCAAACGGGGTCAGCACTACCTCGCCCACTTCCTCAGAAATTCGCGCACCGATGGCGCATTGATCTTGCGCATGGCCTCGAACTCGCCCTGTTTCTGCGCGAACACGACTCGGCCGTCGGCATCCAGGACGGCCAGCGCCGGCACGCC
This sequence comes from Pseudomonadota bacterium, assembly GCA_030946875.1. Taxonomy (GTDB): domain Bacteria; phylum Pseudomonadota; class Gammaproteobacteria; order Burkholderiales; family Casimicrobiaceae; genus CAIWHR01. The sequence continues at coordinate 3,646 of JALYXY010000094.1, read as the reverse complement.
TTTCTTCAGCGGGATACCGTAACGCTCGGCGATTGCAAAGTTGTCTGTGATGCCCTTGTCGCCGACGTTCACGTGCACGAGGACGTAATTCTGGTCCAGCAGCGCGGCGTTTTCGGACGCGTGAAAATGGCGGTCGAGCACGATGCAGTCGGGGCACCAGTTGCCGCCGAAGTCTATGACCACTCGGCGACTCGTTCTCGCCGCCTCCTTGAGGGCCGACTCGATGTCCGCGTCTGCGCGCGCAACCTCAGGATAGATCGTCACCGCGGCTTGCACCGCGAACGCCACGAGCAATGCAGTTATGCCGGGCAGTACGGCGCGGGTGTTCATAGAAGAGCACTCACCGTGTGCCTGCCCACCGGCAACACGCTTGCTGTCCTGATTGCGGCTCGCGTGCTTTCTTTGCTGCGACGATGATGACCTCGAGTCGGTATCATTCAGGCGCAGTGGGATAGGCGGCGGTTTCTTCATACAGCCGTTTGACATAGTGTTTCCTGGCCTTGCGATAGATCGGCGTGCTGAGTAGACCCGCGCCCAGCGCGAGACCCGTCATCCACCAGTTCCAAACTTGGTCCGCATAACCATGCCGGACCATGTAAAGCCGAAGGAGAGTGATCCCCGATATGGAATCACTGCGAACGCGAATGCCTTAACAGCAGCCACCCACACGTCCATATGGCCCCCGGGGCAATCGATTCCTACCGAAACGTTCGAGCCTCAACCACTGGTTCGCCAGCGAGGGGGGCCGCGCTCGCCAGTATCGTGGTGATCGGAGGAGGTTGCAATTTTTTATCCTTGCCGTCGACCCCAGCGCCGCGGCGCATGTTCATCGGCCGCTGCCAGAGCGGCCATTCACCCGCCACTGAGTGGGTCCTTGACGTACACGCACCGTACCGTGAATGTGACTGAACTGAAGTCGGAATGCCCCTGGCGGTTGTGTGTCGCGCCGATGATGGACTGGACGGACCGGCATTGCCGGTTCTTCCTGCGCCTCATCACGCGCAACGCTCGCCTTTACACGGAGATGATCACCACGGCTGCGCTGGTCCATGGCGACGTGCCGCATCATCTCGACTTCGACCCCGCCGAGCATCCGGTGGCGTTGCAGCTCGGCGGAAGCGATCCGCGCGCCCTGGCTCATGCCGCCGGGCTCGGGGCGAAGTGGGGCTACGACGAGATCAACCTCAACGTGGGTTGTCCCTCCGAACGCGTGCAGACCGGCAGCTTCGGCGCGTGCCTCATGGCCGAGCCCGCATTGGTGGCGGCGTGCGTGCGCGCCATGCGCGAGGCGGTCGCAATCCCGGTGACCGTGAAGCACCGCATCGGTCTCGACGCGATCGAGGACTACGCGTTCGTGCGCGACTTCGTCGGCACCGTGAGCGAAGCTGGATGCGAGGTGTTCATCGTGCACGCGCGCAACGCCGTGCTCAAAGGACTCACCCCGAAGGAGAATCGCGAGGTCCCGCCGTTGCGGTATGACGTGGTGCATCGACTGAAGCAGGATTTTCCACGGCTGACGATCGTGATCAATGGTGGTCTGGCGCGCTGGGAGGCCATCGAGTGCGAGCTCGCGTGCACCGATGGGGTCATGCTCGGCCGCGTCGCGTATCACGACCCTTATATGCTCGCCGACGCCGACTGGCGCCTCTATGACGCGGCGGCGCGTGCGCGCTCACGCGAGGAGGTCCTGCTCGCGCTCGTCCCTTACGCGCAGGCGCAGATTGCCCGAGGCGTGCCGCTACGCGCGATCACCCGCCACGTGCTCGGTCTGTATCACGGTCGTTCCGGCGGCCGGAGATTTCGGCAGATTCTCTCGGACGCGCAGAAGCTCAGGAGCGGTGACGTCGCGATCTTCGAAGAAGCCCTCGCGGCCGTGGAGCCGATCCTTCAGCAGTAGCCGTTGCAGCGTCCGTGCTCGCCGCATCCTCGACATCGCCTGCAGCTCTGAGGAAGTGATCAGGCGCGATCTCCTCCCAGATGGACAGCGCCACGTACGCTGCAATGACGAGCACCGGCAGATACATGGCGATGCTGCTGAACATGACCATCATCACTCCGACCCAACGCAGGAACACGAGAGCGAACCGTCGCTTCACCCGCAGTTGCTCGGGAGTGGCCACGCGCAGCGCTCGCGAGAAGCCGATGTAGGACCACAACGCGGTGACCGCCTGCATGGCAAGCCCCGTGCGGATTCCGGGGTCGTTCACGAGATCCTGCCAGTGCACATCGTTCGAGGCGAGCAGGATGAGCACTGGCGCGCCAAGAGGTATCGCGAGAAAGGCTGCCGTGAAGAGCGCCGCGGCGACGACGCTTGCGTTGTTGAGAAGCGCCCCCGCGGGATCATCCCGCGCGTAGACGCTCATGAGCCCGCCTATCAGCACCGTGATCGCGAGCATCGTGTCGACGAAGTACAACAGCACGACGCTGCCGGTGCGCCAGCCGAAGAACAGCACACCGGCGAGCGGCACGATGTTGCGGGCTATGATCTGCGCGACTGCAAGCGGCGGTAACCCCGGGCGGCCGCGCAACGTCTGTGGGTCGGGGGCCAGAGCCGGAGTGCGGTCACTCACGAGGCAGGGCGTCCATCGGGTGGCATGTGCATCTCGTCGCGAAACGCGCGCACGATGGCCGTGAAATCCGGGTCGGCGATCATTCCGAGGGAGGCGCCAAGCCGCGTATCGAACGCGGCGGGCCAGCTCGACACGATCCGATCGATCACAGGATCGTATTCCCAGCGCACGCGGTTCGCGACCTCGTCACCTGCCATCTCGCGCAGGGCGCGCACCATGTCAGCCACCGTCACGCTGATCCCCGGCACGTTCACCGACCGGGTGTGCGAGAAACGCGCTGCGGGCGCTTCGTGTCCGCAGAGCAGGTTGTGAACGGCCGCTGCAGGCGAGATCACCCACATGCGTGTCTCGGGTTTGACCGGACAGACGGCTGTGACTCCGGCGAGTGGCTCGCGGATGATCCCGCTCGCGAATCCCGACGCGGCGCGGTTGGGCGGGCCGGGACGCACGGTGACGGTTGGCAGCCGGAGCGAGCGTCCATCGATGTAGCCCTTGCGCGTCATGTCGTACACGAGCAATTCGCACGCGGCCTTTTGCGCGCCGTACGACGATTGGGGTGTCAGCGCCGCAGTATCGGGTACGGGATCGGGCAAAGGCCCGCCGAACACGGCGAGCGAGCTCGTGAACACGAACCTGGGTGGCGCATCGCAGCGACGGCAGCATTCGAGCAACGCGCGCGAGGCATCGAGGTTCACGCGCATGCCAAGGTCGAAGTCGGCTTCGGCCTGGCCGCTTACCACCGCAGCGAGATGAAAGACGCTGCGCGTATCGGGCGTGATTGCGCGCTCGACGAAAGCGCGGTCCGTGAGATCGCCTGACATCACCTGCACGCGCTCGTCTTCGAAGGTGCCGGACGGTGCGATATCGACGAGCACGAGCTCGCGCACGCGCGTCTCCAAACCGCTTGGATCCGTCAAGCTGCCGCGCTGCAGGATCGCTCGGGCGAGGCGTGTTCCGAGAAAGCCCCCACCTCCCGTAATGACGACGCGCATGGTGATGCTCCCTGCGACATGGAATCGTGCAGCATCATAGTCCGATGTTCGGCAAGGACTATCGGACGACCATCACCCTCCATC
>JALYXY010000091.1 GCA_030946875.1 Pseudomonadota bacterium | reverse complement strand
GCCCATGACTGCGTGGTGGGCAATCACACGACGTTCTCGAACAACGCGCAGCTCGCCGGGCATGTGGTCATCGACGATTGGGTCACCATGGGAGGCTTCACCGGCGTTCATCAGTTCTGCCGCGTCGGCAGTCACGCGATGGTTGCGGCGGGTGCGATCGTGCTGCAGGACGTGCCGCCGTTCGTGACCGCGGCGGGCTATCCCGCCAAGCCGCACGGCACCAACAACGAAGGCCTGCGTCGTCGAGGTTTCAGCGCCGCCGACATTGCCGTCGTGAGAAGGGCCTACAAGTCGCTCTATCGCGAGGGATTGAGTCTCGACGAAGCACGCGCGGCCATCCGCATCACGGCGCAGAGCCATCCCGTGATTGCGCCCCTCGCAAGCTTTCTCGAGAGTGCCGGCCGGGGAATCATCCGTTGAGCGCGCGAAAGGGCATGCGCCGCGTCGAGGCTGCGCGGGGTGTCACGATCGGCGTCGTCGCTGGCGAAGCCTCGGGGGATGCGCTGGGCGCCACGTTGATTGCGGCCGTCCAGGCACGCTGGCCCGGCGCGCGGTTCGTAGGCATCGGCGGACCACGCATGCAGGCGCTGGGTTGCGAAGCCTGGCATCCCATCGAGAAACTCTCCGTGCGGGGTCTCGTGGAGGTGATCGGCAGGCTGCGCGGGCTCCTCGCCCTGCGACGCGATCTCGTGCGCCGCTTCAGGCGCGAGCCCATTGCGCTCTTCATCGGCATCGATGCTCCGGACTTCAACCTGGGACTCGCCCGGCGCCTCAAGCGCGCGCACATCCGGACCCTGCATCTTGTCAGCCCCTCGGTCTGGGCCTGGCGTCGTGAGCGAATTCCGAAGATCGCGCGCAGCACCGACCGGTTGCTCGCACTGTTTCCGTTCGAGCCGTCCCTCTACGAAGGCTCAGGTTTGGAAGTAACCTTCATTGGCCATCCTCTCGCGCAGCAAAGCGCCGACGACGGGTCGAGAAAGGCTGCGCGCGAGCGGCTGCGATTGCCCCGTGGGGATCCGATCGTTGCATTGCTGCCAGGCAGCCGTGTCGGTGAGCTCGAGATGCACGCGAGCCTCGTCCTCGATACCGCCGAGCTCCTGCACGCCGAACGTCCCGAGATGCGCTTCGTGGTGCCGCTCGGGACGCGCGCCACGCGCGACGCTTTCGAGCAGGCGCTCGGCCGCCGCGAGCGGCGGCTGCCGCTCACGCTCTTGTATGGTCACGCGACCGATGCCTTGCAGGCCGCCGATGTCGCGCTCGTCGCGTCGGGGACCGCCACGCTCGAAGCCGCGCTCGCCCGCTGTCCGCACGTCATCTTCTACCGCGTGCATCCGGTGACTGCGCGCCTCGTCCGCGGGAAGTTGCTGCTGCCTTGGGTTGGACTGCCCAACGTGCTGGCCCAAAGATTTGTGGTTCCCGAGCTTCTGCAGGACAATGCCACCGCATTGAACATGTCTCAGGCTTTGCTCAACCTTTACGACGACACCGTGATCCGACCCCGCATCGAAGCCGTTTTTGCCAATTTCGCGGCATCCCTCAAGCTCGACACGGCGAGCCTCGCCGCCGAGGCCGTCATGCAGGAGCTTTCGCGTGCAGGCGCCGCATGCTAGTGGTTGGCGTCGATGAGGCAGGCCGCGGACCTCTTGCTGGCCCCGTGGTTGCCGCAGCGGTGATCCTCAATCCCGATCGCAAGATCAGGGGGCTGCGCGACTCGAAGATGCTGCCGCAGGCTGCGCGCGAGCGCCTCGCGGATCTCATCCGCAAGCACGCGCTCGCATGGAGCATCGGCGTGGCGGAAGTCGACGAGATCGACCGTTTGAATATCCTGCAGGCGACGATGCTGGCGATGCGCCGCGCCGTCGAAGCGCTCGGGATGGTGCCCGGCGAGGCGCTGGTCGACGGCGATCGCTCGCCGGATCTCGCTTGCCCAACGTACCCGATCGTCAAAGGTGATCGCGACATCGCGGTGATCTCCGCCGCCTCGATCATGGCCAAGACCGCGAGGGATGCCATGCTGGTCACCCTGCATGTGCAGTTTCCGAATTACGGCTTTGCGGACAACAAGGGTTATGGTACGCCGGACCACATGGCGGCTCTCAACCGACACGGTCCCTGTCCGGCGCACCGCCGAAGCTTTGCGCCGGTGCTGCAATCCGCCTTCGATTTTTAGCTATTTTCTCCGGCAGCGCGCCTGCGGCGGGCGTCGCATCGTGCACGGCCGCTGTCTTTCACGAGAGGTCCATATGATCCATTGTGTGTTGCACGACCCGAACGATTCCGTGGCCGTGGTGGTGGTCGAAGGCGTTAAGGCCGGAATGACTCTCACCGGCCTCATCCTGGACGAGGACCGCACGGTCTCGTTGCCATGTGCGCAGGACATTCCGATTGGTCACAAGGTGGCTTTGCGTGACCTTGGACCGGGAGAGACCGTGATCAAGTATGGCGTCGATATCGGCAAGGTCGTGGCCCCCATTCGCAAAGGTGAGCATGCGCATGTGCACAACATCAAGACCAAGCGTTGGTGATCGCATGAGATCGCACTCGCGCTTGTGCATCCCGTTGTCGTGAACTTTGGTGCTCCCTCGCAGTTCCATTCCGTGCGCGTCCGCGCTTCGAATCATCGCTGAACGAAAGTAAAGTCATGCAAACCACCTTCCTTGGATACCGCCGCGAGAACGGCCGCGTGGGTGTTCGAAATCACGTCATCATCCTGCCCGTCGACGATCTGTCCAATGCTGCCTGCGAGGCGGTTGCGCACAACATCAAGGGGACGATGGCGATCCCGCATCCCTACGGTCGATTGCAGTTCGGGGCGGATCTCGACCTGCATTTCCGCACATTGATCGGCACCGGCGCGAATCCCAATGTGGCGGCGGTGGTCGTCATCGGAATCGAGGCGCAATGGACCAAGAAGGTGGTGGATGGGATTGCCGCCACAGGCAAGCCGGTCACCGGCTTCGGCATCGAGCTGCATGGCGATCACGACACCATCATGCGTGCATCGAAGGCTGCACGCGAGTTCGTGCAGGCCGCGAGCGAGAAGCAGCGCGAAACCTGCGAGCTGCCCGAGCTGTGGGTGTCCACCAAATGCGGCGAATCGGACACGACGTCGGGATGCGGTGCGAATCCAACGGTCGGTGATGCGTTCGACAAGCTGTACGCAGCCGGGTGCACGCTCGTGTTCGGCGAGACCACCGAGCTCACGGGTGGCGAGCACATCGTGGCAGCGCGCTGTCGGGACGACAAGGTGAGGGAGGACTTCATGCGGGTGTTCAACCGCTACCAGGAAGTCATCAACCGGCACAAGACGTCCGATCTGTCCGACTCGCAGCCGACGAAGGGCAACATCGCGGGCGGCCTCACGACGATCGAGGAGAAGGCGCTCGGCAACATCCAGAAGATCGGGAAAAAGTGCGTCATCGACGGCATTCTCGACAAGGCCGAGGTGCCCACGAGCCCCGGACTCTGGTTCATGGATTCGTCGTCAGCAGCAGCCGAGATGGTGACGCTCTGCGCTGCCGCGGGTTTCGTCGTTCATTTCTTTCCGACGGGTCAGGGCAACGTGATCGGCAATCCAATCGTACCCGTCATCAAGATCTGCGCCAATCCGCGCACCGTGCGTACGATGGGCGAGCACATCGACGTGGATACCTCGGGTTTGCTGCAGCGTGAGATCACGATGGATCAGGCCGGCGACAACTTGGTGGACATGATGTTTCGCACGGCCAACGGTCGTCTCACCGCCGCCGAGGCGCTCGGCCATCGCGAGTTCGTGCTGACGCGCCTGTACGAAAGCGCCTGAGTCGCATTCAAACGCTGTCGGGTTGGCCCTGAAGCTCTCAAAGTCATTCGAGGAGATCGCAATGCCCAGGAGATTCCTGCTTTCCAGCATGGCTTTGATTTGCGCGGCCACGGTGGGCGTCGCTCGCGCCGAGATGAGCGAGATCAAGGTCGCGCAGCAGTACGGCATCAGCTACCTGCCGCTGATGATCATGGAGGAGCAGAAGCTCGTCGAGAAGCACGCTAAGGCATCCGGACTCGAGGTCAAAGTGGGTTGGGCGAAGTTCGCGGGCGGCAACGTAATGAACGATGCGCTGCTGTCGAACAGCCTGCAGTTCGCGTCCGGCGGTGTGGGGCCGCTGGTGACGCTCTGGTCTCGCACGCGGGGCAATCTCGACGTCAAGGCCGTGGCGGCGATCAATTCGATGCCGCTCTACCTCAACACCCGAAACCCCGCGGTGAAGACGCTCAAGGATTTCACCGACAAGGACAAGATCGCGCTGCCCGCAGTCAAGGTTTCGATCCAGGCGATCACGTTGCAGATGGCGGCCGAGAAGGTGTTCGGCGAGGGCCAGCAAGGCAAGCTCGATTCGCTCACGGTTTCGATGGCGCATCCCGACGCGCAGGCCGCCTTGCTCTCCGGGGCTACGGAGATAACCGCGCATTTCAGCTCGCCGCCGTTCCAGTACCAGCAGCTCAGGAAGCCCGGCATTCACACGGTGGTCAACAGCTACGAAGTACTTGGCGGACCCGCAACGTTCAACACGGTGTGGACCACTTCGAAGTTTCGCAGCGAAAACCCGAAGCTGTACGAGGCTTTCATCAAGGCGCTCGACGAAGCCATCGCCACGATCAACCGCGACAAGCGTGCGGCTGCCGAGGCGTATCTGCGCATTTCCAAGGACAAGGACAGCGTCGAGGACATCACGGCGATGATGAACGACCCGCAGATCGTCTTCACCACGACGCCACAGAACATCATGAAATACGTCAATTTCATGCTGAAGACCGGCGCCATCAAGACGAAGCCCGATTCGTGGAAGGACCTGTTCTTTCCGAACGTGCAGAACCTGCCCGGCAGCTGACGCGGCCGCACACTGGCTGATCACCGCTGCTCCTGCCAGAGGTCACCATGCCTTCCAAGCCTGCCTTCGCCGACATCCTCGAGGCGCGGCGCCGCATCGAGTCGTACGTGCGGCGCACGCCCGTGCTCACGAGCGCCGCTCTGGATCGCGCGGTGGGCGCGAGGCTGCACTTCAAGTGCGAGAACCTGCAACATGTCGGTGCCTTCAAGGCCCGTGGCGCGGTGAACGCCGTGATGGCGCTGCCCGACGCGGTCGCGCAACGCGGCGTGGTGACGCACTCGTCGGGCAACCACGGTGCAGCGCTTGCGTTCGCGGCCGCGCTGCGCAAGATCCCCGCGTGGATCGTGATGCCGCAGAACGCGCCCGCGGCCAAGCAGGCCAACGTGCGGGCGCACGGAGGCGAGATCCGGTTTTGCGCGCCGACACTTGAAGCCCGGGAGTCGACGTGCGCCGACGTGCGTCGTGAAACCGGAGCGACGCTCGTGCATCCCTTCGACGACGATCAGGTGATCGCCGGTCAGGGTACTGCCGCCCTGGAGCTCCTCGAAGACGCGCCCGACGTGGACGCGGTCATGACGCCATGCGGCGGGGGCGGGCTCCTGTCGGGCACGGCGATCGCCGTGCACGGAGTACGTCGCGCAATCCGGGTGTACGGCGCCGAGCCGCGCGGCGCCGATGATGCGCAGCGCTCGCTGGTGGCCGGGCATGTCATTCCGCAGCAGGATCCTCGCACGATCGCCGACGGGCTGCGGACTTCGCTGTCGGAGCGAACCTTCGCGGTGCTGTCGAGCGAGGTCACCGCCATTGCGACCGCCAGCGAGGAGGCCATCATTTCGGCCATGCGCTTGAGCTGGGAGGCTCTGCGCATCATCATCGAGCCGTCGTCGGCGGTTCCGCTCGCCTGCCTCATGGAGCGCTCAGTCGATCTCGCCGGGTGCACAGTGGGTATCGTGCTCACCGGTGGCAATGTCGATCTCGATCGTCTGCCCTGGCAGACATGATCGACCCCCGCTTGCCTGGGGTCGAATCTGCGAGCAGCGAGGCGTCTCGCGCTCCGCTCCTCGACGTGCGCGGTGTCACGCTGCAGTACAAGACCACCGATCACCTCGTCACCGCAACCTACCGCGTCGACTTCCAGGTGTTTCGCTCCGAGCGATTCATCCTGCTGGGGCCCTCCGGGTGCGGCAAGTCGACGCTGCTCAAAGCCGTGGGCGGTTATCTGCAGCCGGTCGAAGGCGAAATCCGGTTGAAGGGCCAGGCGGTGGTGCGGCCCGGTCCCGATCGCATGATGGTGTTCCAGGAATTCGACCAGCTTCTGCCGTGGAAGACCGTCAAGCAGAACGTGCTCTTTCCACTGTGTGCAACGGGCCGCCTCTCGCGTGCCGAGGCCGAGCAGAAGGCAATGCACTACATCGACAAGGTCAACCTGACACAATTCGCCGACAGCCTTCCGCACACGCTCTCGGGAGGAATGAAGCAGCGCGTCGCCATCGCCCGGGGGATGGCCATGGAGCCCGACGTGCTCCTGATGGATGAACCTTTCGCTGCGCTCGATGCGTTGACTCGCCGGAAGATGCAGGACGAGCTCCTCGCGCTCTGGGACGATACTCATTTCACGGTGCTCTTCGTGACGCACTCGATCCCCGAGGCGATCAAGATCGGCAGCCGCATTCTCCTGCTCACCCCGCACCCCGGGCAGGTCAAGGCCGAGATCAACAGCCTTTCCCGGGAAGCCGCCGAAGCGGAGCCTGAATCCCTGCAGGCGCTGGAGCGCCGCATCCACGCAACACTGTTCGCCGATGCGGTCGAGCACGTTCATGAATGAGGGAGTCGCACGACCCGAGCGTCACCCGCAGCAGCTTGCCGACGCGTCGGCATTCGGCATCGTGCAGAAGCCACTGTCGACGTGGGAGCGCATCTTCAACCAGGGCGCAGTGCGCAAGGCGCTTCTTCTGGTGGTTCTCGCGGTCGCATGGGAAGCCTATGCGCGATGGCTCGATAATCCGCTGCTGTTTCCCGCGTTTTCGGCCATGCTTCAGGCCTTCTTCGAGGCGATCGGGTCGGGCGTGCTGCCCGCGCGCGCAGCAGCGTCGATCAAGGTGCTGCTGATGGGATACGCAGCCGGCATTTTCTTCGCGGCCGTGCTGACGATCGTCGCCATCACCACGCGTGTGGGCACCGATCTGCTCGAGCTCCTGACATCGATGTTCAATCCCTTGCCTGCCATCGCGCTCCTGCCCCTTGCGCTCATCTGGTTCGGCCTCGGCAACGGCAGTCTGATCTTCGTGCTGATCCACTCGGTGCTGTGGGCCGTTGCGCTCAATACCCACGCCGGATTCCTCTCGGTATCCACGACCCTGCGCATGGTGGGGCGCAACTACGGCCTGACCGGGTTGCGCTATGTCGCGCAGATTCTGATTCCAGCGGCATTCCCGAGCATCCTCACGGGCTTGAAGATAGGCTGGGCGTTCGCGTGGCGCACGCTCATCGCGGCTGAACTCGTCTTCGGTGTTTCGTCGGGCAGCGGTGGCCTCGGCTGGTTCATTTACGAGAACAAGAACCAGCTCGAGATACCCTCCGTCTTTGCGGGCCTCTTTACCGTCATCCTGATCGGCCTGGCGGTCGAGAACGTCGTGTTCCGCACGATCGAGGCGAAAACGGTGCGCCGCTGGGGCATGCAAAGCTGACGGCGGGTTTCGTCCCCCGTTCGAGCAAGCAGGTAAAGAGCACCGTGCAGGCACGCGTAACAAGCACCCAAACAAGCACCCGAAAATTCGAGCGCCCATGCCCAACGACCTTCACGTTCCTCGCGCGCAGTATCCGCGCTTCCATCTCGCGTTTCCCGTCACCGACCTTGGCGAGGCGCGACGTTTCTATGGCGACTTTCTGGAATGCACTGAAGGCCGTTCCGCGGACGAGTGGGTCGATTTCGACTTCTTCGGTCATCAGATCGTCGCCCACAAGATCGAAGCGACTGGGGATGGACCGTCGCCGGCTGTCGGCACAGGGGAGCCGACGAGCTTCGTCGATGGCCACCAGGTGCCGGTTCGGCATTTCGGCGTCATTCTCGACATGTCGGCGTGGGAAGCGCTGTCAGAACGGCTTCTCAGCGGGGGCGTTCGTTTCATCATCGCGCCGCACGTGCGGTTCAAGGGCTTGCCGGGCGAGCAGGCCACGATGTTCTTCCTCGATCCATTCGGCAACGCGCTCGAGTTCAAGGCCTTCGCGGACATCAACCGCCTCTTCATGAAGAACGCCTGATGCGCGTCGTGATCGCCGAGTTCATGGACCGGAGCGCCGTGGCGTCACTGCAGAGCGCGCACGACGTGCACTACGACGAGGCACTCGTCGATCGCGTCACGGATCTCGAAGCGATGGTGCGCGATGCCCACGCGCTCATCGTGCGCAACCGCACGCAGGTCAACGCAGCGCTGCTCACCCACGCGGGCCGGTTGCGGGTGGTCGGTCGGCTGGGTGTCGGACTCGACAACATCGATGTCGAGCGTTGCCGGTCGCTAGGCATCGAAGTGATTGCCGCGGTGGGTGCCAACAGTCGCGCCGTCGCCGAGTACGTCATCGTGGTGGCGATGTCTCTGCTACGTGGGATCAGCGATAGCACCGTCGACGTCGCAGCCGGTGCGTGGCCGCGCGCCCGGATGTCGCACGGCCGCGAGCTCGCGGGCAAGACGCTCGGGATCATCGGCTTCGGAAGCATCGGACGCGAGGTCGCAGGTCTCGCACGCGCGTTGCAGATGCGGGTCATCGCGCATGATCCGATGCTGTCTGCCGACGTGCCCGCCTGGCGCGAGATGTCAGTCGAACCCTTCGGCCTTGAAGCGCTGCTGGCGAGCTCCGACGTGGTGACGATCCATGTACCGCTGCGAGCCGATACCAGGCACCTGATCGATGCCGACGCGCTGCGCTCGATGAAACCCGACGCCGTGATCATCAACACCGCGCGCGGCGGAGTCGTCGACGAGCCTGCGATTGCCACCGCCTTGCGCGAGAACCGCCTCGGCGGTGCTGCGCTCGATGTGTACGAAACCGAACCGTTGCCCTCCGGATCGCCGCTCGCAGGCTGTCCTCGGCTCATACTCACGCCGCACATCGCCGGTGTCACGGCGGAATCCAACGTGCGGGTCTCGACAATGATCGCGCGCGAGGTCGATCGGGCGCTGACCAGGAGTTCGCGCTGACCATGGCCCGCCATTCGCTCGAGACGCTGACGGATCTCGCGACGCGTGCGCTGGTGCGTGCCGGAGCCAATCCCGGGATGGCGACCGCGACGGCACGGGCGCTCGTCAGGGCTGACGCGCAGGGCCTCGCGTCGCACGGTGTGTCACGTGTGCCGCAGTATGCGATCCATCTTGCGAACGGCCGGGTGGACGGTGCTGCAGTGCCCGAAGTGACCCGGGCTCACCATGCGACCGTGCTGATCGATGCGCGTTGCGGACTTGCGTTCCCGGCATGTGCGATGGCCGTCGCTGAAGCGATCGTCCGGGCGAAGACGTATGGAGTGTCGTTCGCGGCAGTGACGAACAGTCATCACTTCGGCGTCGCCGCCGACCATCTCGCTCCCGTCGCTGCAGCTCGGATGGTGGGGCTTGCGTTCGGCAACTCGCCTTCGGCCATGCCGGCCGCAGGGGGCAAGCGGCCGCTGTTCGGCACCAATCCCATCGCCGCCGTGTTCCCGGTGCGCGGGGCTTCCCCCATCACGGTCGACCTCTCGCTCTCCGCGGTTGCGCGCGGCAAGCTCATGATCGCGGCGAAGAAGAATGAGTCGATACCGCTTGGGTGGGCACTCGACAGCCACGGTGACCCCACGAGCGATCCCGCTGCCGGTCTGGAAGGGAGCATGCTGCCGGTCGGCGGCGCGAAGGGCGCAATGCTCGCGCTGGTGGTCGAGTTGCTGGTCACCGCACTTACGGGCGCCGCGCTGGGCTTCGAGGCGAGCTCGTTTTTCGTGGACGAGGGCAATCGTCCGCGTATCGGGCAGGCTTTTCTGGTGATCGATCCTGGGGCGCTCGCCGGTTTCGACACGTACGACGAGCGCGTGCGAACGCTGCTCGACGCGATGCTCGACGATGAAGGCGTGCGCTTGCCCGGTGCACGACGCGAGGCGCTTGCGCGAGTGGCTGCTGCGGTAGGCGTCGATATTCCCGACGCGCTCGCGGCCGAGCTCGAGCGCCTCGCGGGAGTGAAGCCCGCGAGCGTCTAACCAGGCGCGCCAGGACGCCGCGCCGATGCAATCGCATCGCGCAACGGCGGAAAGAGTGCCGGCGTCGCGGCGATGATGTCGCTCGTGCGCAACACGTCGGCGCCACCTGAGAAATCACCGACTCGCCCACCGGCCTCGTTCACCAGCAGAATACCGGCGCCCAGGTCCCAACCCATGACGCTCGTGGCGAAAAACGCGTCGATGCGACCCGCAGCGAGATACGCAAGGTCCAGAGCCGGTGCGCCGCTGCGGCGTACGTCGCCCAGGCGCGGCACGACCGTCGAGAAAAGCCGCAGGTAGGGTGCAAGCAACGCACTGCCTCTTGGCGGGACGATGGTTGCCACGAGCGCGTCCTCGATGCCTGGACAAGCCGAGATCTGGATCGGCGCCCCATTGCAGTACGCACCCTGGCCGGCGATTGCGGTGAAGATCTCGTCACGCGCCGCATCGAGCACGACGGCATGGGTGAGCCG
>JALYXY010000048.1 GCA_030946875.1 Pseudomonadota bacterium | reverse complement strand
GCGACGCAACTTCGGCTGCGGCAGCTCGCGTGAGCACGCGCCGTGGGCGCTCGAGGATTTCGGCTTCCGTGCGTTGATCGCGCCTTCGTACGCTGACATCTTTTTCAACAACTGCTTCAAGAATGGCCTCCTGCCCATCGTGCTTCCCGAAGCCGAGGTATCGAAGCTCTTCGACGCGGTGAGCGTGCATCCGGGGTTCAGTCACACGATCGATCTCGCGCAACAGCAGGTGGCCACTGTCGACGGCGCAATGCGCTGGCACTTCGAGGTCGAGCCATTCCGCAAGCATTGCCTGTTGAACGGCCTGGACGACATCGGGCTCACGTTGCAGCATGCCGACGAGATTCACGCTTACGAAGACCGTCACCTCCACGAGCAGCCCTGGCTCGTGTGACAGCGCGGAGCATGCGGCGCGACGTTCATCCTTTCAGGTCAACTGCAGTGGCGAGGCGAAAGTGACATCGATGCGAGTGGGATTCGTGGGCTGGCGCGGCATGGTGGGTTCGGTGCTGATGCAGCGCATGCGCGAGGAAGGTGACTTCGCGGTGATCGAGCCGGAGTTTTTCACGACGTCAAATGCAGGCGGCGCGGGTCCAAGTATCGGCCGCGCAGTGGCACCGCTCAAACGCGCGGATGACATCGCGGCGCTCTCAAAGCTCGACGCCATCGTCACCTGTCAGGGCGGCGAGTACACCACCGACGTGCATCCACGCCTGCGCGCTGCCGGCTGGGGCGGCTACTGGATCGATGCGGCTTCAGCCCTGCGCATGCGCGACGCCGCCGTCATCATTCTGGATCCGGTGAATTGGCCCTTGATCGACCGCGCGCTCGATCGCGGCGTTCGCGATTTCGTCGGTGGCAACTGCACCGTGAGCCTGATGTTGATGGGTCTCGCGGGCCTCTTACAGGAGGACCTGGTCGAGTGGATGACGTGCATGACCTACCAGGCCGCGTCCGGCGCCGGCGCTCAGAACATGCGCGAGCTCCTCGAGCAGATGGGCGCGGCACATGGCGCAGCGAAGGAGTTGTTGTCCAACCCTAACGCCGCCATTCTGGACATCGATCGCAAGGTCGCCGATGCGCTTCGCGGCCCGGGTTTCCCGATCGAGCAGTTCACTGTCCCCCTCGCCGGCAGTCTCATTCCATGGATCGACAAGGATCTCGGCGATGGCATGAGCCGCGAGGAATGGAAGGGCGGCGCGGAGACGAACAAGATTCTAGGGCGCGGCGGGGCGGGGAAGCTGCCGATCCCCGTCGATTCCATCTGTGTGCGCATCGGCGCGATGCGTTGCCACAGCCAGGCGCTCACGATCAAGCTGCGGAGCAACGTTTCGCTCCCGGACGTCGAGCGTCTCATCGGCGCGGCGAACGAGTGGGTGCGCGTAATCCCCAACACTCGCGAGGCGAGCATGCGTGCGCTCACTCCTGCGGCCGTGACGGGCAACCTCCACATTGCGGTTGGCCGGCTGCGCAAGCTTGCGATGGGCGAGGAGTACCTGGGCGCATTCACGGTGGGCGACCAACTGCTGTGGGGTGCTGCCGAGCCATTGCGTCGCATGCTGAAGCTGCTTGCAGCGCGCCGCATCGAACGCCTGGAAGCGCCCGCGCTCGCATCCTGAGCCGGAGGCGGTGAACCATCCGCTGCGGCACAGATGCTTGGCGCCTGCGTGAAATGCAACATGGTGCAAAAGGCGCGCCGTTGTGGGTGACAAACACTCGTCAGCACGACATGTTGTGGCGTATAACGGCGTAAAGCGCAACCCATAGGTTTGTGCCGATTTTTCGCATGCCGGCTTACCACAACGCTCCCCGTTTGCATAGCCCGAAAAGGGAGCTAATACCTGGGTTTAGCTTGCCTGCCTAAGCCCATGATGTTACGTTAGCCTGAGAGTCCGAAATAGCGGAAGGGTTCGGCATGCGACCAAAATCGATTCACACCATCAGCCTGCTGGCGAGCGCTATCGCCCTGGCGCTGCCCTCCACCGGCGCCGCCCTCGGGCTCGGGCGGCTGACGGTCCAGTCATCGCTGGGACAGCCGCTCTCGGCGCAGATCGAGCTAACGTCCGCCGCGCGCGAGGAGCTCGATTCAATCGCCGCGAAAATCGCCGATCCGACGCTGTACCGCCAGAACAATCTCACCTATCAGGGCGTGCTGTCGCGCGCTCGGGTGAGCCTCGAGCGTTCGTCCAACGGGCAAGCCTTCCTGCGCGTGGTCACGGCCAATCCGGTGAACGAGCCCTATCTCGATCTCATGGTCGAGCTCAACTGGGCCGCCGGGCGCGTCGTTCGCGAATATACGTTCCTGCTCGACCCGCCTGGCATCGCGGCTCCCGCACCGGCTGTGGATCCCGTCGCGCCACGCTCCGCTGGAGTGGCGTCGCGTGCTGCGATCACCGCGCCGGCGCCCGCGCCGGCGCGCGTCGAAGGTCGCGACACGCCGCGCGAAACGCGTACTCCCGCGAGGGCAGAGGGCGGCAACACCTACAACGTTCGGCGCGGCGACTCGCTGGCGCGCATCGCGGGCCAATTGCGCCCGGATGGCGTTACGCTCGAGCAGATGCTGGTGGCGCTGTTCAAGGCGAATCCGAGCGCCTTCGAAGGCGACAACATGAATCGTCTGCGGAGCGGCAGCATTCTGGCCGTTCCGAGCGCCGCCGAGGTCACCGGCACCAAGGACGCTGACGCTGCCAAGGTGGTGCGCATGCAGGCCGCCGACTGGCGTGGCTATCGCGATCGGGTCGCCGCCGGCGCGCCCGTCAGCGAGTCCGCGAATGGCCGCGAGTCAACCGGCAAGATCACCGCGGGGGTGCAGGAACGCGCGCCTGCCGCAGCCCCGGGCAAGGATCAGGTGCGGGTGTCGCGCGAGTCAGCCAAGGGCGGCACTGCCGTCGAGGACGCCATCGCGAACGACCGCGCGCTCAAAGATGCTCAGGTGCGCATCGCCGAGCTCGAGAAAACACTGAAGGACCTGCAGCGCGCCGTCGAAATGAAGAGCCAGACCATGGCTCAGCTGCAGAACCAGGCCGAGCCGGGCAAGGTTGCCGGCGGGACATCGCCCAAGGCTCCGCAGTCGAGCGCATCGTCGCCTGCAGCTGTGGTTGCGCCGCCTGTGAGCGCGCCGGGCGCCAGAGCGCCTGAGCCCGTCAGCAACGCTTCCGAGCCGGTCAGGCCGCCGCAGGCTACCGCGCTGAATGCCGGCCCTAGCACGGACGTTAACCGCCCGGGCACGAGCATCGCCCCCGCCGCCACCCCGAACGCGAACCCGTCATCCGTGCCCGCTGCCGGCGCAGGTGCTGCCGCGAGCGCCTCATCGGCCGCGACCCCCAAGGTTGAAGCGCCGAAGCCCGCCGTCAAGCCGGCCGGAACGGAAACCACGGTCGTCGACGAAGTGCTGAACGCGCCCCCATGGGCGCTCGGCGCCGGCGCGCTTGCACTGCTCGCCGGCATCGGTGCGATCTTCGCGGTACGTCGGCGCAAGAGCTCGAGCTTCGAAGACAGCATCATTTCCGGCACCGATATCAAGTCGAATACCGTGTTCGGTTCTACCGGGGGCGGCATCGTCAATACGGGCGAGAATTCGCTTTCGAGCGATTTCAGCCGTGAAGGCCTGTCGACCATCGACACGGATGAAGTCGATCCGATCGCCGAAGCCGAGGTGTATCTGGCCTACGGGCGTGACGCCCAGGCTGAGGAAATTCTCAAGGACGCACTCAAGAAGGATCCCCAGCGGCAGGAGGTGTACCTCAAGCTGCTCGAAATCCACGCGCAGCACAACAAGCCGTCAGCGTTCGACACCGTGGCTGCCGAGCTTTACGCCGTCTGTCATGGCCAGGGCGAGATCTGGCAAAAGACGGTGGCGCTCGGCCGGCAGCTCGACCCCAACAATCCGATGTTCGCGGAGGGCGGGGTGCCTGCCGGTGGTGTGGGGGCGGCAGCACTAGGGGCGGCTTCAGTTGCGGCCATGCGTCCCGCCGCCGAATCGCGGCCAACGCCCGAACCCAGCCGGACGGCCGACGTTCCGCCGGTGCCAGTCGGCATGGCCGACCTCGACCATGGCATGGACTTCCGTCTGGACGACGATATCTCCGTGACGCCATCGCAAGGCGGAAAGCGCAAGCCGGGGGCTGACAAGCTGTCTGGCGCGGACACTCAGATGCGCCCGAGCACGAGCGATGTCGGGCTGCAATTCGATGCAGATGCTGATCGCGCGCGGACTCCGGAGCGCGCGATGGCGCGTGAAGCGAAGGTCGAGTCGTCGCGCCTGGCCGAGACCGGGCTCGAGGGTCTCGACTTCCACCTCGATGACTCCGAAAGGCCCGCGTCGTTGCGCACTCCGCCCAGGAATGAGTCTGCGCCCCACGGCACGCCGACCCTTGCGCGTCCGCAGGCGGCTATCGATCTCGACAAGCTGGATCTTT
>JALYXY010000015.1 GCA_030946875.1 Pseudomonadota bacterium | reverse complement strand
CAAGCAACGACGGCAGGGCGGCTGACTCGGCCGCAAGTTCATCCACCCGCTGAGCGATGAATAGTGCACGCTCGAGCCCGACTATGGGATCGGCCAACGCATGGTACTTGGCGCGCAGCATGTCGTCAGACAGCGGGCTCTCCGCACCGCCGCGCGCAAACGCCGGCTCGGATTCGATGCTACGTCCGTCCGAAAGCGCGATGCGCAGCCTTGCCCAGCGTTGCGCCGGGAACGCCCGGGAAAAGGCAGCGTCATCGGTCATGCGTACCAGCGATGCAAGACGCTTCAGGCGCGCATCGTCGAACATGGACGGGCTCACCTCTTCCGCGCCCAGACGTCCCAGCGCGAGCGCTGCTGCAATGGGATACGCCAGGCTGTATTGCGCCTCTTCGGTGGTCCGGGGATAGCCACTTTCAGCGGCGAGCACGATCGCCTCGCGAAATGTTTCCACCGTGATACCTGCGATCCCATCCGTGTCGAAGGCGTGCGTCGATCGCAGCGCCAAGGCGGCTTCGATCGCCGGCTGAGCCCATCGGCACACGGGGTAAGGTTTGAAATATTGCTCGCAGATGCGCCAGCGCTCGCGCAGGTCGTCCCATAGGGGCGGCCCCTCTCCCCGCATCGTCGTGAGTGCCGGCGCGCCAGTGAAGCCGTCCTGCGCAAGCAAAGCGGCTGTCACGCCGGCGTGTGCGCCCCAACCCGAGCCGTCCTTGAGCATCGTAGGCGACGCACACACCCGAAGCATCTGCCCGCGGGGCCCGAGGTATTCGGCGATTCCTAACGCATGTTGCATCTGTCGCTGATCGAGCCGCAACAACCGGCAGCCGACCGCAGCCGCGGCCAGCGCATTCCACGCGCCGGAGCAGTGGTAATCGGCAACGCTCGAATGTAAAGAAATGCCGGCGCGTGTCGCCACCTCGTAACCCACGACCAAGGCGGTGATGAGCTCACGACCCTGCATGCTCGGGCCCATTCCAGCGTCGACGTATGCCAGGAGCGCAGGCAACACCGCGACACCTGCATGTCCCTTCGTGAGCACATGCCCGTCGTGGGCATCGAATGCATCGATGGTGGACGCGCCCGCGAATGCCGCCCCGGCTGCGCTTGCCACGCGACCATCGAACAAGATGCGCGCCCCGCGCTCTACACTCGCGAGTTGCGTTGCAGCATGCCGCACGACGATGTGCGCAAGAGGCGTGCGCGAGCCCGCCGCGGCCACGCCGATGAGATCGAGCAGGCACCGCTGCGCCTGTGCCACGACATCCCGCGGCAAGTCGTCGAATGCAAGCTCGGTGACGAATGCGTGGAGGTTGGCGCGGTCTGTCGCGGGGTTCATGATTGTGCCTGCAAGCCTGCACGGTATTGCACGAGCAGCTCATGCTTCATCACCTTGCCCGTTGGGTTGATCGGCAACGCATCGACGAATACAACTTTGCGAGGGCGCTTGTAATCCGCCAGGTCATCGCTGGCGCGACAGAACTCATCGATCGCTCGACCGCTCGCCCCCGGTGCATTCGCGACGATGAATGCCGCCACGATGCTTCCCCACCTGGCATCGGGCAGACCGACTACGGCGACGGCGCGCACGAGGGGACACCGATACAGGATCTCCTCCACTTCGCGCGGATAGATGTTCTCTCCGCCCGACACGATCAGATCATCGACGCGACCATGGAACGTGAAGAAGCCCTCCTCGTCCCTGCTCACGAGATCCCCCGTGTACAGCCAGCCGGAGCGCAGCTTCTTCGCCGTTTCCTTGGGATTGTTCCAGTATCCATACATCACCTGCGGACCTCGAACCAGGAGCTGACCGATCTCACCTTGCGCCGCGAGATCGTCAGGCGCTGCGTCGTCATGCTCGGCATGCACAACCACGCGGCAGCTCGTGATCAGTGTCGGCTTGCCACAGGAGCCCAAGTGCGAGAGTGCCTGCTCGGGATGTAGCAGCAGCGCGAGACTAGCCTCGGTCATGCCATATCCGTTGAAGATGTTCGGGCAGAACTCCTCGATGACGCGCTCCATCGTGGCTGCCGCTATGGCGGCTCCACCCGTGGTGATCATGCGCAGGCTGCCGATGTCGTGACGCTTGAACCGGGGATGCAGCAGCATCTCCTGGATCTGCGTCGGCACCGCAAAGAGCGTGGTCACGCGCTCTGCCGCAATGGTTTCCAGCGTCTTCAGCGGCTCATAGTGTCCAAGCACGACGTTGGTTCCGCCCACCATCATGTGCGGAATGAAAAAGGCCTGCATGCCACCGACGTGATAGAGCGGCGCGATGTGTAGAGCAACATCGGTGTGGCGCAGTCCGTACTCCATCACGCAATTCATGGCGATGGCGACATCGTTGATGTGACTGTGCATCACTCCCTTCGGCCGCCCTGTCGTGCCCGACGTGTACACGAGCGCCGACAGATCGCCCGAAGACGGGACGGGCCGTGGTGCGTGGCTATCGACCGTTTGCTCCGCAATCGTATCGAAGTGGTGATGGCCCGCGGGCACGTTCGCCGCATCATAGGCACACGAGATGTAATCGTGCACGCTCCTGACGCGCTTCTGCACCTCGAGCACGTTCGGAGTCAGGAAGCGGCCATATACCAGGATGCGGGCGCCGGAGTCCTGCAGCACGTAAGCCGCTTCGCCGGCAGCGAGCCTGAAGTTGAGCGGCACGGCGACGGCGCCAAGCATCTGACACGCGAAGTAGGTCGTGACCGAGTTCTCGGAGGTGGTCACATAGAACGCGACGCGATCGCTGGGTCGCACGCCGAGATCCGCAAGGCCCTGCGCGAAGCGGCACACGCGCTTGTTCCATTCGCGATAGGTCCAGCGACGATTCTCGAAGATGAGCGCAGTGTGGTCGGGATAGCGCTCCGCCGACTGGGTGAAAATGCTCGCGATATCCACGGCGGCGCCTGCTCTGTTACAGGCGTGGTCTGATCGCCGGAAGGTCCGCGACAGCGATGAGGTACTTCGCGATCTCAGACGTGCCGCCGACGATAGGCAACGCCCGAGCATCGCGGTAGATCTGCTCGGCGCGGCCGTACTCCTTGGTGATGCCGTCACCTCCCAGAATCTGCACCGCGCGGTCGGCGCAAAAGGTCGCCGCTTCCGTGGCCGCGAGCTTGGCCATGGCTGCGGGTTTCATCAGCGCCGTGGCATCGCAGCCGGTGTCGTAAAGCTTCGCAGCCCGGTACGTGAGGAGCTCGGCGGCGTCGATCCTGCAGCTCATCTCGGCGATCGCACTCCACACGAGCTGCTTGCAGCCAAGCTTCTCACCGAATACTTCCCGGCTTTGCGCATGATCGCAGGCGATGTCGAATGCGCTTCGCGCAACACCGACACCCGACCCGCCCAGGATCACACGCTCGAAATTGAACATGCCGCGCATGATGCGCATTCCCGAGTTGGGCTCACCAAGCAGGTGATCGGCCGGCACGCGGCAGCCATCGAACGCCACTTCACCGACAACGCATCCCCGCCGTCCCATGAACGTATACCGGCGCGGAAACGAGAGTCCTGGCGTTCCAGCGGGAACGAGGATCGCGCTCATCGACTTTCCTGCGCCGCCATCGATGCCGTCCACGCCGTAGACGATGTACACGTCGGCGACACCGGCATTGGAGATGTAGCGCTTGAACCCGCGGATCACATACTCACCGGTTGCCGCATCGCGCGCGATGGTGGTCTGCAGGCGCGACGTGTCGGACCCCGCATCGCTTTCGGTCACGCATATCGCTCCGACCGTGAGGCCCTCGACGATCCCCGGAAGGTAGCGTTCACGCACCGACGCAGTCGCGTGGCGGTGCAGCGGATAGGCACAACTCAATGCCGTGGCAATGGTGGTCTCGAAGGCGTAGTTCAGATAAGCCGCTTCCTCTGACAGGATCGTCGCGTGGGTGAGGCCGGCCGCGGGCAGTGCGCCACGGTACAGGTCGCCGAACATGAGCTTGAGATAGCCCGCTTCCCCCAGTGCGCGCACTACCGCCCTGATCGCGTTCCAGTCATCCCGCTCCTCGATATCCTGCGTTCGAGGCGCGAGCTCGCGTGCGAGAAACGCCCGCACCTGCGCCCTGAAGGAACGGTCGGCTGCATCGAGAATGAAGTCACGCACGCTCAGCACCCCGCCTCAGTCGGCGCATGGAGCACCCGCTCGAGCTCTCGCTGCACCAGTGCAGTGTTGGCATCGCGCACGGTGGGCAATCTGTGGCGAGCGCGGCGCACATCGTCGAAATCGAGCTCGGCGTTCACGAGCTCCTCTCCGGCACCGCGTGCCTGTGCGAGGCTAGCGCCGAAGGCATCCAGAATGCGGGAGCAGCCCCAGAACGTGAGCTCGCCTTCCCTTCCGACACGGTTCGCCATCGCAACCGGCAATCCGTAGGTGAGCGCGTGAAAGCGCAGATTCACGTCCCACCCACCGGGATTGTCGAATGCAGCGTCCACCGCCTCGAGGGCCGAGCTGACGGGCGCGAGGAGCAGCGTGGCGCCCTGCAGGGCGGCCAGATGCACGAGCGCCGGATTCCAGGTGTCGGCGCAAACCATCAGTGCTGCGCGCCATTGCGGCGCGACGACGAACGTATCCAGGCGATTGCCCGCTGCGAAGTGCTTGCCGTCATCGAGCCTGCCGTAGGTGGCAAGGTTGATCTTCCTGTGCAGGAATACGATGCGACTATCCTGCACTGCGACCGCCGCGTTGTAGAACTGTGCTCCAGCGGCCTCTTCGATGAAGCCGAACACGGTGCACATGGCCTGCGACGCTCGAGCGATGTCGTGGATCACGCGATGCTCGCGGCCCATTGCGAGCTCGAGCGCCTGCGCCCCGGAGCCGTGGCCGGTGAGCGACAGCTCCGGGAATACAAGCACGTCAGCTCCGGCGCTGCGAGCTGCATCGATCACATCGAGGTGCTTGCGATGGTTGGCCTCGATGTCGCCGGGGATCGATTCGATTTGCGCGACTGCGACGCGGAGGCTCACCTTCGCCGTTATTTCATCCGTAACTGGCTCCACGGCCTGCTTGCCACCGGGAACGGTTACACCAGTCCTTGCTCTTTCAGAAACGTCCGCGCGACGTCCTCGACCGTCTTCTTGTCGACGTCCACGCTGGCGTTGAGGCGCGCCATCGTCGCGTCGTCGAGCTTGGCAGACAGCCCGTTCAGGATGTCGGCGAGCTTCGGATTGGCATCGAGCACCTGCTTACGCACCACCGGTGTCAACGCGTACGCGGGAAAGTACCCCTTGTCATCGCGCAAGATCACGAAATTGAAGGCCGGCACGCGACCGTCGGTGGCAAAGACCAGCCCTACATCGACCTGCTTTTCCTTGAGTGCCTGATACACAAGCCCGGTGTCCATGCGCTTCACGTTCTCACGTGCAAACTCGAAGCCGTACATCTGCTCGAGCGGCTTCAAGCCGTCCGGGCGTGCGTAGAACTCGGCATTGCTCGCCAAGGTGAGCTTGCCGCCATCCTTCACTTTCCTGGCCAGGTCACTGATCGTCACGATGCCCTGCTTCTTGGCGTCGTCACTGTTCATCGCCAGGGCGTATGTGTTGTTGGCCTTGGAAGGAGACAGCCATACCAGACCCTTTGCAGCGTCGAGCTGCTTCACCTTGGCATAGGTGTCGGTCGGCGACATGCGCTCGCTGATCTTGTTGTAGGTGATGAGCGACGTGCCGGTGTATTCCCAGTACACGTCGACCTGACCACTCTCCTGCGCCTGGCGCAGCACGGCGCTGCCCATGCCCGCCTTCACTTCCGGCTTGAATCCCTTGGCCTGCAGCAACTGCGACGTCATCGCTGCCATGATCTGCTGCTCGGTAAAGGCCTTGCCCCCCACAACGACGTTCTGTGCTGCGCCAAGCCCGGAAGCGCAGCCCAGCACAAGTGCAATGCCTGCAATTCGCAACGCGCGCGTCATGTTCATGCAATCTCCTCGTATTTATTTCCGCCAGCGAGGGGCCGTCCCCTCAGCGCAGCGGATTCACACCACGTGGAACCACCCAGTAGGCCAGTGCGCCGACGGCGTAATCCACAAATGCCGCGAGCAGTGCCGTCGGGATCGCTCCCGCAAGCATCATCCCCGGCTCGTTCAAATCGATGCCGGTGAAGATCAGCTCGCCAAGTCCTCCGCCACCGATCAGGAACGCGAGCGGTGCCGTACCCACATTGATGGCAAGCGCGGTGCGGATGCCCGCAAAACTGACGAACAGCGCATTCGGGAGCTCGATGCCTCTCAGGATCTGCATCGGTCGCATGCCCATGCCGTTGGCCGCCTCGATCACGTGCGCCGGGACGCCGAGCATACCCGCGTAGGTGTTGCGCACGATGGGCAGGAGCGAAGCCAGCCAGAGCGCAAAGATCGCCGGCACTGTGCCGATGCCGAGCAGGCTCATCGCCAGCGCGAGCACGGCCAGGGTTGGCACGGTGCTGCCGATGTTGAGCACCTGCATGATGGATTCCGCCACCGAGCGCATGCGCGGGCGACTGAGCCAAAGGCCGAGCGGAACGCCCATGATGACGGCGAGACCGCCCGATATGGCGACGAGCTTTATGTGCTGTTGCGAGAGGAAGACGATGTCCGCGCGATATTTCGCGATCTGATCGATGAGCCCGCTGCGCTGCACGAGCACTCCGAGCGCGAACATCGCGACGAGTGACACGATGAGCACTGAGCGGCCGGTGAGCGCAGGACGCATGCGCGGTCAGACCGTATCCTTGCTTGGATCGCGGTACGTCTCCCCCAGAAGGCGCGTAATACCGCGATGCGTGATGACGCCGGCAAAGAGCCCCTCGCGATCGACGCACGTCAGCCACGGCACGTCATACATGAACATCTTCGACACGGCCGTGCGCAGGTCCTCGTCGAGGTGAACGGTTGCCGGCAAACGCGTGCCGTATTCGGCCACCCTGCCTTCCTGCCCCCGGCAGACTTCGCGCGGGACATAGCCCTGTGGCCGGCCCGCGGGGTCCACCATGACGATGAACTCCTGCCCGTGCTCGCTCATGAGCGAGGCCGCGCGCGCAAGAGGATCATCGGGGGTCACCTTCGGCGCCGCTGCATGAAAAGCGGATTCGACCTTGACCAAACGCAGTCGCTTCAACGTGCGATCGGTGCCGACAAAGTCGGCGATGAAGCTATTGGCAGGATGCGCGAGGATGTTGTCGGGACTGTCGAACTGCTCGAGCTGGCCGGCGCGGAATATGGCGACCTTGTCGGCCATCTTCACAGCCTCGTCGATGTCGTGGCTGACGAACATCACCGTCTTTTTCAGGCGCCGGTGGATCTTCAGGAACTCGTCCTGGATCACTTCGCGATTGATCGGGTCGATCGCGCCGAACGGCTCGTCCATGAGCAGCACCGGGGGATCGGCCGCAAGCGCGCGGGCCACGCCGACGCGTTGCTGCTGGCCACCCGACAGTTCCTTGGGATAGCGCTTGAGAAAGATCGCGGGTTCCAGATTGATGATGGCCAGGAGCTCGGCAGCCCGTTCGCGCGCCTTGCGCCTGTCCCAGCCCAGCAGCTTCGGCACGACGCAGATGTTGTCCTCCACGGTCATGTTCGGAAACAGACCGATTTGTTGAATGACATAGCCGATCGTGCGGCGCAGCTCCACTGGATCGTAAGCCGCCGTGTCCTTGCCATTGATGGTGATCCTGCCGGACGTAGGCTCGATCAGGCGATTCACCATCTTGAGCGTGGTGGTCTTGCCGCATCCCGACGGGCCGAGCAAAACGCAGATCTCTCCGGGGCCGACTTCGAAACTGATTCGATCGGCGGCGAGCGCCGTCCCCGATGGCGTCTCGAACGCCTTGCTCACGTTGTCGAGCTTGATCATGACGCCGCTCTCAATGCGCCCCGAGTCTTGCGGAGCCCGAGCGGAGGCCCTTGGGGGTGAGCTGGTGCTGCACCCAGAGCAGGAAGAAATCAGCAGCGATGGCGAGCAGGCTTACCGCCAGCGCACCCGTGATCAACTGTCGGGTGTCCGTCTGGGTGATGCCGCGGCTGATGAACGCGCCAAGTCCGCCAGCGCCGATGTACGTCGCGATCGCAGTGATGCCGATGTTGATGACGACGGCAACCCGAATGCCGGCCATGATGACCGGCACCGCGATGGGCAGCTCCACTTGCGCAAGGCGCTGCAGCGGACCCATGCCCATCCCCCGCGCGGCTTCACGCAACGCGGGATCGACGTTGGTGATGGCGGTGTACGTGTTGCGGATGATGGGAAGCTGCGAATACAGCAGCACGGCGATCACTGCAGGCAGATAACCGATGCCGTGGCCGATCAGCGACAGTATGGGAATCATGATGCCGAAAAGCGCGATGGAGGGAATCGTCATGATCATCGCGGCGATGTAGAGCACCACGTCGGCAGCCCGCCGGTTCTGGGTGATGGCGATGCCGATAGGAACGCCGGTCAGAATCGCGAGACCCACCGCCACTCCCACGATTGAAAGGTGCTGCAGGGTACGTTCCCCGATCGCGGGCAGGTTCTGCAGGATGAACGCCAGCGTCTCCATCGAGCTCCTCGGAGCGCGCATCAAGCGACGCGCGCCATCAGCAGAGTGTAGTCGGCTTTGGGCACGAGCAAACATTCCCTGTGCGACCTGTGCTCCACGTCGCCAGCTTGCAGATCATGCCCCGGCGCGCTCCGCAGGGTGCTCAACGGGGCATGTCGCGGGGACGCCAGTTTACGTCGCAATGCGGCAATCGATCCACTGCCCAAAGGTGCGATATTGAGCCCTCCCACTTGCGAAAGATCACTTGCCATGGCTCAACCATCGTCGCAGCCCAGTTCACTTCTCGAACGTCTCAAAGAAGGCGCAGTCATCTGTGCCGAAGGCTATGTATTCGAGCTCGAACGCCGCGGCTACCTCCAGGCGGGGGCGTTCGTGCCGGAGGTGGTGCTGGAACATCCGGAAGCCGTGACGCAGCTCCATCGCGACTTCGTGCACGCCGGTTCGGACATCGTCGAAGCGCTCACCTATTACGCTCACCGGGAAAAACTGCGCGTCATTGGGCGCGAGCAGGACCTGGAGCCCATAAACCGCCGCGCGCTCGAACTCGCCAAGGCCGTCGCCAATGAAACCGGCACCCTTTTCGCGGGGGACATCTGCAACACCAACATCTACGATCCCGCCGATGCCGCCTCACAAAAAGCCGTGCGTGCGATGTTCGAGGAGCAGGTGGGCTGGGCGTTGGATGCCGGCGTGGATTTCGTGATCGCCGAGACGTTCCAGTTCGCCGGGGAGGCGCGAATCGCCACCGAGGTGATTCAGGAGGCGGGGCTCGCGTCTGTCGTCACCCTCGCAATTCACCGAGACCCGGTGACACGCGAGGGT
>JALYXY010000012.1 GCA_030946875.1 Pseudomonadota bacterium | reverse complement strand
TGCGAAAGGCAGGCTACTCCGAAGGCTGGGGCATCGGTCGCCACGTGATCGGTTCGAACTACTTCTACTACGTGCGCGATCCGTGGGACAGTTGGGCGGAATTTTCGTTCGACATAGATTTCATCGGTGCTGATCACGAGTGGACGGCAGCCGACCATCCGCCCGAGGACTCCCTGTACGTCTGGGGTCCGCCGCCGCATCCGGAATTCATCAAAAACTACGAAGGACGATCCCAATGAAATTGCTTCGCTACGGACCACAAGGCGAGGAACGCCCGGGAGTTATCGACGCTACTGGACGCATCCGCGATCTTTCAGGCGTCATTGAGGACATCACGCCGGCGGAGCTTTCGGATGCCGCCATCGCAAAACTGCGCCAAGTGGACGTTCAGTCGCTACCCGAGGTCACGGGGACCCCTCGACTCGGTGTGCCCATCGCGGGCATCCGGCAGGTGTTGGCCATCGGACTCAATTACAAGCAGCACGCGGCCGAATCGAACATGGCGATTCCCGCGGAGCCGGTCGTCTTCTTCAAGGCAATCACCTCGCTGTCGGGTCCCAACGACGACATCGTGATGCCCGGAAATTCCGAGGCGACGGACTGGGAGATCGAGCTCGCCATCGTGATCGGCAAGACTGCGCAGGCGGTGACCGAAGCCAACGCATTCGAATACGTCGCGGGCTACAGCATTGCAAACGACGTTTCTGAGCGTGAGTGGCAACTCAATCGGAGCGGGCAATGGAGCAAGGGCAAGAGCTTCGACACGTTCTGTCCGCTCGGCCCTTGGCTGGTGACGCGCGACGAGGTCAGCGACCCCCAGTCTCTGTCGCTCGAGCTCACCGTCAACGGTGAGCCTCGGCAAAGCTCGAACACTTCGGACATGATCTTCAGCGTGCGGCAAATCATTGCGTATTGCTCGAAATTCATGACGCTGCTGCCTGGCGACGTCGTGATCACCGGCACGCCGCAAGGCGTGGGCTGGGGAATGAAGCCGAGAAAGATGCTGAAGGCAGGGGACCGCGTACGCCTAGTCATTGCCGGCCTCGGCGTGCAGGAACAGACGGTGACCGCAGGACCGCCGGTCTGAAACGCGGCCCGCGGGCAGCCGCGTGCCGTTTCGAACCCAGAGTTGTTCGAGCGTGTGAAACATGCGTGCGGTCCGCATGCGTGCCGATGGAATCAAATACTGTCGAGGAGTCGATTTCGTGCTCCATTCAGAGAAGGTCTCAGCAATGACACTTTCCACGTTGACCGCAGGGCGACAAGGACGCGTACCCCAGCCGGTGCGCAACGAAATGCCAGCAAACGACATCCGATCCTTTGACGGCGGTCTATCGTGAGCGACTCGTTGCTTCAGATCCGGGTGACGGATGTACGCGATGTCGCCATCGGCGTCCGCTCATTCATCCTCGAACGTGGGACGGGTGGGCCGTTGCCGGGGTTCACGCCAGGTGCGCACGTCGACCTGCACCTCCCAGCTGCGTCCCGTGCGAAGAGTCCCGTCGTGGTGCTGGACTGTAGGAGCACCGGATGACTTGGTCTTTGTTTTTTGCTCAGATGCTGAACGGGTTCCAGCTCGGGGTGCTGCTCTTCCTGTTGTCAGCGGGATTGACGTTGGTGCTTGGCATCATGAACTTCGTTAATCTCGCGCACGGGTCGCTGTTCATGATGGGCGCGTACTTCGCGGTGGCATCGTACGGTGCGACCAACTCGTTCGTGCTCGCGGCGATCGCCGCGGTGGTGGGTTCGCTGCTGCTCGGCCTTTTGCTCGAGCGCTCGATTTTATCCAAGTTGTACGCTCGCGATCACCTTTACCAGGTGCTTGCTACGTTCGGCGTCATTCTCGTCTTCAACGAGCTCGCGCGCGTAGTCTGGGGCCAGTCGGCGATCTTCCTCGACGTCCCGCAAGCTCTGTCCGACACCGTCAATCTCTTCGGACTCGACTATCCCGCCTACCGTCTCGCGATCATCGGAGTTGGGCTCATCGTCGGTCTGGCGCTGTACCTGGTCATTCACAAGACACGCGTCGGCATGCTGATCCGGGCTGGCGCATCCGACGCCGGGATGGTGTCGGCGCTTGGCGTGAACATCAAGCTCATCAATACGCTTGTGTTCGGGGTCGGTGCAGCACTTGCCGGGCTCGCCGGATTGATGGCTGCTCCCATCCTGTCGGTGCAGCCGGGAATGGGCGAGCCCATCCTGATTCTCACGCTCGTGGTCCTGGTCACAGGCGGCATCGGCTCGATTCGCGGCGCATTCTACGGCGCGATCATCGTTGGCATGGTCGACACGATGGGGCGCGCATTCCTGCCGGCAATCCTGAAGCAAGTGGTCGAGAGGACGCTTGCGCAGGCGGCTGGCCCGGCGATCGCTTCGATACTGATCTACCTGCTGATGGCGGTCGTGATCGCGCTTCGACCGTCAGGATTGTTTCCGGTGAAGCATGGCTAGCGAACGGTCCGTCGCGCACGCGCCATCGGTGGCGAAACACGGCCCCGGGGCTGCGCGCCTTTCCGCTCGGATGTGGGTCGCGGGGGCGGTCATCGTTGTCCTCGGGCTGGTACCGGTGCTGGCCGCGCTCATCGGGCAGCCTTTCTACGTCACCCTCGTGTCGCGCATTATGATCTTCGCGTTGGCGGCGCTCGGCCTCAACCTCATCCTCGGATTCGGTGCCATGGTGAGTTTCGGCCACGCGCTCTACATCGGCGTTGGCGCGTACGCGGTCGGCATCCTGTCGTTCCATAACATCACCAACGGGTACGCTCACGTTGCGGTGGCACTGGGTGTCGGATGCATCCTGGCGACAGTGATCGGGCTCGTGTGTCTTCGTGCAAGCGGGGTGGCGTTCATCATGATCACCCTTGCCTTCGCGCAGATGTTCTATTTTCTGACGGTGAGCTTGAAGCAGTACGGCGGAGACGATGGTTATGGAATCGCCTCCCGTAGCGATTTTGGTGTGATCGACATCGGCAACAACACGGTTCTGTACTACGTGATCTATGGCGTGTTGATGTTGACGCTGTTCTTTTTCTTCCACCTAATTAATGCGCGCTTCGGCATGGTGCTTCGCGGCAGCAAGGCTAACGAGCGGCGGATGCGCGCTATGGGTTTTCCGACGCTCGGCTTCAAGCTCTTAGCCTATGTGATCTCGGCGCTCATCTGTGTGCTGGCCGGCGTGCTGCTGGCGAATCTCACGCGCTTTATGTCGCCCTCGTACCTGCATTGGACGGTGTCGGGCGACATTCTGCTCATGGCAGTGCTAGGCGGCGTTGGAACACTCGTGGGTCCAATCGTCGGCGCGGGTGTCTGGCTGACGCTCGAAGAGGTCCTTTCGTCGATCAAGCTTGGACTGCCGTGGCGGCTCGACGAATTCGTGCGCGACCATTGGATGGGAGTCCTCGGTATCGTGGTGATTGTCGTTGCGATCTTCCTGAAGGAAGGCCTGTACGGCTATCTGGTCGAGCGGGACGAGGCGCGGCGATGAACGCGCTGACGGTGCAAGGGCTGGTCAAGCGATTTGGTGGGTTGACGGCGACTGACCATTTCGATCTCGAATTGCGGGAGGGTGAGATTCACGCGGTGATCGGCCCCAACGGCGCCGGCAAGACGACCCTCATCAACCAGCTTTCCGGCGAGCTCATACCGAATGAGGGAACGATTCGTTTCGGCGACATCGATGTCACCTTCGAGCCTGTCCATCGACGCGTACAAAGGGGCATTGCGCGGAGCTACCAGATCACGTCAGTGTTCCTGGAGTTCACGGCGCTGCAGAACGTCATGCTTGCAGTGCAGGGCGCGAGTGGTCGAAGTCTCGGATTTTGGCGGCCCGTCATGCACGACGCCGAACTTGTCGGGCCGGCGCGACTGCTGCTCGAGCGCGTCGGGCTGGAAGTGGTCGCCGACAC
>JALYXY010000257.1 GCA_030946875.1 Pseudomonadota bacterium | reverse complement strand
TCGTAGCGCCGTGCGACCTCGACCGGGTCGCCCGCATCGCGCAGGTTCACGAAATTGATGCCCTTCACCACCCTGCCTGCGGCAATGTCGAGGCACGGAATGATTCTTTTGGCGAGCGGCACGGTACTAAGACGTTGAAAGCGTGCGATGGCGAGAGCGCGTGGCGCTCCCGTGAACCGACGGCCGCGGCGAACTACTCGCCCTTCGCTGCCTTGAGCGCAGCCTTGAAGTCGAGCGTACCTTCGTACAGTGCGCGTCCGGCGATCGCTCCCATGATGCCATCGTTCTCGTACTTCACGAGCTCCTTGATGTCGTCGATGGAAGCGATTCCACCGGAGGCGATCACCGGGACCCGCAGCTCGCGCGCGAGACGTACGGTCGCCTCCACATTGACGCCGGTCAACATGCCGTCGCGCCCGATATCCGTATAGATGATCGCTTCGACACCGTAGTCCTGGAACTTGCGTGCGAGGTCGACGACGTCGTGGCCGGTCATCTTCGACCAGCCATCGGTTGCCACCTTGCCTTCGCGGGCATCCAACCCCACCACGATGTGTCCCGGAAACGCATAGCACGCGTCGTGCAGGAAGCCGGGGTTCTTCACGGCGGCAGTGCCGATCACCACGTAGGTGATGCCGTCGTCGAGGTAACGCTCGATGGTGTCGAGATCACGGATGCCCCCGCCGAGCTGCAGCGGAATCTCCTCGCCGATCACGCTCGCGATCTCCCGGATGGCGAGCTCGTTCCTCGGCACCCCGGCCACCGCGCCATTCAGGTCGACGATGTGCAGTCGCCCGGCTCCCAGCTCGAGCCAGTGCTGCGCCATGGCCGCCGGGTCCTCGGAGAACACGGTGGCGGTATGCATCTCGCCCTGCTTCAGGCGTACGCAATGGCCGTCCTTGATATCGATGGCAGGAATGATCTGCATGGCAGTGGGTCCTGGGACCGGAAATTCGCGTCTGGCGCGGCGGGAGGGTTCGAAGCGAGGTTCGCCTCAGGCGTCAGGCTGCCAGGCGACGAAGTTGGCGAGGAGGCGGAGTCCAGCGCGCTGACTTTTCTCGGGATGGAACTGGGTCGCGAAGATATTAGCCCGGGCCACCGCGCAAGTAAACGGCGCCGGGTAGTCCGACGACCCGGACACGAGCGAAGGATCCTCAGGATCGGGATAGTAGCTATGGGCGAAGTAAAAGCGCGATGCATCCGGAATCCCGGCCCACAAGGGGTGTGAGGTCCTCTGGCGGACCACGTTCCAGCCCATGTGCGGGACCTTGAGGCGCTCGCCTTCCGGGTCACGCATGCGCCCCTCCGCAAATCGCACCACGCGCCCGCGCAGCACGCCGAGCCCGCGGGTGGGGCCTTCTTCGCTTTCTTCGAACAACATCTGGAGGCCGAGACATATACCGAGGAAAGGGCGCTCGCGCATGACCTCGCGCACGGCTTCGGTGAGCCCGCTGTCGGTGAGGCAGCGCATGCAATCGGGCATCGCACTCTGCCCCGGCAGCACGACACGCTCAGCGCGCCGGATGACGTCGGCGTCACTGGTGATGACAATGCTCGCCCCGGGCGCCACATGCGCCAGGGCCTTCGCGACCGAGCGCAGGTTGCCCATTCCGTAATCGACGACGGCGATCATGCTCGCGTCGTTGCCCGTTCGAAAGTGATTCGGGAGTCTCTGCGGCTTTGTGTCAAAGCGCGCCCTTGGTCGAGGGCACGACGTCCTGCGCGCGGAGGTCAGGGGTGACGGCCATGCGCAGTGCCCGGGCGAATGCCTTGAACAGGGTTTCGGCCTGATGGTGCGCGTTGTCGCCACGCAGGTTGTCGAGGTGCACCGTGATGAGCGCGTGATTGACCAGACCCTGGAAGAATTCATGCGTGAGATCGACATCGAAAGTGCCGATCAGCGGCCGGGTGAATTCGACATGGAACTCGAGGCCCGGGCGGCCCGACAAGTCAACCACCGCGCGCGAAAGCGCCTCGTCGAGCGGCACGTAGGCGTGGCCGTAGCGGGTCAGCCCGCGCTTGTCGCCGAGCGCACGGTTGAGCGCCTGGCCGAGCGTGATGCCGATGTCCTCCACCGTGTGGTGCGCGTCGATGTGCAGATCGCCCACCGCTTTGACGCTGAGGTCGATCAGCGCGTGGCGCGCGATCTGGTCCAGCATGTGGTCGAGAAAACCGACTCCTGTTGCGAGATCGGCGCGTCCGGTGCCATCGAGATCGAGCTCGACGGTGATCTGCGTTTCCTTGGTGTTGCGCGAGATCGCCGCGCTCCGCCGCGCCGCTGCCGTGGATGCGTTCATGTGAGCTTCCGTAGAGCTCCGAGGAAGAGATCGTTCTCTTGCGTGGTGCCGATGGTCACGCGCAGGCAGTGTTGCACGCGCGGGTGGTAGCCGTGCAGGTTCTTCACCAGGATGCCTGCGGATTTGAGCCCTTCGAAGCATTGTGGCGCATTCGGCACGCGGACGACGATGAAGTTGGCACTGCTGTCGTAGACCGTCAGCCCGGGCATTGAGCGCACCTCTCTGATGACCCGCGTCCGCTCCGCGCACAGGCTGCGTGCCTGCGCGTCGAAAACGTCGGGGTCGCCCAGCAACACCGAAACCACTGCCTGCGTCAGGGCATTGATGTTGTAGGGCGGGCGCAGCTTGTCGAATTGGCTGATCCACGCGGGGGAGCCCACCGCGTATCCAAGTCGCAATCCGGCCATGCCGAGCTTCGAGAGCGTCCGCAACACGACGAGATTGGGGAAGCGCCCGATGTCCTCGATGAAGGTTGCACCGGCGAAGGCATGATAAGCCTCGTCGATCACTACGAGACCAGGCGCCTGCGTGATGATCGCCTCCACGGCTTCCCGCGAAAAGAGATTGGCTGTCGGATTGTTGGGATAGGCCATGAAGACGAGAGCGGGTTTGTCGCGGGCGAGGACTTGCTGCCATGCGGTCGCATCGAGCGAGAAGTCCTCCCGCAACTCGACGCCGACGAAGCGCATACCCGCGTGCAGGGCATTGGTGCGATACATGACGAAGCTGGGCTCGGGCGCGGCCATCACCGCACCCGGACGGGCGAGTGCGCAGGTGATGATCTGGATCAGCTCGTCGGAGCCGTTGCCGAGCAGGATCGCGAGATCGTCGCCGATGCCGCACGCGCGTCGCAATGCCCGCTGTACCGGCTCGGCGTGACCATCCGGGTAGCGGTTGATCGGTACATCACGCACGGCGGCGGCGATCCGATCGCGCATCGCCTGCGGCAAGCCGTAGGGGTTCTCCATCGCATCGAGCTTGACGAGCTCGCCGGGGTTTGCGACAGCGTACGCGGACAGCGCGAAGATCTCGGGGCGAACCACTGACGCGGCACGCTCATCGGCGGAGCGGTTCACGGCGCCCGCACGCCTGGAGTGGCCGCTGCCGCCGGAGCGCCTTCTTCAACGCGATACTCGGCGCTGCGCGCATGTGCAGTGAGGCCCTCGCCGTGCGCAAGCGTGCTCGCGATCCTGCCCAGCACGCGCGCGGCATCCGCGCCGATATCGAGCACACTCGAACGCTTCTGGAAGTCGTACACCCCGAGCGGCGATGAAAATCGCGCCGTGCGCCCCGTGGGCAGGACGTGGTTGGGACCTGCACAGTAGTCGCCCAGCGCCTCGGAGGTGTGATGGCCGAGGAAGATGGCGCCGGCGTGGCGTATGCAGGGAAGGAGCGTGCGCGGTTCACGGACCGCGAGCTCGAGATGCTCGGGCGCGACGCGATTGGCAAGCTCGCACGCCTGTTCGAGATCACGCACTTTCACGAGCGCACCACGGTTCGCCAAGGCTTGCGCGATGATCGCGCGCCGCGGCAGCGTCGCAATCTGCCGCTGCGCACTTGCGGCGACCGCCGCCAGCAACCCGGCATCGGGTGTGATCAGGATCGCCTGCGCAAGCTCGTCGTGCTCGGCCTGGGAGAAGAGGTCCATCGCCACCCAGTCAGGGTTGGCCGTGCCGTCTGCAATCACCAGGATCTCGGACACGCCGGCGACCATGTCGATGCCCACGCTGCCGAACACGCGCCGCTTGGCGGCCGCGACGTACGCATTGCCGGGACCGCAGATCTTGTCGACGGCGGGAATCGTTTCCGTACCGTAGGCCAGTGCGGCAATCGCCTGGGCGCCGCCGATGGTGAACATCCGCGACACGCCCGCGAGGTGCGCCGCTGCGAGCACCAGCGCATTGCGATGCCCATTGGGGGTGGGCACCACCATCACGATCTCCCGCACGCCAGCGACATGCGCAGGGATCGCGTTCATCAGCACGGAGGACGGGTAAGCGGCCTTGCCGCCGGGTACGTAGAGGCCCACCCGGTCGAGCGGCGTGACCTGCTGACCGAATACGCTCCCATCGGCATCTCGATACGACCACGAAGCGAGCGTCTGCCGTTCGTGATAGCTGCGGATGCGAGTCGCCGCGGTGCGCAGCGCTTCTTTCTCATGCGCGGGCAATCCGTCGTAGGCGGACTGCATCTCCCGCGCGGTGATCTCCAGCGCGGCGACGCTGCCGGCCTCGAGCCGGTCGAAACGTGCGGTGTACTCGAGCACCGCCGCATCGCCGCGCGTACGGACGTCGGCGACGATGCTCGCAACCCGCGCGTCGATTTGGGGCTCCTGCGCGGCCTCGAAAGCGATGAGCTTCGCGAATTGGTGCTCGAACCCGGGTGCGTCCGCGTCGAGTTGCCTCAGCACCAGAGGTCCGCCCGCATTCATGACTGCACTCCAGCGGGTGTGCGCCCGGCGGTGCTTTCGGTTCCGTTGGCGCCGACGCGTTGCTGCAGCACGGCCGCACCAAGGCGCTCGAGCAAGGGCTGCACCAGGGTGCGCTTGAGCTTCAGCGCCGCCGGGTTGACCACGAGACGCGCGGAAATCGGCATGATCTCCTCGACAGCGACGAGGTCATTGGCTTTGAGGGTGTTGCCGCTGCTCACGAGATCCACGATCGCCTCTGCGAGTCCGGTGAGCGGGGCGAGCTCCATCGATCCGTAGAGCTTGATCAGATCGACATGCATACCTTTCGCGGCGAAATGCTCGCGTGCGACGGCAACATATTTCGTGGCCACCCGCATGCGCGCCCCACGCTGCACCGAACGCGCCCAGTCGAACCCGCGGCGGGTCGCGACCACCATGCGGCATCGGCCGATCTCGAGGTCGAGCGGCTGATAGAGCCCTTCACCGCCATGCTCGAGCAACACGTCCTTGCCGGCGATGCCAAGATCAGCCGCGCCGTGCTCGACGTACGTCGGAACATCCGAAGCCCTCACGATGAGGAGGGCGACGGCTGGATTGGCGGTCGAAATGATGAGCTTGCGCGAGCGCTCCGGATCCTCCGCAGGCGCGAGCCCGCACGCCGTCAGCAGCGGAAGGGTCTCGTCGAGGATGCGACCCTTGGAAAGGGCCAGTGTGAGCGTGGTCAAGACAGTGCAATCGGTGCCGGAGGAAGCACGTATCTTACCGGCCGGGCGGGTACTGACCTACCCGGCATTTCCCTGACGGCAATGAGCGAGCCTTCCGCCGACGTACGTGGCGCGTATGGCGCGATCGTCGCCGAGCATCATCAAGACCCCGAGTGCATCCTCGATCGTGTTGCAGAATCCCATCCGGTACGCGATGAGCGGCGTGGGTGAGAGGTCGAGCACGACCACGTCGGCTTCGTGGCCGGTCTCGAGCGATCCGATCGCGTCCGCGAGATCGAGCGCGCGGGCAGCGCCGGCGCTCGCAAGCCACAGCGCTTGGATGGGGCTGAGGATCGCACCGGTGTGCCGCGCCACCTTGTACGCCTCGTTCATGGTCGCGAGCATGGACAGGGTCGTTCCGCCGCCCACATCGCTCGCGAGCGCCACGTGGACCGGCCGCTCGGGCCGCTTGGCCATGGCAATGCGAAAGTGGCCGCTCCCGAGGAAGTTGTTGGACGTGGGACAGTGGGCGATCGTTGCCTGCGCGTCGCGTAATCGGCACCACGCGTCCTCCTCGAGGTGGATGCCGTGGCCGAAGACACTCCTCCGACCGACGAGCCCATGCCGCTCGTACACCTCGAGGTAATCGGCGCAATCGGGATAGAGCTCGCGTACCCAGGCGATTTCCTCGACCGTTTCCGCAAGATGGGTCTGCAGGTAGACGTTGGGGTGCTCGCGCAGGATTGCACCCGCGCCTTCGAGCTGTGCGGGACTCGAGGTCGGCGCGAAGCGAGGCGTCACGGCATAGAGCAGCCGATCGCGCCCATGCCATCGAGCGATCAGGGCCCGCGTCGCGTCGTAGCCTTGCTGCGCGGTCTCGAGGAGCGGCTCAGGCGCATGGCGATCCATCAGCACCTTGCCGGCGATCATGCGGAGGCCGCGCGCCTCCGCTGCCGCGAAAAACGCATCCACCGAGGCCGCATGCACCGTGCAATACACCATCGCCGTGGTGACGCCCTGGCGCAGACACTCATCGAGGAACACCTCTGCCGTGAGGCGGGCAAAGGTCGCGTCGCCGAAATGCTGCTCGATGTGAAAGGTGTGATGCTGGAGCCAGTCGAGCAGGGTGCGGCCGAAGACGCCGATCATCGGCAGCTGAGGGTAGTGCACGTGAGCATCGATGAAGCCGGGCATCATGAGCGCGTTCTCGTAACGCGTCACCGGGATCCCGGGATCGAGATCGTCGAGGAGCTCCGATGCAGCGCCGAACGCGGCGATGCGCCCGTCGCGGATCACGACGAGCGCATCGCTTTCGTAGCGCAGAGCGGCCTCACCGGGAACCGCGAACGGGTCATCGACGAAGCTGATCGCGGCCGCCCGCAGCGCAATGGCGGCCGGCGGCGGGCGAGCGATGGCCTCTTCGACCGTCACTGGCGCGCCGTGCGCAGATTCGTGGCGCGAGCGCCCTCGTGGGTGCTTCGGTACGGGTTGATATCGATGCCGCCGCGCCGGGTGAATCGCGCCTCCACGTGCAGCTCGTCGGGCGCGAAACGCCGCAGAAGATCGATGAAGATCGTCTCGACGCAGTGCTCGTGAAAGCCCGGTTCGTTGCGGAACGACACGAGGTAACGAAGAAGGGCGCAACGGTCGAGCGTCACTCCGCATTGCGAGATCATCACCGTGCCGTAGTCAGGCTGACCGGTGACCGGGCACAGTGACCTGAACAAGCGGGTGTAGAACCTCTCGCGGCCCACCGCGGACGTGGCGAGCAGCAGGTTGGCGTCATATTGGTACTCGTCGACCGCGACCGGCAGATCGTCGAGACACACACCTCGAGGCTCCGCGAGCGACAACGACGCGAAAGCCTCGGGCCCGACGAGCTCCACCGCCACATCGGATCGTGTTGCGGCCGACAGGTCACGCGCGATGGTGTCGCGGACTTCACCGGCGCTCGCGAAGCGGGTCTGGTTGAAAGCCGTTGCGTAGAGCTTCATGGACTTCGATTCGACGATGCACGGCGAGCTTGCCGGAACCACAAAAGTGGCGATCGCAATCGAGGGCTTTCCCCGCGTGTCGAGCCACGAAAGCTCGTAGGCATTCCACACGTCGTGGCCGAAGAACGGCAGCGCGCCGGCAATTCCGATGCGCTCGCGCAGAGGCGCACGATCGACCGGGAAGAGAAGCGATGGATCGTACACACCGCCATAGGCGCTCGGGTGTCCGAGCGGCGATGCGCTGAGGTCCGTCATTGCGGCATCAGCTCATGCGCGTGATGGCTGCACCCAGGCCGGACAGCTTGTCCTCGATGCGCTCGTAGCCACGATCGAGGTGGTAGATGCGATCGATGAGAGTGTCCCCCTCGGCGATGAGGCCGGCGATCACGAGGCAGGCGGAGGCGCGAAGATCGGTCGCCATGACATTGGCGCCGGTCAGCTTCTCCACGCCCCGCACGCGTGCCGTGTTGCCCTCCACGTCGATGTCGGCTCCGAGACGCCGAAGCTCCTGCACATGCATCATGCGGTTCTCGAAGATGGTCTCGGTGATCAGGGTCGTGCCGTTCGCGCGCGCCGCCAGCGCCATCATCTGCGCCTGCATGTCGGTCGGAAATCCCGGGTATGGCTCGGTGGTGAGCACGACGGCATTGAGCTCCGCATTTCGCCGCACGCGAAGATCGCCGTCAGCTGCCGTGATGTCAGCGCCTGCAGCGC
The DNA here is from genome assembly GCA_030946875.1 of Pseudomonadota bacterium. Lineage (GTDB taxonomy): Bacteria > Pseudomonadota > Gammaproteobacteria > Burkholderiales > Casimicrobiaceae > CAIWHR01. Next base: position 6,475 of record JALYXY010000257.1, on the reverse strand, counting down.
GCAAGGGCTCGATCACCGCCTCGAGCGTGCCTGCACTCGCCCCGCGCAGCAGAACATCGCCGCCGGTTGCGCTCACCGCAGCAAGGAAGGTGCCGGTCTCGATGCGGTCCGGCATGACGCGGTGCGTGGCCGCGAACAGCGCGGGCACCCCCTCGATCTCGATGCGCGACGTGCCTGCGCCCGAGATCCGCGCACCCATGGCGACGAGACAGCGCGCAAGGTCCACGACCTCGGGCTCCATCGCGGCATTCTCGAGCACGGTGATGCCTTCAGCGAGCGAGGCGGCCATGAGCAGATTTTCCGTGCCCGTGACGGTGACCATGTCGAAGCGCACCGTCGCACCGTGCAAGCGCGTGGCGCGCGCGTTGATGTAGCCGTGCTCGAAGTCGAACGTCGCACCCATCGCCTCCAGGCCGCGCACATGCTGATCGACCGGTCGAAGCCCGATGGCGCAGCCGCCCGGCATGGAGACGCGCGCCTCTCCGCTCCGGGCAAGCAGCGGCCCGAGCGCGAGGATCGACGCCCGCATGGTCTTCACGAGCTCGTAGGGCGCGAGCGGCCAGTCGATGTCGCGCGCCTGCAGCGTCATCTCGGTGGGCGCGGGTGATTCGATGCGCACGCCCATTTGCGAGAGCAGCGCCTGCATGGTGCGGACGTCGTTCAGCCGCGGTACGTTGCCGAGTGTCAGGGGCTCGCGCGTGAGAAGGGACGCGCAGAGGATCGGCAAGGCCGCGTTCTTGGCTCCGGAGACGCGAACCTCCCCGTGCAGCGCTCGCCCGCCGGTGATCAGAAGCTTGTCCAACGAACGACCTTGCGGCTACTTGTTCGCCAGCGAGTCACGCCATTGTGCCGGCGTGAGCGTGGTCATCGAGAGGGCGTGAATCTCCTCGCGCATGCGATCTCCGAGGGCGGCATACACGAGTTGATGCTGGCGCACCTTGGTGAGACCGGCAAACGCCGCGCTCACGATGACTGCGCGGAAATGATGGCCATCACCCTCGACCTCGAGGTGATCGCATAGGAGCCCCGCGGCAATGGAATGCTCGATGGAATCGGGAGTCACCATGAGGGCACCGGTTGAATGCGAATGCGGCGGCGGTTCAGTGCCGCAGCTTCCAGCCACGCCGAAGAAGGTTGAGAGCGATCAGCGCGAGCGCGACGGCGCAGAGGCCCACGATCCCGAGCGAAATCGAAGGCGCGACGTCGGAAACTCCGAAAAAACCGTAGCGGAAGCCGTCGATCATATAGAAGAAGGGATTGAAGTGCGAGACCTGCTGCCATAGCGGCGGCAGCGAATGGATGGAGTAGAACACACCCGACAGAAACGTCAGCGGCACGATGACGAAATTCTGGAATGCCGCGAGCTGATCGAACTTGTCCGCCCAGATCCCGGCGATCAAACCCAGCGTTCCGAGAATGGCGCTGCCGAGGAGCGCGAACGAGAGCGCCCACAGCGGATGCGGCATCGACAGGAGTTCCGGCACGAAAAGCAGGGTCACGAGGAAAACGCCCATTCCGACGACCAGGCCGCGCGTCATGGCGCCCACTACGTACGCGATGAAGAGGTCGACCGGAGACAGCGGAGGCAGCAGCACGAAGATCATGTTGCCGGTGACCTTCGACTGAATGACCGACGAGGAGCTGTTGGCGAAGCTGTTCTGCAGCACGGACATCATCACGAGGCCGGGGACGAGGAAGGCCGTATACCGCACCTGTCCGCCGTACACCGAGACGCGGGACTCGAGCACGTGCGAGAAGATGAGGAGATACATGAGCGACGTGAGCACCGGTGCCGCGATGGTCTGAAACGATACCTTCCAGAAGCGCAGCAGCTCCTTGTAGAGGAGCGTCGGCCACCCGGGACCGTATGCCGTGGCGTCGGCCAGGCTCATGACGCGCCCGCCATCTGCAGCTGGCCGCACGCGGCTTCCCCCGGCGCGCCGGCGCCGCTCATGATGCGCAGGAACACCTGCTCGAGGTCGGTCTCTGCGAGCGCGAGCTCGCGGATGTCGATCGCCTCGACCCTCAGGCTCGCGAGCAGCCCTTCGAGATCGGCATAGCGATCCAGCCCCAGAAAGAAGATCTCACCGTCGCGTCGCAGCACACGTGACTGCCACGCTGCGGGCACCCGGTCCGCAATGAGACGAACCGTCAGCCCCGCGAACTGCGACAGCAGGTTCTGCTTGGTGTCGAGTGCAACGATGCGGCCCGCCTTGAGCATGGCGATGCGCCCGCACAGCGCCTCCGCTTCCTCGAGGTAATGCGTGGTCAGGATGATCGTGTGCCCATCGCGATTGAGCTTGCGGATGAAGCCCCAGAGGCTTTGCCGAAGCTCGACGTCGACGCCTGCCGTCGGCTCGTCGAGCACGATCACCGGCGGCTTGTGCACGAGCGCCTGGCCGACCAGCACGCGGCGCTTCATGCCGCCCGAGAGCGAACGCATGTTGGCGTCCGCCTTTCCCGTGAGATCGAGGTGAGCCAGGATCTCGTCGATCCACGCGTCCGCGCGTCGCAAACCGAAGTAACCGGCCTGAATGCGCAGCGTTTCGCGAACCGTGAAAAAAGGGTCGAACACGAGCTCCTGCGGAACCACTCCGAGCGCGCGCCGCGCGGCCCGATATTCGGTGACCACGTCGTGGCCGAGGATGCGCACGCTGCCCGAATCGGCGAGGGTCAGGCCCGCAAGTATGGAGATGAGCGTCGTCTTGCCGGCGCCGTTCGGGCCGAGCAGGCCGAAGAACTCGCCCTCGTTGACCGTGAGATCGACGCCGTCGAGCGCCTGGACCCGGCCGAAGCGGCGCGCGACGCGAACAGCTTCGACTGCAGCGCGCATGTCGTGTCAGCGTTGCTCAGGAGACAAGCAGTTCCTCGACACCGTACAGGTCGGAGAGCGTATGCAACGACGGCGTGATGTTCACGAACGAGAGCGCAACCTTTTCCTCGAGCGCGCGCCGCTTCAAGGCAAGCAGCACGGCGACGGCCGAGGAGTCGACGGGGTGCAGCGCATCGCAATCGACGATGCCGCTGCGCGGTAACGCCAGCGTGCGCGACGCCTCGAGCACCGGCCCGGCGTTCTCGACCGTGATGGGACCGCCACACACCCAGCGTTCGCCCGTGGAATCGGCGCGAAATCCGTCGACCGCGCCTGCACCGCGGGTCGTTGCGAGTGCAGCGCCGGTGCTTTGCGTCGACCCGCTCCCCTCGGCAGAACGGGCGCCTGCGTCAGTCGACGTCGGGCGTTCGGGTGCCGACCTGCCGGTCATCTGGCGACGCTGCGGTTCTTGTCGGCAAGCGTCTTGATGAGGCCGTCGATGCCTGACGACTGCACGGTAGCGTTGAATTCATCGCGATAGGTGGTGACCAGGCTGACCCCGCCGACCACCACGTCGTTCGCCTTCCAGCCCGACGCAGTCTTTTGCATGCTGTAGTCCATCGGAATCGGCGAGCCTCCGGACTTCATCACGGCCGTGCGCACGACCACCTCGGTATCGGATGGATTCATCCGCAGCGGCTTGTAATCAACGGCTTCGTTGCGAAATTGATTGAGCGCACCCGAGTAAGTGCGAACCAGGAGGGTGCGGAACTCCTCCACCAGGCGCTTTTGCTGCTCGGGTGTGGCAGTACGCCAGCTGCGGCCCACCGCGAGTGCCGTCATGCGCTCGAAATCGAAATTGGGCAGAAGCTTGGTCTCGATCACTTCGCGAATGCGTGCCTGATTGCCCTGCTGGATCAGCGGGTCGCTCTTGATGGTCTGCAGCACATCCTCCGACACGCGCTTGACGAGCGCGTCCGGTGCCTCCTGCGAGAAGGCCGTGCCTGCGAATAGCGCGATCGCGATGAACAACCACGATCGCAGTGCCAGAGTCATGTACTTCATGGCTTTTCCTTGTCCTTGTCGTCGTCTGCTTCTGCCGGCACCTTGCCGTCATAGATGAGATACCGCCGCCGCTGGAGATAGGCGTTGCGGATGAACGTGTAGCGGTCCAGTGCGGCGGCGTTCACAACGTCGAGCGCGTCGCCTGCCTGATAGCGTGCATCGACGACTCCGAGCCCGTACACGACGTTGCGTGCCGCGACGTCGTGGATCTCGCCCGTGGGGCCGAAATACAGCCGCACTGCTGAGCCCGAGGCATCACGCACCGTCGACGGCCCGAGCACCGGAATGAACAGGTAAGGACCCTGGGCGACACCCCACACCGCGAGCGTCTGACCGAAATCCTCGTTGCCGCGCTCGATACCGGCGCCCGAGGCGACGTCGATGAGGCCGCCCAGGCCGAACATGGTGTTGGTGAGCACGCGCCCGAGATCATCACCGGCCTTCTGGGGCTTGCCCTGCAGCACGCCGTTGACCGCGGAGAACGCATCCTCGATGTTGTTGAAGAAATTGGATACGCCTCTGCGCACGAGTTGCGGAGTCACGGTCGTATAAACGTTTACCGCCGGCTTCAGGATGACCTTGTCGACAGTCTCGTGCACCTGATAGAGGCCGCGATTCATCGGCTCCCACGGGTCGATCGCCGACGCCGTTCGCGCCGGGGCCGCGGCACACCCTGCCAGCACGAGGACTGACAGGCACAGGCCGACAGCGTTGCGGAGCGAGTGCAGTGGGATCATTTCGGCGTCTCCGCGGCTTTGGAAAACATGAACTGTCCGATCAGCTTCTCCAGCACGACCGCGGATTGTGTCTTTGCGATCCGCCCGCCGTCGGCGAGCATCTTGGTGTCGCCGCCCGCGTCGAGTCCCACGTACACGTCTCCCAGGAGGCCCGAGGTGAGGATGGAGGCAATCGTATCGCTGGTGAACTGGTAGCCCTGCTCGATGTGCATCGTGACGAGTGCTTGATAGGTCGTGCGGTCCAGCCGGATCGCCTCCACCCTGCCGACCGTGACGCCAGCAGCCTTCACCGGCGCCCGCAGCTTGAGACCCCCGATGTTCTCGAAGTTCGCTTCCAGCCGATAACCGGGGGAGGAGGACACGGATGTGAGGTTGCCGACCTTGAGCGCGAGAAAGATGACGGCGCCGATGCCGATGGTGACGAAGATGCCAACCCAGAGATCAATTGTCGAACGATTCATACGCCGAGTCCGCGAAACATGAAGACGGTGAGCACGAAATCCAGTGCAAGGATGGTGAGGGACGATGCGACGACCGTGCGCGTGGTGGCGCTCGACACGCCTTCCGCGGTCGGCTTCGCGTTGTAGCCCTCGAACACCGCGATCATGCTGACCGCGAACCCGAACACCACGCTTTTGATGATGCCGTTGAGCACGTCGAAGCGAAAGTCCACGCCTGCGCGCATGTTGCCCCAGAACGCCCCGGAATCGATGCCGATGAGCTTCACACCGACGAGATACGCACCAAAGATACCGAGGGTCGAGAAGAGCGCGGCGAGGAGCGGCATTGCGATCATGCCTCCCCAGAACCGAGGCGCCACCACGCGCGCCATCGGATCGACGGCCATCATCTCCATCGCCGAGAGCTGCTCCGTGGCTTTCATGAGGCCGATCTCGGCAGTAATCGCGCTTCCCGCACGGCTCGCGAATAGGAGCCCCGCCACAACCGGACCGAGCTCACGCACCAGTGAGAGCGCGACCAAAATGCCGAGTGATTCATCGGCGCCGTAACGGATCAGCACGTCGTAACCCTGCAGCGCCAGCACCATGCCGACGAAGATGCCGGACACGAGGATGATGATGAGCGACAGCACGCCGGCGAAGTAGATCTCGCGCAGCGTGAGTCGTCCGCGCCTGATCGCCGCGGGCGAGTGGCGCACCACCGCGAGGAAGAACCGCGTGGCGTAGCCGAGCCGCGTGACGGCGCCCAGGGTCGCCGCTCCGACACGCCGCAGCAGTGCCGCAAGACCCGTGATGGCGCTTGCGCTATTCATGGGCGAAGAGGTCTTCGGCGTAGGCAGCCGCGGGATAATGGAAGGGCACCGGGCCATCGGCCTCGCCATCGACGAACTGCCGCACATAGGCATCGCGGGACGCGCGAATCTCGGCCGGCGTACCCTGCGCCACGATGCGCCCCTCGGAGACGAAGTAGAGGTAATCGACGATCTTGAGCGACTCGTAGACGTCGTGGGTGACCACCACCGAGGTGATGCCGAGCGCGTTGTTGAGCCGCCGGATGAGCTGCCCCACCACGCCGAGGGAGATCGGATCGAGCCCCGCGAAAGGCTCGTCGTACATGACGAGCATGGGGTCGAGCGCGATCGCGCGTGCAAGCGCCACCCGGCGGGCCATGCCGCCGGAGAGCTCCGACGGCTTGAGATACGCCGCACCGCGGAGCCCCACGGCATGAAGCTTCATCAGCACCAGATCGCGGATCAGCTCCTCGGGAAGCTCCGTGTGCTCGCGCAATGAGAACGCGATGTTCTCGAAGACTGTCATGTCGGTGAAAAGGGCGCCGAACTGGAACAGCATGCCGATCTGGCGGCGCAGCGCGAAGAGCGCTTCCCGATCGAGTTGCGGCA
>JALYXY010000103.1 GCA_030946875.1 Pseudomonadota bacterium | reverse complement strand
GGCGGCTCCATCGCGCCGGCTCCGATCGCGCGCGGACCGGCGCCGCTCCGCGAGCAGTGCCCCATCCCGGGCACCATGAAGAGCCGATGGTATTGGCGCACCTTTTCGAGCAGGGGTTCGGCCGACGCAGCGACATCCTGCGGAGTGAGCGTATCGATTGCGCGATCGAACTCGGCTTTTTGCAGGTTGCGGAAGCGCTCGAATTGCGTGAGAGCATAGAGATAGTCGATCGAGCCGTCCGGCGCCACAACCGGGTCATTCCAGCCGTGAAAGTGAAGCAGCTTGCCGCCGCGGCTCACGAACGCCGTGATATCCGGACTCGGTGCCGCAGTGAACGGAGTGAGTTTTGCCTTCGCTTCATCGTAGACGTTCGAGAAGTTGAGCTCCCGGCGCCAGTCGAAGTTGGGCGTATTGCGCGAGTACACGAAGTGCTCGATGAAGGCGCCGTAGCCTCCAGTGTCTGCAAAGAGCGGAATCCAGTCGGTCTCGGAACCAAGCTTAGCCCCTGGGTAGCGCTGCACGCCCGATTCGGACCGCGTGCCGCCGTACATCCCCTTGACCACCGACAGCTCGGCAGCGGTCAGCGAGTTGTCGCCGGAGGGCCCGAGCGAATCGATGTCGAACGTGCAGGCGCGGGGATCGGTAATCTGACCGTCGACCAGGCCATCGACGATGTCGCACTTGTCGAGGATACGGCGCGTGATCAGCGCCCGCTTCGCGTCGCTCAGCACCGGCGGCTTGCCCGCCTCGGGAATCTGCTGTTTGCCCGTCCACAGGAGCCAGAACAGCAGGTCGGGATAGAACATGGACGGCGCACCGGAGACGATCCCGTCGAAGAGCTCCGGATAGTTCTGCGCCATCATCATCGCCTGACGTCCACCGTTTGAGCAGCCCTCGAAGTACGAATATCGAACTGGCTTGTCGTAGTACGCGGCACTCACCGCCTTCGCAGCGGTTGCCACCGAGTAATGCGCGCGCAGCCCCCAGTCCTTGACCTTCTCCGGATGATTGACGGTCCATGCGGGCGACTCGCCGCCGTCGTGACCCATGTTGCTGCCGGCTGTCACGAATCCGTCGCCGACGTCCTGCGCGAGCAAGGCGTAGGGAACCGCACCGGCATAGCCGCCAGTGCCATCGACTTTCATGCGGCCGGTCCACTTGTCGCCGCTCGACGGCAGCCACACTTCGAATCGGATTTCAGAATCGGACGAAGGCCGCGCGATCCCTTCCACGCGGCAAAACGGAACACCGACACGGGCCCCGCCGATGGTCGAGGGTCCTGATACGGCTGACGCGGACGTGATCGTCGTCCCTTCAAGCTTCACGTTGACCAGCCCTGCGCAATCCGAAGCTGCATCGGCGGATGCCGCCGCGGCGGCCATCGACAAGGCAAGCGCGAGCGTACACATCGGATGACAGGATTTTTGTTGCATTTGTGTTTTCCCCTCGAACATTCGCAACGGACGATTCGATTATGCTGGTATAAGCACGAGCGCCGGAATTCGAAAGTTCAGCACCGTGTCACGGGAGCGTCCGGACCAAGGGATCAGCATCAACCGGACACCGACGACGAATGTAGCACCAGGACAGCGATCGCTTGTTGGCCCGGGAAGAGGCAGTATAAGTAGATCTGTGCAATTCGAACGCCGGCAGCAGCGATCGTGCTGCGGTTGGTGATTTCAGAAGGGCGCCTTCGACTATCGCGCACATCAACGTGCGCTTGGCTCAACCACTTCCTAAGCTTGCAGGGGAGGCACTTCCGTGTTGCAACAGTTCGACCGATGGCTTCTGTGGTGCAACCGTGCCGCAGTGATCAGCTTGCTTGCGGCAATGGCCTGCATGGTCTTTGCCAACGTGGTGCTTCGCTACGCGTCCGGCAGTTCCATCATCTGGGTCGAGGAAGCGTCGCGCTACGTGATGATCTGGCTGACCTTCATCGGGTGCGGACTGGTGCTGCGATACGGCGGTCACCTTGGCATCGACACGCTACAGGAGCGGCTTCCGCGTCGTGCCGCCGTGGTTCGCGGGGTGATCTTTGCCCTTCTCCTCGCCTTCTTTGCCGTGATGCTCTGGCTCGGCATCGTGTACTCCGCCCGAACGTGGCAGCAGACAACCCCCGTGATGCAGATCCCCGTGGGCTTTGTGTATCTGGCGATGCCCATTGGCTTTGCACTCATGATCGTGCACCTTCTGCTTATGGGCTCAGCCTACATTCGCGCGAACGAGTTCATGCGCGACGCCGAATTCGACGCTGACGCCGCCAAGCTGTGATCGCGACTCTTTTTATCGGGTGCATCGTGCTGCTCGCCATTGGCGTGCCCGTGGCGTTCGCCTTGGGTGGCGGCACGCTGGCAGCGATCGTCATGCATGGCGGCTACCCGCTGATTGCTTTACCCAAGTACCTCTTCAGCGGGATCGATGTGTTTGCGCTCGAAGCGGTGCCATTCTTCATCCTCACCGCGGAGCTGATGACAGGCGGCGCACTGTCCGAGGTGTTGCTGCGCTTCGCATCGCAGTTCGTAGGCCGCTTCCGCGGTGGCCTGGGCCATACCAACATCCTTGCGATCACCTTCTTCTCAGGCATCAGCGGGTCAGCGCTCGCCGACGCTGCGGGTCCCGGCGCCATCATGATCCGCATGATGCGCAAAGGCGGCTATCACCCCGAGTATGCGGCGGCGCTCACGGCGGCCGTGTCAATTCTTGGACCCATCATCCCGCCATCCATCAGCATGATCATCTATGCGCTCGCCTACCCCGAAATTGATCTCGTGTCGCTCATGCTGGCCGGGGTGGTGCCCGGCATCCTGATCGCGGTCAGCATTGCGGTCATCAATCACGTGATCTCGGTGCGGAGGAACTATCGTGGAATCAGCGAGGTGCTTTCGCTGCGCGATTATCTGCGCAATACGTGGCGAGCGATCCCCGCACTGCTCCTGCCCATCTTGATCCTGGGTGGCATCGCTTCGGGTGCATTCACGCCCACCGAAGCCAGTGTCGTTGCGGTGTTCTACGCGCTCTTTGCAGGCCGCGTGATCTATCGATCGCTCGAATGGCGCATGCTGCCGGGCATCCTGTCGCGCTCGGCTTTGATGACGGCGGCAGTGCTGATCATCGTCGCCATGTCCGGGGCATTTGCATGGGTGCTCACCGTGTCGCGCGTACCGCACCAGCTATCCGAGCTGATCGTGTCGATGCATCTTTCACCACTTGCATTCCTGTTCGCGGTCAACGTGTTTTTGCTCGCCTTTGGGATCTTCATCGAGCCACTCCCCGGAGTGGTGGTTCTGGTGCCGATCCTCGCGCCGATCGCCCATGCGCTTGGCGTCAATGATCTGCAGTTTGCGATCCTGGTGATCGTGAACCTTACAATGGGAATGATTACGCCGCCAGTGGGCGGGCTATTGTTCGTCACCTCGATCGTCGCGCGCGTGCCACTCACGAAGATGGTGCGGGAGCTTTGGCCCTTCATGTGGGCGCAGATCGCAGTCCTGGCACTACTGTCGCTCGTGCCCGGGCTGTCTTCGTGGCTTCCGGCGATCCTGCACAAATGAGATAGGCGCACTCTGCGCAGCACGCCTCGTCCTGCACCGCGCGGGCGATCCCTCTCGCTAATAGCCTGCGAATTGGAGGATGTCGACGAGCTCAGCCGACCCAGTCATCTTCTGCTCAATTGCGTATCATTTGTTTGTCACAAGGCCTCGGCCAACCTCGAGAAGCACGGCTCGACTTCGTCGATGCCCCATTGGTCTACGAGGCTCCAGGCAAGCTTACCGTCGTGACGGTTCGTGGCGGCGAGAAGAGGCGCGTCGACATTGCCGATGTGAAGGTGGATGGCACCATCATCGTTCCGGCCTTAATCTACGTCTCGCGGCGTGGCATCGTCAGGTGCATCAGCTTTCGTCGCGCCAGCCGCGACGAAAGGAGAGCGTTGTATGGGGAAGGCGAGTAAGCAGTTGAGGGCTCATGAGGTCGGATGCAACGACAGCAACACGGATTGGGATCGTGTCGCCCGAGACGAGCGTCGAGGAAAGAACCCCATTCTCGACTCCGATGCCGCCGAACTCTCTGCGTCGGCGCTTGCCACCGCCGTACGAAGCGCGGGCAGCGCGGGCAGCGCGGACCGCAGCGAACCCCAACCAAGGTTTGGTGGCGCTGCGTGTAGATCGCCTTGCCGTGGAACACTTCAAGATTGGCGGCAAGGGTTGGCAGACCAAATGAATCCGTACTGAGAAACAGGCATTCGGCAGCAAAATCCAGAGCCTCGCTAATTCAACTCGACTGCGATCGTATTGTCTTTGGGCCGCCGATCGATCAATTTGTTGAATGGGTCGATTCCGGCACGAACCGGCTTTTTGTTCACGATCACCGTGAACTCCGTCTCCTCCCGCTCGATTTTCCTTTTCTCGAGAAACAACGCATTGCCGTCCGCATCCAGCACGCCGATGTCGATCCAGTCGTTGAGCGGCGCATCGCTTTCTTTGCCAAGCGGGTCCGCCTTGCGCTTGTTCGCGGTCACCTTCATGTTCACTTCGTAGCGGCCGCCTGAGAGCGATTTCGCCGTGGCGCTCTTCGCCCGATTATCGAAGAGCGTGATCGTCTCGAACATGTCGTCGATGACGTACTGCAACTGCGCCGGCGTGACGGCACGGATGTGCGACAGGAGCTGCGTCGTATTGGGATAAGGAGGGCCCTTGAATGCGTGCTCGTCCCGAAACGCGCGGATCGCGCGATTGAGATTGTCCTCGCCGATGTAATCCTGCAGCGCGTACATCACCACACTTCCCTTGCGGTAGTGGATGTACGGCTGGTTCTCGACGCGCGACAGCGGCAGCTCTTTTTTCTGCTCCGCGCTGCGGCCGAGAAGGTAGCGGTCGAGCTCATATTGCAGGAACTTCTGCATCTTTGCTTCGCCGTACTTGTGCTTCATCACCATGAGCGCTGAGTACTGGGCCAGCGTTTCGACCAGCATCGTGTCGCCCTGTACGTTGCCGGCCGCCACTTGATGTCCCCACCACTGGTGGGCCAGCTCATGCGCGGTCACGTAGTACGGATAGTCGACATCGTCCTTTTCTCCCTCCCGCACTCGAGCAATGAAGCCGATGCCTTCGGAAAACGGGATCGTGTTGGGAAACGACTGCGCGAACACCTGATAGCGCGGAAACTCGATGATGCGGAACTGCCGGTGCTGGTATGCCCCGAAATTGTCCGTGAAGTAAGCGAGCCCGGACTTTGTTGCGGCGATCATCCGGTCGAGGTTGTACTCGTGCCCCGGCTGGTAATAGACCTCGATGGCCACGTTGTTCCAGCGATCCTTTTTCAGGGCGTACCGACCCGACTGAAAGGCGAAGAAGTTGAGGATCGGGCTGTCCATCTTGTAGTTGAAATAGCGGCGGCCCTCCTCCACCCATTCGTTCTGCAGATAGCCTGGGGCAATGGCGAACTGGTCCTCCTCGGTGCTGACAGTGGTTTCGAAGGCGATGAAATCGGCGTCGGGCGACAGGTCGTTTTCGGCCAGGCCCGCGGGATCGTCACGGTCGCGCGCCCTTTCACTCGGAGCAAGCCCGAATTTCTTCCGCTCACGGTCGGCCGTAATCTCGCCTCGTGTCTGATATCCGATCACGGGCAGCAGGAGCTTGCCGTTGACGAAGGAGCCGTTGTATTCGACGTCGGTGAAGGCGCCCGTGTTGGTGAAGCCGTGGGCTCCCGTTGCAAGATCGAAGCTCAGCTCCGTCGTGCCACCGGGTGACAGCGGCGAGGCAAGCTTGTAGCTGCGAATACCAATTGGCATGTCATTCAACGTGAGCTCCGCAGGCACGCCGAACCCCAGCTTGTTGACCTTCAGGCGCTCACCCTCCGCGAACAGCAGATGGATGACACTGATCGGCTTGTCGGTCTTGTTCAGGAGCGCATACATTCCGCGCATCCGCACCTGTCGCTCGCTCGGATAGAGATCCACTGTCAGCTTGACCGCAGTGATCGTCGGCTGCGGATCGGGGGCCAACACCTTGTATTTTTTCTCGTAATCCGCCTGGCGCGTCAGTTTGTCGTCCGCCGTTGTGTAATGGTTGAGGATATTGGTGTTGTAGAAGATGAAGGCGCCGAACCCAGCCATGGCCATCGCGGCGGCGCCGGACAGCAACGCGACCGGCCGTGTAAAGCGGCGGCGGGCAATGACGAGGCGGCTACGCCAATCCGCGGCCGCGCCGCGCACCCAGAAGACATACGCCGCTACGGCCAGGAGCAGCGCTGCGGAGGCCCAGTACGCCTGAAACGCGCGTACCCGCAGCAGAAAGTGGCCGAACCCGTTCATGTCGGAGTACACGAACGGCGGGATGAAGCCGTACTTGTACAAGTGGTGCTCGAAGCCGAACAGGCTCGAGAAGCTCATGACGATGAAGTACACGATCATGGTGAAGTGCCCAAGGTACTTTTGGTTCACCAGTGAATGCACTGTCATCGCCAGCACGCAGATGAGCCAGTAGTCGATCAGTTCGATCCCGAACAGGCCCTTCAGGTAAAGCCCGACCTCGTAGTGGTGGTAGCCCTTTGCCGTTTGGATGCCAAGGCCGCAAAGCAACAGAATCACCTGCAGCACCACGGGAACGAGCATGAGCGCCAGGAGCTTGGCCGTAAACGGCAGCCACGTCGGTATCGGCAGCGCGTCGTGAATCTGGTCCAGCCGGTTCTCACGCTCACGCCAGGCGAGCTCGCCGGCATAGAACGTGATGATCACCAGGGCAAACACCGAAAACGTTCCCGATAGCAACTCCAGCATCTGCCAGGTCACGGGCCACGTGCTGGTTCCGAAGATGTCACCGCCGGTCGAGCTGGTCGTGATCAGAAACAGCACGCCCGAAAACACGATGACGCCGAAGTAAACGTTCTTGACGGTTTCGCGGAAGTTGAGCCACACCATGCGTGGGAGGAGCCGCCACCCCCTGACGGCATCGGGAGTGACGCGTGGTGCGTGCACCATGACTACATCGGCGGGCGCCACGTCGAGCACTCTGGTGCGCCGGGGGCCGCGAGTGCCGGAGGTCGCCATCTGAAAGCGCCACAGTGCCGTGCCGATGATCACGATGGCGATCGCCAGCCAAAGTGCGCGGTTGGCCAGCAGAACACCTTCGAGCGGCACCAGGCGCAGGTTGCGCTCGCTGATCGACCAGTACGCCGTCAGTTGTGACGTGGCAACGACGCCGAACGGGTCAAGCATGGACGCCAGCGTCTTGTTGGTCATGTCACGCAACACGCCTTGCGCGGTGAGATATCCGATCAGGAACACGACACTGCTGACGTAGACCGGGAGCATGACCCGAGTCAGCGCTGCCAGGCAGAAGAACATCCCGCCCAGCACAATGAGATTGGGCAGCAGCACGGTGAAATACGGCAGGATGTACGCAAGCGGCCGAACGGGACCGACGCGGTCAGGGTCGAGACCGGGCAGCAGAAGGCCCGCGAGCGCGCCGAGCGCAATGCTCGACAGGATGATGAGCAGGACGAGCACGGCGCCGGCAAATCGGCCCGCCAGATACTCCCACTTCGCAATCGGCGCGGTGAAGAAAAAATGCTCGACGCGGTATTCGAAGTCCTGCTGCACGGCGCGGCCCATGATCGCCGCGATGACCGATAGCCCGAACATGCCCAGAAACGACACGGTCTGCGCAATGGCATAGGGTGAATTGATCCACACCTTGCCGCTGCCGAAAGCGATGATCGCGTGCGGAACCACTCCGCCGGCGGCTGCGATCCAAAACATCGCCAGCGCAAAGTAGACTGCGAAATACACCCACGTGGAAACTTGCCTGAGCCGGGTCCTGACCTCGAAGCCGGCGATCGTGAACGCGTTACCCATCAGGTTTGTGCCACGCCACAGGTCGCGGATCGGGCCGTCGCGTCAACGCCAGCGACCAAGGTGTTAGGGTTTCGCATCAAGCGAACTGCGACGCCGCGGACGCTTCGGCGCTCGGTTCAGGGGTGCCGTGCAGGCGTCCGGAGATGGCGGCGAAATAGACGTCTTCCAGCGTCGCCGGCACCGCTGCGAAACCCGCCCCTGGAGCGCCATCGCTGACGACGTTGATCAGCGTCCTGCCCGCAACGAGTCGCGTCGAAATCACCGGCAGCTCATGTTTCACCGCATCGAGATCACTGCGCGCAATCGCCTTCTGCCAGACACGATTTTCGAGCTGTGCCGTCAAAGACTGCGGCGCCCCTGCGAGCAGAACGCGGCCCTTGTTGATGATGGCCATCTGCCCGCACAGGTCGCTCACGTCCGAGACGATATGCGTCGACAGGATCACGATCACATCGTCGCCGATGTCCGCCAGCAGGTTGTGGAAACGCACGCGTTCCTCGGGATCGAGACCGGCCGTCGGTTCATCCACCATGATGAGCTTGGGGTTGCCCAACAGGGCCTGCGCAATGCCGAAGCGCTGGCGCATGCCTCCGGAGAAGCTGCCCAGCGCCTTGTTGCGCACCTCATACAGATTGGTCTGCTTGAGGAGCGTAGCCACGACATCGCGCCGCGTGGCGTGATCATTCAACCCCTTGAGGCGTGCCAGATGGTCGAGCAACGTCTCCGCGGAAACTTTCGGGTAGACGCCGAAATCCTGCGGCAGATAACCCAGAATCCTGCGCACCGCATCCTTGTCGCGCAGCACGTCGATGGCACCCAGCCGCGCGCTGCCGGTATCGGCCTCCTGCAGTGTGGCGATGGTGCGCATCAGCGTCGACTTGCCCGCGCCATTTGGACCCAAGAGGCCGTACATGCCGGGGCCGATGGTCAGCGAAACGTCGTCCAGCGCCTGCACGCCATTGGCGTAGGTCTTGGACAGTCCGCAGATTTGCAGGGCGAAGGACATGCAGAGTCCGGGTTTTCGGAAAGAGGTCGAGTATGGAGGCAGGGTGCAGGATTGACAATCGAGATGAAGCCTGTCATTTGAACTGACCTGTGCCGCATGATTTGGCCATTCGGGTGATGAATTGCGTTGCAACTCGATGGGCTCCGGAATTCGTGATGCAGGGGAGCTTGAGAACCCGTCCTCGGATACGGTACATTTGCACCCGCCCGATGCATGCCGCTACCTCGCGGTAACTCAATGCCTGAAGCGGCCCCGGCCCCTTTCGCGTAGGCTGTCGCGGGTCGGCGGCACGGATCCGGTTTTCCTCGCGGCCGAACATCGACGGCAGCGACAGACAACAGACTGGGCCTCTCCATGCATATCTTGCGCGCGCTGTTTCTGACGATCGCGTATTGCGCCGCCGCTGCGGCACTCGCCCAACAGGCGAAACCGATCCTCGTGGGCATCGACGGCGAATTCGGACTCGAGAACAGCACGTCAGCGCAGGCCGTGGAACTCGGCGTGCGGATCGCTGTGCAGCAAATCAACGACGCAGGCGGCGTGCTGGGGCGACCCTTCGAGATCGTCAAGAAGGATCACCGGTCCATTCCGGCGCGCGGGATACGCAACATCGCAGAATTCGCCGCGATGCCCGAGCTTGTCGCGGTGTATGGCGCGCGGTTCAGTCCGGTGGTGATCGAGGAGCTGCCCGCATTGAAGGCTGCGAAGATGCCGTTCCTCGCGGTGTGGTCCGCGGCCGATTCGATCGTCGACAACGGCACCCAGCCCAATTACGTGTTCCGGCTTTCGCTGCGCGACAGCCTCGCGATGCCCTTCATGCTCGACAACGCGCGACGGCGCGGCCTCGACAAGGTAGGTCTGCTGTACACCAACACGTCGTGGGGTCGCAGCAACCAGGCTGCCGTCGACAAGTACGCCGCCGGTCATGCTGCGCCGCGCGTGATGGCGACGGCCTGGTACAACTGGACCGAGAAAAGCCTGGTCGACAAGTACCTCACGCTCACTGGTGCGGGTGCGCAGGCGGTGTTGCTGGTGGCGAACGACGACGAGGCCGCGCTCCTCGTTCGCGAGGTCGCGTCGTTGCCCGCACAACAGCGTGTGCCCATCATCAGCCATTGGGGCGTGACCGGCGGGCGGTTCGTACAGGCGGCGGGGCCAGCACTCAAGGAAGTCGACTTTTCGGTGATTCAGACCTTCAGCTTCTTCAATGCGCGAAAGGCAGGGCTGGATCGCTTCATGGCCGGTGCGCGCAAGCTTGGCATCGACCACATCGACAAGATTGAAAGTCCAGTCGGCGTGGCGCACGCCTATGACATGACGCACATCCTCGCGCGCGCCATCGCTCTGGCGGGCACCACGGAGCGCGCCGCCGTGCGCGATACGCTGGAGAAGGTTCGCAACTACGACGGGCTCGTTCGTCGCTACCCGGCTCCCTTTACCGGCACGCGTCACGAAGCATTGACCGAGCGCGAGCTCCTGATGGCGCGCTACCGTTCAGACGGCGTGCTCGTTCCATCCGAGCGCTAGGATGACTCCCCGAACTCGCTTCGCTCGCCTCGCCGTGAGCGGGTCGGTCCGTGGCCTGGGCGCCGCCGCACGGCCCCCGAAAGCGGCCCATGCTCTTGGGTAATCGAGCGGCCGCGCGCCATCAGCTGACATGACGCGCACCCGCCTGCTGCCCGCCGGGCTAGCGAGAAGATTTGCGCTTGCCGCGGCGGGGCTCGCCGCGGGTGCGCTTCTGGTGATTTCCGTTACGTCATCGTGGCTGATCAACCGCCAGCACGAAGACGCGTTGCACCGTCTCGCAGCCCGCGAAGTCGAGTTCTACGCGACGGCTTCCGCCAACGACCTGCGTGCGCTCGCAACGCGCATGTCGGAGGTTGCGAGTAGCACGATTCTGGCCACCGGTGTCGTCGATAGCGCAGGGCGCGATACGTATCTCACGCCATTCCTTGCAGGAATCCGGCAGGTCAACGGCATTCCGGTGCAGGTACTGTTCACCGATTTCGAAGGCAAGGAAATCAGCAGCAACGGCACCGCACGATTCACTGCCGAGCAGCTCGCATGGATGCGCCACGAGCTCGAGGGCGGCCAGGCAGTCGCCAAGATCTTCCCGGCCGGCGCGGGTCACGAGCTCGCGGCCATGCAGCCGCTCACCTATGATCGGACCAAGTCACCGGAGGGCGGCCTGTTGTACAAGATCGCGCTCTCGGATCTTCACCTCGGCCAGTCGATGCGCCTCGACTGGGGGCCGCACCCGACGAGCGGTGCGCCGGATGATGCCGCCAGCATCGACGTGCCTGTTCCCGCGATCTTCCAGCCGTTGCACTTTCGGGTGACCGGGCCCGCGCTCGACCGTGGCTCGATGCAGGCGCTCCCCGCGAAATACCTGCCGGTGCTCGTCATCGCCCTGCTGCTCTTCACCGCCGTGGTGCTCGCCGGGGCGCACCTCGCAAGGGTTCTGACCCGCGATGTGCACGACCTCGAGGCATTCTCGCGCAACGTGGTGCGCAGGGGATTCAGCAGCGAGCGAGCGCCGCTTTCCGGTAGTGCCGAGGTGGCGAGCCTCGCCGGCTCGATCAACGAGATGCTGGATCGGCTGCACGAGCAGAACGCGGCCCTGCGCGACGATCGCGAGAAGCTGGCACAGCTCGCCAATGCCCTGACGGAAGCCGACCAGCGCAAGGACGAATTTCTGGCGACGCTCTCGCACGAGTTGCGCAATCCGCTCGCGCCGCTGCGTAATTCGGTGCACCTCCTGCGACAGGGAGACACGACGGCAGCGCCGGCGCTTTACGAGATGATGGAGCGTCAGCTGAATCATCTGGTGCGCCTGGTCGATGACCTGCTGGAGGTGTCTCGCATCAGTCGCGGGACGCTGGTGCTGCGCAAGGAACGCACCGCGCTTGGAGAGGTGATCCGCAATGCACTCGACACGAGTCAGCCGTTGATCTCCTCGGGTGGGCACGAACTGCACGTTTCGATGCCGCAAGAAGCCATTTGGGTCGATGGGGATGCCGTGCGTCTTGCGCAGGTGCTCTCGAATCTTCTCAATAACGCGGCCATCTACACGCCGCCAGGCGGCAGCCTCTGGCTCGAGCTCACCCGCGACGGGGATTACGCAAAGCTTGCGGTGCGCGACAACGGTCCGGGGCTCACGGAGGACGAGCTGCCGCGCCTCTTCCGCATGTTCAGTCGTGGCACCGCGAGCGGACGCGGCGACAGCGGCCTCGGCATCGGGCTCGCACTCGCGCGCAGCATCGTGGAATTGCACGGGGGCAGCGTCGAGGCGCGCAGTGAAGGCGCAGGCAAAGGAAGCGAGTTCTGCCTGCGCCTGCCGCTATCCACCGCGCAGGTGTCAAGCGTGGTCACGAGGCCGGCCGCAAGCCAGGGCGTGCACGGCCGGCGCATTCTGGTCGTGGACGACAATCGAGACGCGGCGGCGAGCCTCTCCATGGTCCTCCAGACACTCGGCGCCGACTCGCGTGACGTACACGACGGCATGGCAGCACTTGCCGTGCTCGCGACGTTTCGTGCGGATGTGGTGCTGCTGGATATCGGCATGCCGGGCATGGACGGCTACGAAGTGGCACGCCAGATACGGAACAGGGATCCTGCAGACGGTCCGGTCCTCGTTGCGCTCACCGGATGGGGCACGGAAAGCGATCGCCAGCGCGCGCATGACGCGGGATTCCAGTATCACCTCACCAAGCCGGCCGAGATCGCGACGCTGGAAGAGCTGCTCGCTCGCATCGCGCGTGATCAAGCGCTGGATGCCGCCCCTATTCGCGCTGGAGTTTAAGATGTTCAGCGCGCCATCCGTTGAACGTTAAGAGTCCCCGCCCGATGCTGATTTTCGAGAAGCTCTGGCGCCGCTGTTGGGCACCCCGGTGCTGTCCATCGTGTCACATGCGTAGTGCTGGGGTACATTGCCGCATCCGCGCCTCTTGTGCATTCCTCGAAAGGATGTCAGTGATCAGTCTCACGCTACGGCCAATGATATTTCTCGCGTGCATGGCACTCGCCTGGTGGGTACCCGCGCAGGCGCAATCAACGTGGCCGGCGAGGCCGATCCACGTTGTCGTGCCGTTCGCTGCAGGCGGGATCCTCGATGTGGTAGCACGTACCGTGACGGATAAGGTAAGCAACGCGCTCGGCCAGCCGGTTGTCATCGACCAGCGGCCCGGAGCGGACGGCAACCTTGGCGCTCAAGTTGCCGCGCACGCCCCGCCTGACGGTTACACCTGGCTCGTCACCGGCTTTCCTGCATTCCCCATTCAAGCGAGCGCTCGTCCGCAGATCGCGGGTTACGATCCCGTACGCGGTTTCGAGCCGGTCGCACGCCTCGCCTCAAGTCCGAACGTGTTCGTCGTGCCCGAGTCGGTGCCGGCAAAAACTCTTGCTGAGTTCATCGCGTATGCCAAAGCAAAATCGGCCCCCGTCTCATTCGCGAGTTCGGGGAACGGCGGGCCAAGTCACCTGACCATGGAACTCTTTAGGCGCGCGGCCGGTTTGGACATGCTCCACGTCCCGTATAAAGGTCAGCAGCCCGCCATGACGGACTTGTTGTCCGGCAGGATCGATACCATGGCGCTTTCGTTGGTTCTGGCCATTCCGCAGATTCAGGCTGGCAAGCTGAAAGCGCTCGCGACAATCGATACCGAGCGGCACCCGCTGCTGCCTAAGTGTGAAGCGTCAAGAGGTTGTTTCTCGAGCGCTGAAGACGACTGATGGGTGCGGCACCGCCAATGCCTTGATGGGGGCGGTGCCAGTTGTAATGATGATTCCAGCGTTTGAGCATGATGGTGCGCTCCGATGATCGACCGTAGGCGATGCCATAGGCCCATTCGCGCAGCGCTGATTGAATGAAGCGCTCAGCCTTGCCGTTGGTCTGAGGACGGTACGGGCGAGTGAAGCTGTGTTTCAGGCCGAGTCGGTGACACGCGCGCGCAAAGCGTTTGGACCGGAAAGCAGAACCGTTGTCGGTCAGGATCCGGCGCACAGTCACGCCCAGGGTAGCGAAGTAAGTCACCGTGGCACGCAAGAAGGCGATCGCGCTGGGTCGGCACTCGTCGCGCTTCATCTGGGTGAAAGCGATACGCGCATGATCATCGATGGCCACAAACAGGTACTCCCAGCCGGCGCCGGCGATGTGATCACGCGGGTTGCCGGTGATGCGGTGCCCAGTGCGCACGATACGGCCCAGTTTCTTGGTATCCAGATGCACCAGGTCCCCGGGATGCTCGTGTTCGTAGCGCAGCACCGGTGGCGAGGGTTCCAGGTCGCGCCAGCGCGACAGTCCGGCTCGGCTCAGCACCCGGCTGACGCTACTCTCCGACACCGCCAAAGTTCGCGCAATGCGCGCTTGGGTGAGTCGGCGGCGGCGCAATTCGACGATCGCCATGGCGCGCTGTGGCGCCAGGGCACGCGGACTGACCCGCGGCCGCGACGATGCGTCACGCAACCCCACCACGCCTTGCGCCAGATAGCGCCCCAGCCACTTGCGCGCCGTGGGCGCACTGACCCCGTACACTGCGGCGGCCATGGTCGCGCTCATCCGTTGTTCAACGATCTCGCGCACCATTTCTTGTCGACGGACGAACGTGAGTCGGGCATTCTTGTGAATGTTCATTCGGCTGAGCTCCTGAGAGGTTGCGGTTGGGTCGCACCTCCCAGTCTCTCAGACTCAGTCCGGATGGACAGAAACAACGTATTGAAGCATCACACCTAAGGTGCCGACCATCGTCGAGCTGGGGTATCCGAGCGCCGTGGTCGTGTCCTGGTTCGGATTGTTGATGCCGGCCAAAACTCCCAAGACCATTGTCGACCGGGTCAACATAGAGGTTGTCAAAGCTTTGCAGTCGCCGGACATCATCGAGAAGCTCGAGAAGGCGGGAACGATTCCCGCAAAGGCGGGACGCCCGGACGAACTTGGCCAGTCCATACGCAGCGAGTCGGTGCGCTTCGACAAAGCCCTCAAGGAAGCCAACATTCAGCTCGATTGATCAGCCCGCGGAGGAACGTGTTCACAGTCATACAGATTTCAGACACGCACCTCAGCCCCGACCGATCCCAGTTCGTGCCGAACTGGCGCGCTGTCGGCGATTGGGTACGGACGCAGCGGCCCGCGCTGGTCATCAATACCGGCGACGTGAGTCTCGACGGCGCTGATAACGTTGGAGAGCTTCGGTTCTGCAATGAAGAGTTTGCCGCGCTCGGCACGCCTGTGCTCTGTGTTCCTGGAAATCATGACGTCGGCGATGCTCCGCACATCACTCCAGGTCAGCCCGTAAATGACGAGCGACAAGCGCGCTGGCGTGGCGTGTTTGGGCATGATTGGTGGTTTCGCGACATAGAGAATTGGCGGCTCGTTGGCATCAACAACATGCTTTTCGGCACGGGGTATCCGGACGAAGCGATTCAACTGGCATGGTTGGAACGACTGTTGCAGGACGCGAGTGACCGCAGACTGGCGTTGTTTATGCACCGTCCTGCTTTCGTCTGCCAGCCCGATGAGCCGGAGGACCGTAAATGGTCGCTGCATCCCGAGCCGCGGGCGCACTTTCTGAAGCTGGTATCAAGGCATCGCATGTCGCTTGTAGCCGCGGGACACCTACATCGTGCACGCCTGTTCCACCATGCCGGCACCCAGTATGTATGGTGCCCGTCCGCAGCATTCGTATGCGGCCCGCTCATCCAGCGAGATTTGCCTGGTGAGCAGATTATCGGCGCCGTGATCCACACGTTCGGCGGCGAATCCGTTCGTAGCGAGTTCGTGCAGCCACCGGGCACGACTCGACTGGTCATCGATGACTTTGTCGACGACGTCTACCCGGGCACATTGGCGCGCCTGGCGCTGCGCCGCGCGCGCGGCCAGCATCAGTAGAGTGCAGCGCAAAACTGGGCGCTCGGGTCAGCCGAAGTAGTGCGCGAAGCGTTCGACCACGGACTTCGAGGCGCACACGAAGGACAAGGAATCGGTGAGGCTGACCCTCTGCCAGTCGATCGAAGAGCCATAGCCTAGCGCGCCGGCGGCAGCCACTCCCCCGATCACGTCCCAGCTCGAGAGTCCCACGGCGACGAATCCATCGAGCTGCCCTTGCGCAAGCATCATCAAGCTGATGCTGGCTGCACCGTTGCGACGGAACGTCATCGCGCAATCACCTACGATGAAGTTTAGGACCGATAGCTGCCGTTCAACGGACACGCGCGCTCCGAACCCGACACCGAGCACCGCGTCCGCCTGCACGGCCGCAGGAGCCAGCTTGAGCGGCGATCCGTTGAGGCAGGCTTGCTCATCGTGCGCTCCCGAAAAGAGTTCGCGTCGTACCGGTGCGTAGACGACGCCGAGGAGAGGCCTGTCGTGATCCATGACGCCGATGGACACCGCCCAGGCATCGTTGCCACGAAGAAAATTGAGGGTGCCGTCGATAGGATCGACCACCCAGGTGCGGCGACTCGAGCCGGCGCCGCCGACCGTCTCCTCCCCTAGAAATCCGTCCTCGGGAAAGCGCGCCTTGATGCGCGCTCGCAACAGGTTCTCCACATCGCGGTCGGCCTCGGTTACGAGATCGAGCGGACGTTTGTTCTCCACCGTGAGGTGATCGCGGTCGGCGAAGTGCGCGAGGGCAAGCTCCCCCGCCTCTCTGCCCAAATCAATTGTGAAGTCCAAGAGTGTCATATGGTCCGGCCCAGTTGTGCCGTCGAGGGTTATCCGCCGCGCCGCAACAGCACCGGTCCCGGCCGCCAAGTATCGTAGCCGCTTGCGGCGTCCGCTTCCTGCTGCAACGCCCACGACCGACGCTCGCGAACGCGGCTATTCCAATCCTGCGCGCGCTTCCATCGTTGCCCTTCGCTTATTGCGTCGCCTCGGTGAATCGTGGGTGTCAGTTGTCATGACGTCATACCAGACGAATGCGCAAGGACTTTTTTTTCCATGGAAATACTCCTTGTAGTTCCGACCGACGGCGAAATATAAGCTTTGTTATGCTGCCGCGCGATGCCGACCAAACGCGACAACCTCCTAGCCGGCATCGCCGCGATGGAAGCGCAACGCGCGCTGCTGCCGGCAGCTGTGGTCGAGTCGATGATTGCGTCGGCACGCGCGCAACTCGCCGCGCTCGATGCTGCACTGCCTACTGAGCCTGCGCAGCAGCTCAAGCAAGTCAGCATCCTCTTCATGGATGTGGTCGGCTCGACCGACCTGAGCCAGCACCTCGATCCCGAGGCGATCAGCGCCGTGATGGACGACGCCCTCGCCCGCGGCACAGCCATTGTCGAGAAACACAAAGGCAAGGTCCTGGTCTATGCCGGCGACAACCTGCTCGGTGCGTTCGGCGTCGATGAAGCGCGCGAAGATGACGCGGAGCGCGCGGTGCGCTGCGGTCTCGAGCTGCTCGCTTTCGGTAAGACCCTCGCCGCTGAGGTGCTCGCTGCGCACCATCACGC
>JALYXY010000194.1 GCA_030946875.1 Pseudomonadota bacterium | reverse complement strand
CGTCCTCGATGGGCAGCGCGATGGTTGCCCCTTCCTCTTCCTTGCCCTTGCTGTCGGCCCGCTTGATCACCTGCCAGTGTCCCGGCGCCATCATGTACCGGCAGGCATAGAGCGGCTCCCGGTCGATGATGCCGATGCGCCAGTCGAACTCGGTGACGAGCCATTCCTGCGCGACCAGAAGGTCGGATTTTTCCAGGAACTCCGCGACCTTCTCTGCGAGTGCGGCCTCGGTCTCGACCTTGACCACGCCCAGGGAGAAAGCGCTATCGGGCTGCTTCAGCACACAGGGGAGGCCGAGCGTGGGTACGACGTCCTTCACGTTGTCGCGATGCACGATCATCGTCCGGGGCGTTGCGATGGCATGTCGCGACAGGAGCTCCGCGAGATAGACCTTGTTGCTGCAGCGCAGGATCGAATCCGGGTCATCGATCACGACCAGACCTTCGGCGGCGGCGCGCCGCGAGAAGCGATACGTATAGTGGTTGACCGATGTGGTCTCGCGCAGGAAGAGCGCGTCGAATTCGGCGAGCCTGCCCCAGTCGCTTCGCGTGATGATCTCGGCGCGCATCCCGAGCTTGCTGGCAGCGTCCCCGAAGCGCTTGAGCGCACCGGAATTGGAGGGAGGCTCGGGGTCAGCGGCGTTGTGCAGGATCGCGATCTGGTACGGCCGGCCGGAACGCTGTCTGCGCCGCCGATCGCAGGCGTCGACGTACTCGCGTGCGGCGGTGGCGATGAACTCGTGGTGCCCGACCGGGATGTCCCTGAAGTCGAGCGGCGTGAGTGTCTGTACGCGCCACGCGCCATTGCGGCGCTCGAATCGGACCTTCAGGAGCGGCACCTGCATCATGTTGAAGAGTTGCTGCGAAAGCTGGTCATAGCAAAGACCGATGTCGCGCCCGAAGTACACGACGAGCTCGTAACTGACACCCGCGAGCGTCGCAAGCGAAAGCTGGATCAGCTCCTCGATCTCTTCGGTCAGGAGCCGCACCATGTTGTCGGATCCCACGTCGCGGATGTTCTTCACGCGCGGCACCGGATCGTGGCCGCGGGCTTCGGCGAGGAGCGACACGTAATAGCCGAGGCCCTGATAGCGCGAGAAGCGACACAGGTTCACGACGCACGCGCCGGAGTGCTCGCGATAGCTTGCGTCGGTGAGATACGTTCGGGCGGGCACGACCTCGACGCCTGGCATCGACAGCGGCCAATCGCGTGCCTGATTGACGACGAAGAACGCCGTCACGCGGGGCCCCTGGGCCGCGGCGGCGCAATGACGAGCAGGTTCGCGTCGTGCGTGACGATGCCGAGCAGAACGGCGTTGACCACCCGATCGACGTTGATCCAGTATTGCTGCGTGCGGCTGAATGGATTGGGACCATACGGATCGGCGACCAGAACGCGCCGGTGGTCCCAGTCGTAGCCCGCGAGCACGATGAAGTGACCGGTCGGATACCCGCGCACGTCATCGGGCGTGTCGTCAGGGCCGTATTCGCGGCGGGTGCGATACAGATGGGTCGACGAGAGGCCGGTCAGGATCGGCAGCTCGTGGCGCAGCAGGCTGCGGATGAAATGCCGCGACAGGTCGAACAGGCGCAAACGGCCGCCGAGCTTCAGGAATTCGATGTAGCCCTCGGTGACGAGAGACAGCCGCTCGTCCCGCTTGTGCTCGCGTTGCAGGGCAAGACGCTCGGCGATATCGACGCGCGGACGGCCGAACCAGGTGGGATCGAACACCATCAGGTTGTAGGTGTAGATGGTTGCAGCATAGCCCTTGCGCAGTGCGTCGCAAGCCAGGAACACGGCGACCGTTCCGCCGGCTTCGAACCTGTGGGCTCGCCCGATGACCGTCGACAGCGGCTCGTTGTCACCCCAGTAACGATAGATCGCGTGCAGACACGTGGGACCGCAGGTGATCTCGTCGGGTTGCGGGAGGATGGTGACGGGCAGTCGTTTTGCTACGGGCAGCATGGGCGAAGCTCGGACGAACTGACGATGCGCAGGCAAAACCACTGCCACCGGTTTGCTGATGCTTGTGCGGGATTCACCCATGGCCCCTCCCGGCTGCTGCGCCCAAGTGCCGGAGCGCAACAGCATGCTGTGGACACGACGATGCGCGATGTAAAAAGTACACCAGCACAGCTCAAAACGACCTGACTTTTCTTTCGCGCACGGTCGCCGCCCTCGAATGCGCCGCGTGTGCTTATCGATGCGAACACTGCTGACCGGGCGTCGCACGCCACGCCGGCAACGCGCCGCGTGGTCCATCAGCGCGGCACGGAAGATGCTCGGTTGTCACAGCCGCGCTGTCGAGCGCGGTAATCGCGCCACCCGCAAGCGAACGCATTCCGATCATCGACTGTCGACTGCACGGCCCCAACCGCACATCGTCTCGGGCAAGTGACGTTGTCGCAAGCGCGAGGGATGCCGTGGGAGAACTGAGGTCGGTACCGGATCACCGAAGTACCGTCGCGGGGCAGCCAAACGCATCAACCAACGTGAATTGGAGGGACTATGGTGAAGACGGTCATTGGATCGTTCGATAGCTACGACGAGGCGCAGCGTGTCGTCCGTGATCTCAAGGACGAAGGTTTCATGGACAACGACATCAGCATCGTTGCAAGCAACGTCGGGGGACGCCACGAGACATCCGGCGCGAACGCAAATGACGCCGGCGCGGGCAGCGGCAGCAGCGGGTCCGCGATGGGCGGCAGCAGCGGCGCGGGCATGAGTGGTACCAGCGGCTCAGGTATCGGCGGCAGCGGCGCGGGCATGGGCGGGACGACCGGCGCAGGTCTCACCGGCAGCGGGATCAGTGCTGCCAGCGGGGCGGGTCTGGGTAGCAGCGGTATGGGCGGGACGACCGGCGCAGGTCTCGGTGGAACCGGCCTGGCGGGCAGCGGCAGCGGCTTCGGCCGGGACGAGTCGGGAAGTCGCGGCAGCAGCGACCTCGCGGGTCGCGACGTCGGAGCAACACGCAGCGATAACGACCTCGCAACCGCGCGCACCGATGGGGAGCACAGCGGCGCCGCAACCGGCGCGGTGACTGGTGGTGTCGTCGGTGGTGCCGCGGGACTGGCGGTCAGTCTGCTGGGCCTCGCGATTCCGGGCATCGGCCCGATCATCGCCGCGGGACCGATCGTAGCTGCGTTGACTGGCGCGGGGGTCGGGGTCGTCGCTGGCGGTCTGATCGGTGGGCTCACCGACCTTGGCGTCTCCGAGACTGACGCGCAGTACTACGCCGAGTCGGTTCGTCGTGGGGGCGCACTCGTGACGGTTCGTGCAGATGAATCGCGCGCAGCCGAAGCCGCCGACATCATGCGTCGGCATGGTGCGATCGACATCGAACGGCGCGCCGAGACGTGGCGGCAATCGGGCTGGAGCGGCTTCGACCAGAAAGCGGCGCCGTACTCCGCCGAAGAGGTCGACACTGAGCGCCAGAGCTGGCATACGTCCGGCAACACCGGGCAGGGCACCGATTCCACCCGCGTTTACGAGCAGACCGCCGGCAAGACAACGCACTCGGCATCTTCGGGAGCGGGGAGCTCGTCCATGGGGTCGTCCGCAGGCATGAACAGCGCGGCAGGTGGCGGCAACCCCGCTTCCGGCTACAACGCGGGATCGTCGTCGAGCTTCGGCTCAACTTCGGATCGCGGCACCTCCGCGGGCATGGGAACCTCGGGTGCGGGTTACTCGGGTGGCGGCACCGGCGAGTCTCAACTCGGCACGTCCTCGAACACCGGCAACTTCGCAGGCTCGTCGAACGTGCCGGGCGGCAGCATGGGCACGTCCTCGACGGGCACGGGTGCGTCGTCCGGTTTGGCGGGGTCCGGAAGTGGCAGCAGCGGCTCGGGCGGGTATTCCGGTGGCAGTGGCGCGAGCGGCATGGGCGCGACCGAACGCACGGGCTCAGGCAGCTATGCGGGAAATCCTGACCTCTCCAACGCTGGAATGTCCGGATCCCGGCCGCGCACCTCGTCGGAGTGGGACACGTACGAGCAGGATTTCCGGAGTGATTACGAAACGAACTACGCGGGGTCCGGCGGCACGTTCGACGATTACGCGCCGGCATATCGGCACGGATTCGACAGCGCGCGCAATCACCACGGGCGCAGTTGGGACGACGTGGAGCCGGACCTGCAGCGAAACTGGGAAAGCAACAACCCTGGCCGCGAGTGGGCGCACTTCAAGAACGCCGCGCGTCGTGGCTGGCAGCGCATGACGGACGCCATCGCTCGGGCCGTGCCCGGCGATCACGACCGCCGATAAGGCTGTAGGCACCACGGGCGGGGGGCTCGCAATGCGAGCTTCCCGCCTTCTATTCGAGGTCGCGATGCCTGAACAAACTTCTCCAGACAACCGCAAAACGGTGGGTGTGTACGATCGGCCCGCTTCCGCCGATCGGCCCCGCACTCGCACGCTGGCGCTGGTCGCGATGGCAGTCGTCGTGATCGTAGCGCTGATCTACTTCTACTTCATTCGCGCGCACTAGCTTCCGGCGTCTCCGCGCAAGCATTCGCCGCGGTGACGAGTGCGTGGCGACGGTGTCGGCGCAACGCGGGAATCCAGCATGCCGGCGAGCCTGCAAAGCAGACAGCAGAGCATCGGCATACAAATCTGGCTTATCGGAAGGCAGCACATGCTCGTTCAATTCAACCCCGGCAACGACACGCAGGCACGCGAGCCTCTGGCTCAGTGGGCGGAGGAAGTCGTCAACCACGCACTGCGGCGTTTCGCCGAACACATCACGCGGGTCGAGGTGCACGTCAGCGATGACAACGGCGGCAAGGCTGGAGCCGATGACAAGCGCTGCACGATGGAGGCGCGCATCACCGGACATCCGCCCCTTGCCGTGACGAATCACGCCTCCGCGATGCGCGCAGCAATCACGGGCGCCGCCGACAAGCTGCAGCGCTCGATCGACCACACCCTCGGAAGGCTTGACCGGCGCTAGTCCTTGCGACAGCGGCGCAGGTCGCGCGTCACATGCGGTGGCCGATCAGCGCCAGAAATTCTTCGCGCGTCGCCTGCGACTCGCGGAACGCGCCGAGCACCGACGAGGTGACCATCACGGAGTTCTGCTTCTCGACTCCGCGCATCATCATGCATAGGTGCTGTGCTTCGATCATGACGCCGACGCCGGTGGCACCGATCTCGTTCATCACGATGCTCGAGATCTGCTCCGTCAGGCGCTCCTGCAGCTGCAGGCGACGTGCATAGAGGTCGACCAGCCGCGCGAGCTTCGATACGCCGAACACCCTGCCCGTCGGGATATAGCCGATGTGACAGCGGCCGAAGAACGGCAGCATGTGATGCTCGCACATGCTGTACACCTCGATGTTCTTCACGATCACCATGCTGTTGGTGGCCTGCGTGAAGACCGCATTGTTGATCACCGTGCGTGGATCGGTGCGGTAGCCCGAGGTGAGAAACGTGAGCGCCGCGGCGACGCGATGCGGCGTCTTGACCAGCCCCTCGCGATCGGGATCCTCGCCGATCTCGATCAGCATTTCGCGCACGAGCGCCTCGAGCTTGTTCAGATTCGGTTCCATTTCGGTGAACCTCAGCGGTCGGTTTGTTGACGTCGCGGGATTATCGCCGGAAACTGCGGGCCGTTGCCTCCAAGGCTAAAGCCCGCGAATGCACGAGCGTCGCCGCTGGTCGTCAGGATTGCGGGTTGTGGAGCGGGCACTTTCAGCGGTCGTTACGGCCACTGCCTATCTCGCACTTCCGCTTTCGGGACTGCTCTTTCTGCAGTGGCCATTGCGCGAGATCGTGCAGGCCTACTCGCGCGAGGCGAACGATCTCGCGCAGATCCTGTTTGCCCTTTACGTGAGCGTCGCGGTCACCGCGGCGACGCGCAGCGGCCAGCATCTTGCAGCCGACACATTCGCGCACGCGTATTCACGGCGCACTCGAACTTTGCTCCGTCGGGTGGGGGCGCTGTGCGTCCTCCTGCCGTGGTCGACCTTCGTGCTCGTGGCCGGTGTGCCGCTGATTGCGCGATCGGTGCTGCAGGCCGAGGGCTTTCCAGAGACTTTCAACCCGGGATACTTCGTAATCAAGATCGCGGTGGGTGTTCTGGGCATCCTCGTGGCGTTGCAATCGCTGATCGACGGATTCGGCGCGCACGATCCACCCGCATGAGCGCGTTCGCCGGGATCGCCATGCTGTTGACGGTCGCCCTCGCGATGATCGTCACCGGGTTGCCGACCTGGCTGCTCCTCGTCGGCGTCGCGCTCGTATTCGGCATCGGCGGCGGTATCGTCGGCGTCGTCCCGTGGCAACTCTATGGCAGCGTGCCATCGCGCCTCGTCGGGCTTTTCGAGAACGACCTTCTGCAGGCGTTGCCGTTGTATGTGTTCATGGGAGCGCTCCTCAATCGTCTCCCGCTTGCCGAAGCATTGTTTCGCACGGTGAGCCGAACCGTGAGCGGGCGCGGGCAAGGTGCGCCCGTTGCAGCCCTCGTCCTCGGAAGCGTGTTCGCACCGATGAATGGCTCCGTCGGGGCGAGCGTGGTGATGCTCGGTCGCACCGTCGCTCCGCGGCTGCGGGAAAGCGGCGTATCGCAGGCGCGCACCGCTGCGGTGGTGGCGATGGCGAGCACGCTGGGCGTGGTGATCCCACCCTCGCTGGTGCTGATACTGCTCGGTGACGCGATGCTGCGCGCGCATACCGAGGCGGTGAACATGACGGGCCGTGCTGCGCAGATCATCAATACCCAGGACGTGTTTCGCGGTGCGCTCGTGCCAGCGGCCGCGGTGCTCCTCGGCACCCTCGCGCTCACGGCGTGGCAGTCACGGCATGATCGCGCCGCCTCCTCGAGCGAGCCACCGGCCCTGGCCGCCATCCCCGGCCAAACCATCACAGCAATGGTCGTCCTGGCCGGCATCCTGGCCTTGCTCGGCGCGGTGACGCTCGGCTATGTCTATGCGGTCGAAGCGGCCGCTGCAGGCGGCATGGCGATCGTCATCTACGGCATCGTCACCCGAGCCATCACGCGGCCCGTGCTCGCGGCGGTCGTGCGCGACACGATCAATGTCACCGGTGCGCTCTTCGCGCTGCTTGTGGCGGCCACCATGTTCACCCTGGTTCTGCGAGGCCTTGGCACCGATCGGCTGGTCGCAGCATGGTTGACCGGCGTCGGCGGTGGCACGTACGCAACACTCGGATTCGCGCTGGCAGCACTCGCGCTGTGCGCATTCGTCCTGGATGCGTTCGAGATGATTTTCGTCGTCATACCGCTCATCGTTCCGCCGGTGCTCGTCCGCATCGCGGATCCGGTGTGGGTGTCCGTGCTCGTGCTCCTCATCCTTCAGGCGAGCTTTCTCGTGCCGCCCTTCGGTTATGCCGTGCTGATGACCCGCAACGTCCTTCGCCTGCGCTTGCGGGCGTCTGCGCTGATGCGCGCACTGGTCCCTTATCTCCTTGTCCAGCTTATGGTCATCGTG
The DNA here is from genome assembly GCA_030946875.1 of Pseudomonadota bacterium. Lineage (GTDB taxonomy): Bacteria > Pseudomonadota > Gammaproteobacteria > Burkholderiales > Casimicrobiaceae > CAIWHR01. Next base: position 244 of record JALYXY010000194.1, on the reverse strand, counting down.
TTTGTTCTGGCCTGGCCGTCCATCCTGTGGCACCCCGGCAGCGACGAATCTGCGGGGCAGGCGCGGCATCCGATATCCGATGACGAGTCGCGGGAAATGATGGAACGCCAGCTCGCGCCGGCCGTCAGCGAGGATCCCGCTCGGTAGGCGGTTCAGGAGATCATTTTGGTTCCGACGAGTGCCTGAGAGGAATTGCCGCCGGCTCGCGCTGTCTCTACTGGTCCGCTCAGGCCCGCTTTGGCCC
>JALYXY010000185.1 GCA_030946875.1 Pseudomonadota bacterium | reverse complement strand
TCGTAGGCGCGAGCGGTTACGGCGCATGAGCTTTCGGACGGTGCCGGTTGCCTTGGACGCCGGCCACAGCTAGCATCTGCACGCCCTTGGCGCCTTGAGCGCTCAAAACAACAGTCCCGAGGAAGCTCATGTCGATCCCCGTTTCGCTCTACTGTACTTCCACCTTGCGCCTTGCTCTGGTCGCGGCCGCCGCTGCAGTCGCGCTCTGCTCGATCGCACCTGCGCAGGCAAAGGGCACGCTCGTCTACTGCTCGGAGGGAAGCCCCGAAGGTTTCCAGCCGCAATTCTTCTCGACGGGAACCACTTTCGATGCGGTCTCGGTGCCGATGTTCAACCGGCTGGTGCAGTTTGAGATCGGCACGACCAACATCGTGCCTGCGCTCGCGGAATCGTGGACGGTGTCGCCCGATGGCAAGGTCGTCACGTTCAAGTTGCGCCGCGGCGTCAAGTTCCACAGCAACGCCAATTTCAAGCCCACGCGTGAGTTCAACGCCGACGACGTGCTCTTCAGCTGGGCGCGCATGGCAGACGACAATCACCCGTTCCACAAGATCACCGCAGGCCAGACGTACGCCTACTTCGACGACATGGGCATGAAGAACATCGTCGACAAGGTGGAGAAGCTCGACGACTACCAGGTGCGCTTCACGCTCAAGCGACCCGAGGCGCCGTTCCTGGCCGACATGGCGATGGATTTCGCGTCGATCCTCTCCAAGGATTACTTCGAGGCGATGATGAAGAAGGGCACGCCGAATGCCGCCGATGCCTATCCCATCGGGACAGGGCCGTTCGAATTCGTGTCCTATCAAAAGGACGCGACCATCCGGTACAAGGCGTTCGATCAATACTGGGGAGGGCGGCCCAAGATCGACAACCTCATCTTCTCGATTACCCGCGATGCGACGGCGCGCTACGCCAAGCTCAAGACGGGTGAATGTCATGTCATGGCTTTCCCCAAGCCCGCGGATCTCGCCGAAATGCAGAAAGATCCTGCGCTGACGGTGCTTTCGAAGGAAGGTCTGAACGTCGGGTACATCGCGTTCAATGTCGAGAAGAAGCCTTTCGACAACAAACTCGTGCGTCAGGCGCTCAACATGGCCGTTAACAAGGATGCCATTCTCAAGGCCGTGTACCAGGGTCAGGGTCAGGTCGCCAAGAACCCCATCCCGCCGATCTTGTGGAGCTACAACAACAACGTCAAGGACTACGCCTACGACCCCGCCAAGGCCAAGGAGATGCTCGCGCAGGCCGGGTTTCCGAATGGCTTCGAGGTCGATCTCTGGTATCTGCCGGTCACCCGGCCGTACAACCCGGACGGCAAGCGCATGGCCGAGCTCGTGCAGGCGGACTGGGAGAAGATCGGCGTCAAGACCAAGCTCACCACGTACGAATGGGCGGAATATCGCAAGCGCAGCAAGGGTGGCGAGCATCAGGTGATGATGTTCGGCTGGTCCGGTGACAACGGCGATCCCGATAATTTCTTCGTGCCCCTGCTGGGGTGCGAGGCCGTCAAGGGTGGCGGCAATGTGGCCCGGTGGTGCAACAAGCCCTACGAGGATCTCGTGATCAAGGCGGCGCAGACACCCAAGCAGGCGGACCGCGCCAAGTTCTACGAGCAGGCACAGGTGATCTTCAAGGAGGAAGCGCCCTGGATCACCCTCGCGCACTCGGTGCGCTTCGATCCGGTACGCAAGGAAGTGAAGGGCTACAAGATGGACGCCACTGCCCATCACTATTTCGACAAGGCGGACATCGTCAAATAGGTCAGCGTGCGCCGCGCCGCACGGCCGTCGGACCGTGCGGCCTCTCTTTTCACCTGACCCATGTTGAGGTTCCTGCTGCGCCGCGTGGCACTCGTGGTCCCCACTTTTCTCGGGGTCACGCTGCTCGCTTTCGCGCTCATTCATCTCATTCCCGGGGACCCGGTCGAGAATCTCTCCGGCGAGCGGGGCATGGATCCGGAGCGAAGAGCCCGGCTGCTGCACGAGTTCGGCCTCGATCGTTCGCTGCCCGTGCAATACCTCGACTATATTCGTGAGGTGGTGCGTGGCGATCTCGGCACGTCCCTGACCACGCACGAGCCTGTACTGCGGGAATTCGTCACCCTGTTTCCGGCGACGGTCGAGCTCGGGGTCTGTGCGATGTTGCTTGCGATCGTCATCGGACTGCCCGCGGGGATCATTGCCGCGCTGAAACGCAACACGGTCGCCGACTATGCGGTCATGGGCGTCTCGCTCACCGGCTATTCGATGCCGATCTTCTGGTGGGCGCTGCTTCTCATCCTGTACTTCTCGGTCGACCTCGGATGGACGCCGGTATCGGGCCGCATCGACGTGCTGTACGACGTGCCGGCTGCGACCGGTTTCATGCTGGTCGATGCATTGCGCAGCCAGGAGCCGGGCGCATTTCGCTCGGCCCTCTCGCATCTCGTGCTTCCATCGATCGCGCTGGGCACGATCCCGCTGGCGGTGATCGCCCGCATGACGCGCTCGTCGATGCTCGAGGTTCTGCGCGAGGACTACATACGTACCGCGCGAGCGAAAGGATTGCCCTACTGGCGCGTGGTGGTCGTGCATGCGCTGCGCAATGCGCTGATCCCGGTCGTCACGGTCATCGGACTGCAGGTGGGGCTGTTGCTGTCCGGGGCCATTCTCACCGAGACGATCTTTTCCTGGCCAGGCGTTGGCAACTGGCTCATCCACGGCGTTCAGTCGCGCGACTATCCGGTGGTGCAGGGGGGCATTCTCCTCATTGCCACCATCGTCATCACCGTCAACGTGCTGGTGGACCTGCTCTACGGTGTCATCAATCCGCGCATCCGTCATGGCTGAAGCGTTGGCGGCACCGTCGCTCGCGGCCGAGGCGCAGGCGGTGCCGGGGCCGTGGCGAGAGACCTGGACGTCGTACGCGCGCAGTCGGGGCGCTCTCATCGGGCTCGCGCTGATCGTGGCGCTCCTTCTGCTCGCGATCGGGGCCGATGTGATCGCCCCGCACCCGCCGAGCGAGCAGTACCGTGATTTCACGTTGACGCCTCCGATGTGGAAGGAGGGCGGACGCGCGACCTTCGTCCTCGGCACGGATCCGGTCGGTCGCGACATCTTGTCCCGCCTCATTCACGGCACGCGCCTGTCGCTCATGATCGGCTTCATCTCGGTCGCGATTTCGCTTTCGGCCGGCGTGGTGCTCGGATTGCTTGCAGGCTTTCTGCGCGGGGTCACCGAGACCGTGATCATGCGACTCATGGACGTGATGCTTGCACTTCCGAGCCTGCTGCTCGCCATCGCCGTGGTCGCCATCCTCGGCCCCGGGCTCGCCAACGCGATGTACGCGATCGCCATCGTGCTGCTGCCGCATTACGTTCGCCTGACGCGTGCGGCGGTGATTGCCGAAGCCGGCAAGGAGTACGTGGCCTCGTCGCGCATCGCCGGCGCCGGGGCTCTGCGGCTCATGTTCAGCACCATCCTGCCCAACTGCATGGCGCCGCTGATCGTGCAGGCGACACTCGGCTTCTCGAATGCGATCCTCGATGCGGCGGCGCTCGGCTTCCTCGGTCTCGGTGCGCAACCTCCCACGCCCGAGTGGGGGTCGATGCTTTCGAGCGCGCTCGAATTCATCCAGAGCGCGCCGTGGGTGGTGACGTTTCCGGGGCTCGCCATTCTCGTGACCGTGCTTGCGTTCAACCTGATGGGCGACGGGCTGCGCGACGCCCTCGATCCACGCCTCAAGCAATGACGCAACCGCTCCTGGCCATCGAAGGCCTGACGGTTACTTTCGGATCCGCTACCCGACCTTTCGTCGCCGTGGACGATGTCGATCTCACGGTCGAGCCTGGAGATGTCGTGGGCTGCGTCGGAGAGTCGGGATCCGGCAAGACGGTCATGGCGCTCTCCGTCATGGGGCTCGTCGATTTCCCCGGACACGTGCATGCCAGGCGGCTCTCGTTCGAGGGGCGTGATCTCCTGCGCATGTCAGCTCGCGAGCGGCGCAGCATCGTGGGCAAGGAGATCGCCATGATCTTCCAGGACCCGCTGGCGAGCCTCAATCCCTGCTACACCGTCGGGTACCAGCTCGGCGAAACGTTGCGCATTCACGGCTCCGCGCGCGAGCTCACGAGCGCCCGCGCCCGGCGCGAGCGCGCGCTGGAGCTCCTGCGACAGGTGGAGATTCCCGATGCCGCGACACGGCTTGGAGCGTATCCGCATCAGCTCTCGGGCGGCATGGCGCAGCGGGTGATGATCGCGATGGCGATTGCGTGTCAACCGAAGCTGCTGATCGCTGACGAGCCTTCGACCGCGCTCGACGTCACGGTGCAGGCGCAGATCCTCGAGCTCCTGCTCAGGCTGCAGCGCGACCACGGCATGGCACTCCTCCTCATCACACACGATCTTGCAGTCGTCGCGCAAACCGCAAGGCGCGTCATCGTCATGTACGCCGGTCAGCAGGTCGAGACGGGCATCGTGCCGGATATTTTCGAGCGTCCGCGGCATCCGTATACGCAGGCGCTCCTTGCCGCTCTGCCCGAGCACAATCTCGATCGAGCCCGCCTGCGTGCGATCGGCGGTGTCGTACCCGGACCCCAGGATCGGCCCGTGGGCTGCCTGTTCTCGCCGCGATGCCCGTATGCAGTCCATCGATGCCGCGCCGAGCGACCCGCGCTCGAAAGCGTTGCCGATGCGCAAAGCCGGTGCTTCTTTCCCCTGGACGACGCGGGACACCCCACCAACGGTTGGGACCCCGCTCTCCTGTCGCACACGAGCCTCGTTCCGGCACCATGACCGATCAATTGCTCGAAGTGCGCGACCTCGCGCGTCATTACGAGGTGTCGCGGGGCTGGCTGACGCCCACGGCCCGGGTGCGAGCTCTCGATGGTGTCTCGTTCACTCTCGATGCAGGAAGCACCCTTGCCGTCGTGGGCGAGTCCGGTTGCGGCAAATCCACGCTCGCGCGTCAGATCACGATGATCGAGCAGCCGAGCTCCGGCACACTGAAGGTCGCCGGGCATGACGTCGCCAGTGCCGATCGTGCCACGCGCCGGCGCTTGCGTCCTCTCGTGCAGATGGTGTTCCAGAACCCGTATGCATCATTGAATCCGCGCAAGAAGATCGGCACGCTGCTCGAAGAGCCGCTCGTGATCAACACGAGCCTTGCTGCGGCCGAGCGACGCGAACGCGCGCAGGCGATGATGATCCGGGTCGGCCTTCGCACCGAGCATTACGGGCGATACCCGCACATGTTCTCGGGCGGCCAGCGGCAACGCATTGCGGTGGCGCGTGCGCTCATGCTGCATCCGCGTCTGCTGGTGGCGGACGAGCCCGTGTCGGCGCTCGACGTATCGATTCAGGCCCAGGTTCTGAACCTCCTCATGGATCTCAAGGAGGAGATGGGCATTGCGTATCTTTTCATCTCGCATAACCTGCAGGTCGTGCGCCATATCGCGGACAACGTGCTGGTGATGTATCTCGGCAAGGTGATCGAACGCGGCTCGACGCTCCAGATCTTCGCCCAGCCGGCGCATCCCTATACGCGCGCGCTCATCGCAAGCACACCCACGCTCGCGAAGAACCCGCACATCGAACGCGGGCCGTTGCAAGGCGAGCTGCCCTCGCCGCTGGACCCGCCTCCCGGGTGCACGTTTCACAAACGCTGCCCGCACGCCATCGAGCGTTGCCGCCTCGAGGTCCCCATCCTGCGAAGGTTCAACGGCGGTGACGTCGCGTGTCATCGGGCCGAAGACATCCACTTGTGTTGAGAGACGCTCTGGCCCGCACGCGTGTTGCCCGATTTCCCAGCGACGCACCCCGCGCTATGATGTGCGCATGACCACACCGGTTCAGCACATCGGCGCCTGGCAGGCTGAATACACCACACTTCGCCACGATCTGCACATGCATCCCGAGCTTGGATTCGAGGAGCACCGTACCGGCTCACTGGTCTGCAAGCATCTGTCCGCGCTGGGCATCGAGCATCACGAGGGAATCGGTCGTACGGGCATTGTCGCTGTCGTGCACGGCAGAGCGCGCGGGAGCGGTCGCAGCATCGGGTTGCGAGCCGACATGGATGCGTTGCCGATGCACGAAGAGAATACGTTCGCGCATCGGTCGCGCTACGAAGGACGCATGCACGGCTGCGGTCACGACGGGCACACCGTGATGCTGCTTGCGGCGGCGCGCTATCTGCAAGAGACGCGCAACTTCGACGGCACCGCCTATCTCATCTTCCAGCCGGGCGAAGAAGGTCACGGCGGCGGCAAGGCGATGATCGACGACGGCCTCTTTACGCGCTTTCCCGCCGATGAGATCTACGCATTGCACAACTGGCCTGCATTGCCCGCGGGCACGCTCGCGGTTCGGCCCGGTCCGATGATGGCTGCGGCCGACCGCATCGAGATCCACATCGAAGGTCGAGGTGGCCACGGAGCGCATCCCCATCTCACGGTGGATCCCGTGGTCGTGGCCGGGCACATCATCACGGCAGCCCAGTCGATCGTGTCGCGCAACGTGAGTCCCGTCGACATGGCGGTGATCAGCATCTGCAGCATGCAGGCGGGGAACCCCGGCGCCATGAGCGTGGTGCCGCGCGAGGCGCATCTCGTCGGGACGGTGCGCACATTCCGGGAGGCCACCCAGCAGCTGATCGAGCGCCGTCTCACCGAGCTCGTGCACGGTATCGCCGCGTCGCTGGGTGCCCGGGCGACGCTCGACTATCAACGCAAGTACCCGGCCACCGTCAACACCCGGGCGGAAGCGGAGTTCGCCGCGACCGTTGCGCAGTCGTTGATCGGGACCGACCGCGTGGTGCTCGATCTCGAGCCCTCCATGGGGTCAGAAGATTTCTCGTTCATGCTCGGGGTGAAGCCCGGCGCGTACGCACGCTTGGGCCAGGGTGGCGCGGAGGGCGGGTGTTTCCTGCACAACACGCGCTACGACTTCAACGACGAGGTCATTCCGCTCGGTGCCGGTTACCTGGCGGCGCTCGCCGAGCGCGCGATGCCGCTTCAGGCGTAGAGGACGTGCTGCTGGACCCATTCTTTGCATCCACCTACGGGCAGGCGCGGGAACAGTTTCTGAGGGGGGCGCTCGCTGCAGGTGCAGGTACCGAGCACCTTGTGCACCCGTACGCAACGGGCGCGGAAGGAGAAGAGCTCGCAATCGACCTCGCCTATCTCGGACGCGCCGATGCCCGTGCCTTGCTCGTGGTCACTTCCGGTACGCACGGCGTGGAAGGCTTCTGCGGCTCGGGCTTCCAGGTTGCATTTCTGGCCGATCGCGCGCTGCAGGACCAATGCCGTGGTGCCCGCGTTGCGGTTCTCCTCGTGCACGCGGTCAATCCCCACGGCTTTTCGCACATGCGGCGAGTGAACGAGGACAACGTCGATCTGAATCGCAACTTCCGCGACTTCACGAAGCCGTTGCCGGACAACGGTGTCTACGCCGAGCTGCACCCCCACATCCTGCCGCAGACCTGGCCACCTCCGGCCGCGAGCGAAGCGGTGCTCGGTGCCTTCATCGCGCGGCACGGGATCGCCGGCCTGCAAGCCGCTATCAGCGCCGGCCAGTACCGCTTTCCCGACGGGCTCTTCTACGGCGGTGACCAGCCGACCTGGAGCAACCGGTGCATGCGCGCCTTGCTCGCGCGGCACGGCGCGCCGCGCAGGCGCCTCGCGTGGATCGACTTTCATTCGGGTCTCGGTCCACAGGGTCATGCCGAAAAGATTTACGCAGGGCACGACGACCCGGTGGAGCTTGCGCGGGCACGCGCGTGGTGGGGAGCCGAAGTGACCTCGTTTCACAATGGATCGTCGGTGTCGCCGGCGCTGACGGGCGCCATGTACGTTGCTGCGTACGAGGAGTGTCCGCACCTCGAGTACACGGGCATTGCGCTCGAGTTCGGCACCATCGCGCTGCAGGATGTATTCGGTGCGTTGCGCGCCGATCAGTGGCTGCACAATCACCCTGACGCGCCGCTTCCTCCCGGTGCCGCGGTCGCCGCAGCGATGCGCCAGGCATTCGACGGCGGCACGGCCGAATGGCATGCCCAGGTGCTCCGACAAGGCCGCGACGCGGTTGCGGCGGCCATCGCGAACCTGCGCTGCCATGATTGAGTCCTGTGGTGTGAATCAACCTGGCTGTGGAGGCGCCCATGCAGCGCGCTGACCTGTCTCGCATCGCACTCGTCACGTCCGTTCTCGCCGCGGCCGGTTGCGTGAGCGTCGGACCGACATGGAGTGAGCTTTCCGGTGGCCGTTTCCATCGCGCCGTGCTCGATCGGCAAGGACTCATCATCGTGCGCGTGGACGGCGAAAGCACGCCAGCGCGCATTCCCATCAAGATCGCGCCGGGCACCCATGAGATCACCGTGCAGTCGCTGCCGCACGGGCATTTCCGCGGCGGTTACGAGACGCAGATCACGATCGACCTCGCGCCGTGCAAGCGCTATTACATCAATGCGCAATATCCCGATCCGATCCAGCCGCGCTATACGCCCGTCGTAGACGAGATCGAGCCTGTGGCCGGCTGCCTTAACGGGCTGTAGGCACGTTGCGAGCGGCTTCGTTCGGCTATAATTTCCCGCTTTCAAGCTCCACCTCACGCCTATCGACGGCGGCGCGGCGCGTTGCGTTCAGATCGCGCGTCCAACCCATCTCCCAGGACGTCCATTGCGCCTCAACCACGTCAAGCTGGCCGGCTTCAAGTCGTTCGTCGATCCAACCTCGATAGGCACCCCGGGTCAGCTCGTCGGCATCGTCGGACCCAACGGATGCGGCAAGTCGAATGTGATCGATGCGGTGCGCTGGGTGCTCGGCGAGTCGAAGGCCTCCGCATTGCGCGGCGACTCGATGCAGGACGTGATCTTCAACGGCGCGGGCGGGCGCAAGCCTGTCGGACGCGCATCAGTGGAGCTTCATTTCACGAACCACGAAGGTCGCATCGGCGGGCAATGGGGGCAGTACGCCGAGATCTCCATCAAGCGGGTGCTGTCGCGCGACGGTGACTCTTCGTACTACATCAACAACATCCCCGTGCGCCGGCGCGACATCCATGACCTTTTCCTGGGCACCGGGCTGGGCCCCCGCGCGTACGCCATCATCGAGCAGGGGATGATCTCCCGGGTGATCGAGGCCAAGCCCGAGGAGCTTCGGGTGTTCCTGGAGGAAGCCGCCGGCGTATCGAAGTACAAGGAGCGACGCAAGGAGACCGAAGGCCGTCTCGCCGATACGCGCGACAACCTCTCACGCGTCGAGGACATCCGGGCGGAGCTTGGCAGTCAGCTCGACAAGCTCGAGGCGCAGGGCAAGGTCGCGCTGGAATACCGGGAGCTCGAAGGCAAGCTCAAAGAGACCCAGCATCTTCTGTGGTTTTCGAAGCAGCAGGATGCGCTGCGCAGTCGCGAGCGGCACAGCAGCGAGATTGCCGCGTTGACTGTCGCCCTGGAGAGCCTTCATGCCGACGTGCGCGCTGTCGAAACCCGGCTCGAGCATCTGCGTACGGATCACTATGCCGCCGGCGATGCATTGCATCAGCGGCAGGGTGAGTTCTACGCGGCGACTGCGGAAGTCACGCGGCTCGAGCAGCAGCTTCAGTTCGCACGTGAAAGCGAGAGCCGTCTCGCCCATCAGCTGGCGCAGATCACCGAGCAGATGGGCGCGCTCGACGGTCAGGCGAGCGCGCTTGGCGTGGATCGCGCCGAGGCTGAGGCCGCACTCGAGAAGGCACTTGCCGCTCGAGCGCAATCATCCACCGAGGAGGAGGCCGCAACCGCCGCCTTGCCTCCCCTCGAAGAAGTGGTGCGCAGGGCCGCAGTCGGCGCCAGCGAGCTGCAGCAGAAAATCGCACTTGCGCAGCAATCGATCCGGGTGCTCGAAACCCGCTTCGAGCACCAGAAGCGTACCTCGGATCAGCTTGCGCAGCGCCGCGAGCGCATGGAAGCGGAACGCAATGCCTTGCAGGCTCCCGTCACGACGCTGATCGCGGACGTGCAACAGCAACTCGATGACGAGCAGAACGAACTCGCGAGCAAGGAAACCGCCGTCGCCGCGTTGCGCGCATCCCTCACTGATTTGCAGGAGCAGCGACGCACGGCGGGCGAGGCCACTCAGCACGCACAGCGCGCTCTTGCGGATTTGGAGGCCCGCATGCAGGCACTGTCGGCGCTCCAGGCAAAGATCGGACGCAGCAAGGACCGCGGCGAATGGCTGCGCGAGCATGCTCTCGCTGACGGAGCACGGCTTTTCAGTGCGCTCGACATCGACCCCGCATGGAACGATGCACTCGAGGCCGTGCTGCGCGAACGGCTCGAGGCTATCGAGCTGCCGAGTCTCGCTCGATCGCTCGAATGGGGAGGCGCCGGTGCGCCGCTTCCGGGGCGCCTCGCCGTCTACGAGCATGGCGATGCCCCCACCGAGGTTGAAGGGGCCGCGGACGCAGCGCAGGGCGGCGACACCCTGCTGTCGAAAGTGCAGACCTCGAGAGCGGAAATTGCCCGTCTGCTCGCCGATTGGTTGCGCGGTGTGCGATGCGTCGAAGGCCTCCACGAAGCGGTGACCCGGCGCCGTGACCTCCATGTGGGGGAGAGCTTCGTCACCCGCGACGGGCATCTCGTGTCGGCCCAGGGCATCAGCTTCTTCGCGCCCGACACCGAGTTGCACGGTGTTCTCGCTCGCCAGCGTGAGCTTGCGGAGATGTCGGACGCGCTCACCGGCGTGCGTGAACGGGCCGCCACGACGCGGCAGTCCGAAGCTGCCGTCGAGCACGCTCTCGACGCGGCGCAAAAGTCTTATCACGCGGAGAGCATCGCCTTCAGCTCGCAGCAGCGGCGCTGTCACGATCTCGAGCTCGAGCTCATGCAGATGCGGCAGGCGGCCGAGGCAGCCGAGCGGCGTCGCGCGCAACTGACCAAGGACATCGGCGACATCGATGCGCAACAGGCGACTGAGCGTGAGCAGGCCGCGGCCGTCAGGGTAGAGCTCGCCGACGCACAGTCCGCACTGCACGACCAGCTTGCCGAGCAGGAAAACGGGCGCGGGGCACGCAACGAAGCAGAAGTGGCCCTCGCTCGCGGTCGCGAACGCCTGCGCGTTGCCGAGCGTGCATCGCAGGAGGGGGGGTTCGCCGAGCGCAGGGCGCGCGATCGTATCGCCGAGCTCGAGCGTCGCCACGCCGCGCTGGAGTCGCAGCGTGCGCAGTTGCAGCAGATGCTGGCTCAGCTCACGTCCGAGCAGCAGGCCATCGACTGGAGCCCGGTCGAGGAGGCACTGCACCGGCAGCTCGCCCTACGCGGCGAAGCGGAGCAGGCGCTTGCCGCCGCGCGGGATCGCGTGGAAGGCCTGGCGGCGGAGTTGCGTATCGCCGAAGAGGCAAGGCTCACCGCGGAGCAACGTGTCGATCCGGCTCGGTCCCGCATCGAGGAGATGAGGCTCAGGGAGCAGGCGGCGCTCATCCTCGAGCAGCAATACACGGAGCAGCTCACGCAGGCGCAGGCCGATCTCGTGCAGCTTCCGGAGGCCATCAAGGCGTTCGGGCCCAAGTCGGGCCTCGCACCGGAAATCGAACGCCTGCAGAAGGCAATCGAGGATCTCGGGGCGGTGAACCTTGCCGCGCTGGAGGAGCTTGGACTGGCACGCGAGCGCAAGGAGTATCTCGACGCTCAGTCCCTCGATCTCACCGAAGCGATGTCCACGCTCGAGAATGCGATCCGCCAGATCGACCGCGAATCCCGCCAGCTGCTGCAGCAAACCTTCGACATCGTCGACGAGAACTTCTCGAAGCTCTTTCCGGCGCTATTTGGCGGCGGGCAGGCAAAGCTCGTGCTGACCGGAGAGGAGATCCTCGACTCGGGCGTGCAGGTGGTCGCCCAGCCCCCAGGCAAGCGCAACACATCGATCCATCTCCTCTCGGGTGGAGAAAAGGCGCTGACGGCCATATCGCTCGTCTTCGCGCTGTTCCAGCTGAACCCGGCGCCGTTCTGCCTGCTCGACGAGGTCGATGCGCCACTCGACGATCCCAATACCGAGCGGTTTTGCAAGATGGTGCGGGAGATGTCCGCCCACACTCAGTTCCTGTTCATCTCGCACAACAAGATCACGATGGAGATGGCAAGCCAGCTCGTCGGGATCACCATGCCCGAGCCGGGCATTTCGCGGGTGGTGCAGGTTGACATCGCCGAAGCACTCGAACTCGCAGAAACCGGCGCAGCCTGATGCACGGACACGCGAGCGCTCACCGGTATAATTTCCGCGCGCCCCCCGGCCACGACAAACCTACCGACGCACCATGCGCATGACATCGTTGCAGGTCGGCCTCATCATCGCGGGCGTCGCGCTGGTCATCGGCGTTCTCATCTACAACTGGTGGCAGGAGCGGCGCGTTCGCGCGCGTATCGACGCGACCTTCGACAATCTCGGCAAGCCCAAGGCCCGGCCGAGTGCCGGGGCGAGTTCCGAGCGCGTCGAGCCGACGCTGAAGGCGCGAGCTGGCGTTGACGAGCCGATGTTGACGCGAGCGGGCGGCCGCGCGCCAAGCACCGAATCTCGCGTGGCGATCGACGCTATCAGGGATGAGGATAGCTTCGCGCCGCCGATCAAAGTGCAAGGTCGCATGGCAGCCTCCGATGCAGATGCATCCGAGCCCTCGACCGAAGACGCGGAGCTCGAATCGCCTCCGCAGCAAGACGCCCAGCCGGTTGCGGACTCCGCCGTGGCCTCCGTCGAGCGCGTCGTGCACGACGACGGACACGGGCTCCAGCCGGATCCCGACATCGAATGCATCGTTACGCTGCAACCCGCAAAGCCGGTGCCAGTCGGCGCGCTTGCGGCCGCTCTGACAGCCCGAGTGGGCAAGCGCCTGCGCTGGTTCGGGCGCCGCGGCGCCAGCATGCCCTGGCAATTGCTCAAGGCCGACACCACCGGTGATTTCAGTGAAGTCATCGCGTGCCTCCTGCTCGCCGACCGGACGGGAGCAGCGAGCGTGCCAATGCTGCAAGGTTACGCCGCACTGCTGGCCAAGGTTGCGCCGGGTCTTCCCGCCACCTTCATTGCGCCGGATGTGCAGCGGGAGGCCGCGCGGGCCGAAACACTCGACCGCATGTGTGCCGATCTGGACGTGCAGATAGGACTCACCATCTTCAAGGGTTCTTCGGCCACCATTCCAGGCACACGGCTGCGCGGCGTTGCCGAAGCGGCGGGCTTCAGATTGGCGGCCGGGCGCTTCGAGTGGGTGCAGGAGGAAAGCGGCGCGGTGCTCTACGCGTTGCAGAACTTTCGTGCCGAGCCCTTCACGCCAGACTACCTGCGCTCGAGCGCGATTCCAGGAGCGGTATTCCTGCTCGACGTGCCGCGGGTTGCTGAACCGGCGCGCGTTTTCGATCAGATGAAGCTCGCGGCCAAGCGCATGGCGCACACGCTCGATGCCGCTCTGGTCGACGACAATCGCCGGCCGCTCGACGACGCGGGTCTCGCGACCATTCGTGCGCAGATCCAGAAAACGGCGGACGCCCTGCGCGCCGTGCATATCGAACCGGGCAGTCCGCGCGCGCTGGCGCTTTTCGGCAGCTGATCCGCGCGCCTCGCGCCGAGTGATGGCTGGGCCCGGCGCATTTTCCGCTGAAACCGTACCGGACGACGTGATCGCCCGGGTGCTGTTGCTGCGCGAGCAGATCGAGGCACACGACCACCGCTATTACGTACTCGACACGCCGAGCGTTTCCGACGCCGAGTACGACGCCCTGTTCCGGGAGCTGCGGGCGCTCGAGGCGAGTCACCCCTCCCTGGTCTCGCCGTCCTCGCCCACGCAGCGAGTCGGGGGTCGCCGGCTCGCCGAATTCGCGCCCGTGCAGCATGCCCTGCCGATGCTGTCGATCCGCACCGAGACCGACACCACAGCAGGGGCCGCGGCCAAATTCGACGCGCGGATTCGGCGCGAGCTCGGACTTGCTCCCGAGGCTGCGGAGGTCGAGTACATGGCGGAGCTGAAGTTCGACGGCCTTGCCATCAGCCTGCGCTACGAGCAGGGCAGGTTGACGGTCGGTGCGACGCGCGGTGACGGGCGCGTCGGGGAGGACGTGACGCAGAACGTGCGCACGATCCGATCGATCCCCAAGCGGCTCGCCCAGGGTGCGCCTGCCGTGCTCGAGGTGCGCGGCGAGGTGTACATCGGACTCGAAGATTTCGCGGCGCTCAATGCGCGACAGCGCGAGGCCGGTCAGAAGCTGTACGTCAACCCGCGAAACACGGCAGCCGGTGCTGTGCGTCAGCTCGATCCCGGGATCACCGCGCAACGGCCGTTGCGCTTTTTCGCATACGGCATCGGGGAAACCGAAGGATGGGAGGTGCCGCCTACCCACTCGGGGGTGCTCGACGCACTCGATGCTCTGGGAATCCCGGTGAACGCAGAGCGGCGTGTTGCGCGCGGCGCTGCCGAGCTCGCCGCCTTTTACGAGGATGTGCACCAGCGCCGGGCCTCGTTGCCGTTCGAGATCGATGGCGTCGTCTACAAGGTCAATGATCTCGCGGCGCAACGCGAGCTGGGGTTCGTGTCGCGCGAACCGCGCTTCGCCGTAGCCCATAAGTTTCCCGCCGAGGAGATGACCACGCAAGTTCTGGACATCGGGGTGCAGGTGGGACGCACCGGCGCCATCACTCCGGTCGCGCGTCTCGAGCCGGTCTTCGTCGGCGGCGTGACCGTGACGAGCGCCACGCTGCACAACGAGGACGAGGTGCGTCGCAAGGACGTCCGCGTCGGCGACGTCGTGGTCGTGCGGCGTGCCGGCGATGTCATCCCAGAAGTGGTGAGCGTCGTCGCAGAACGCCGTCCCGCGGGCGCCCGAGCGTTTGCCATGCCCGGCGAATGCCCGCAATGCGGCTCGATGATCGTGCGTTTGCCGGACGAGTCGATCGCGCGCTGCACGGGAGGCCTCGTGTGTCCCGCGCAACGCAAGCAGGCACTCCTGCACTTTGCGAGCCGGCGCGCGATGGACATCGAAGGCCTCGGCGACAAGCTGGTCGATCAGCTCGTCGACGGTGGGCTCGTGCGCACGCCGGCGGATCTTTACGGGCTCGACATCGCCATGCTGTGCGGACTCGATCGGATGGCCGACAAGTCAGCCCGCAACGTGCTCGCCGCCATCGAGAAAAGCAAGACAACGACCCTCGAGCGCTTCATCTACGCGCTCGGCATCCGGCATGTAGGCGAGTCGACGGCGCGCGATCTCGCCCGGCACTTCGGTGCGATCGACTTGCTGCTCGGCACCGACGAAGCATCGCTGATGGCGGTGCGCGACGTCGGGCCGGTGCTCGCGCGGAGCATCAGCCAATTTCTCGGGGAGCCGCACAACCTCCGCGTGGTCGAGCAGCTTCGCGCCGTCGGGGTGCACTGGCCGGAGCAGGCGCCGCAACGCAGCGCCGCAGGTCCGCTGGTCGGCCTGAGCTTCGTGCTGACCGGAACGTTACCTACACTCACGCGCGATGAAGCCAAGGCTATGATCGAAGCCGCGGGCGGGAAGGTGGCCGGCGGGGTATCGAAAAAGACGAGCTATGTCGTTGCCGGGGACGATGCCGGGAGCAAGCTCGACCGTGCCCGCGAACTCGGTATCGCGGTGCTCGACGAGCCGGCCTTGCGCGAGTTGCTGCACAAAACCGGCACGTCGGGCAACAGCGGCGCACCTCATCAATAAGGCATTCCCATGACACGCATCACCAAGGCCGTCTTTCCGGTGGCAGGCTTGGGCAGCCGCTTCCTGCCTGTGACCAAGGCGAGCCCCAAGGAGATGCTGCCGATCGTCGACAAGCCCCTCATTCAATATGCAGTCGAGGAGGCCGCTGACGCGGGCATCACCGACATGATCTTCGTCACGGGGCGCAACAAGCGGGCGATCGAAGATCACTTCGACAAGGCGTATGAGCTCGAGACCGAGCTTGCGGCTCGCAACAAGCACGAGCTCCTGGCGATGGTGCAGGCTTCGACGCCGCGGGGCATCAATTGCATCTATATCCGGCAAGCCGAGGCCCTGGGGCTAGGACATGCGGTGCTGTGCGCGGCGCCGGCTGTGGGAGACGAGCCGTTCGCCGTCCTTCTCGCCGACGATCTGATCGACGCCGATGTCCCGGTCATGCGCCAGATGACCGACATCGCCGACGCCGAGCGCTGCTCGGTAATCGGCGTCATGAACGTCGCGCCGACCGAGGTGCAAAACTATGGCGTGGCGGAGACCGAACCGCTGCGCGACCGCAGGGCCGCGATTCAGCGCCTCATGGAAAAGCCCAAGGCCGGCTCGACTCCGTCCACGCTTGCTGTCGTTGGCCGATACGTACTTTCGGCCAGGATCTTCGACCACCTGCGCGCCGTCCCCGCGGGTGCGGGCGGCGAGATCCAGCTCACCGATGGCATTGCGCGACTGCTCGGCGAGGAGCGTGTGCTGGCGTATGCGTTCGAGGGCCGCCGTTACGATTGCGGCAGCAAGCTTGGATACCTGCAAGCGACCGTGGACTTCGCGCTGAAGCATCCCGATCTCGCGGATGGATTCCGCACGTTCCTGCGTGACCGGCAGGACCGGATCCGGTCGTGATCACGACCTGCATTTCGCTGCAATAGTGCGCGCGATCACTTGAGCGTCGCGCAAAAAAAGAGGGGTTACACTTGCGCGTAACCCCTTGGTTCATGTGGTGGGCGATACTGGGATCGAACCAGTGACCCCTGCCGTGTGAAGGCAATGCTCTACCGCTGAGCTAACCGCCCCGCGAACCCAGACAGGAGCTTGCATTTAACCATGCGTCGAATTCGAGGGTCAAACCGCCGCGGCCCAGCTCTTGACGATCGTCCAGGACAACGCCGCACATTAATGGTGCGATCAACTCCAGCGGATGAACTCGAATTCAGACGGGCCGTCCCCGGGCCGCTAAGCTCTTGAAATGTAAAAGATCACCCCTTGTTGTAGCAAACAACATGTTCGATGCCGGCGCTCTGGACGGCGTGGCCGTGCCCGCCGAAGCTCCCCCGGTGCATTCTCAAAGCGCCCCCCGATGACCTATTGCGTGGCAATGTCCCTGAACGAGGGAATGGTCTTCGCCTCGGATTCGCGCACCAACGCGGGGGTGGATCAGGTGTCGCGGTTCTCCAAGATGCGCATGTTCGTGCGTGAAGGTGAACGAGTGATCGTGGCGCTTTCGTCCGGCAACCTTTCGATCACGCAAAACGCGGTCAACATGCTCGAGCGGCGGATGAAGGCGCAAGCGGATGCCGAGAAC
>JALYXY010000182.1 GCA_030946875.1 Pseudomonadota bacterium | reverse complement strand
CCATACACCATGGCGTAGGTCGGCACGATGCGCAGGTAGAACGCGAACGCCTCCTTCGCAAGCTCCAGCGCGATCGCCGCCGCGAGCGCACCGGCGAACGCGAAGCGCCACGCCACCTTGCGTGCGGGCACGATCGCATACAAGACCGTCAGGCCCAGGGTCATGACGGTAAGCGGCAACGGCCTGATGCCGTGCACCGCCAGAAGGTCCCGCACGGGAGCGGCGCCGACGGAACGCGCGAGGAGCGCGTTGAGGAGCGATATGGTCGCGCCGAGGAGCGCCGGCCCGGCGGTGATGCCCAGCGCATAGACGACCACGCGGCGGGCCAGTGGCCGCCGCTGGCGTATGCCCCACATCAGATTGATCTCGCGCTCGACCGTCGCCGTTGCCATCATCGCGGTCAGCACCACGAACAGGATTGAGATTCCGGTAAGCCCCGCTGCATTCTCAATGAATCCCATGAGGTGATCGTGGACGACCGCGTTCGCGGACGCCGGCAACATGTGCCTGAGCAGGAATGTTTCGAGTACACCGACCCACGCCTCGAACACCGGAAAGTGGGCGACGGAGACGAGCGCGACCGTCGCGAGCGGCACAAGCCCCAGGAGCGTAGTGAACGAGAGACTTGACGCGGTGCGGGTCAGTCCGACGGCAGCGAGATGACGCAGCACGCCCGCGCAGAAGCCGTGTGATGCGCGTACCCGGCGCCGCAGATTGGCGGCGAGCTCCACGTCAGAACACGTGCTGCGCGACCCACCAGCTGATCGCCGCCATGAAAGCGGCGCAGGGGATGGTGAGAATCCAGCCCCAGACGATCGACTGGGCGACGCCCCAGCGCACCGCCGAGAGCTTGTGCACCGCGCCGACACCGATGATCGCGCCCGTGATCGTGTGCGTGGTGGACACCGGAATGCCGAGGCCTGTGGCGAGGAAAAGCGTGATCGCGCCGCCGGTCTCGGCACAGAAGCCACCCACCGGCTTGAGCTTGGTGATCTTCATGCCCATGGTCTTGACGATGCGCCAGCCACCGAAAAGAGTCCCGAGCGCCATCGCGGTGTGGGACGTAAGCACCACCCACAAGGGCACATGGAAGGCGGGACCCGTCATGCCTCCCGCGAAGAGCACCATCGCAATGATGCCCATCGTCTTCTGCGCATCGTTGCCGCCGTGCCCAAGGCTGTACATCGCGGCCGACGCGAACTGCAGCCGGCGAAACCACCGATCGACGCGGTTCGGCGTGCTGCGAAAGAAGATCCAACTGACGCAGATCATCAGGAACATGCCGAGCACGAAGCCCAGAAGCGGTGACAGCACGATGGCAAGTGTGATCTTCAGGAAGCCGCCGCCCATGAGGGCGTGGAAGCCGCCCTTGGCCACCGCGGCGCCACCGAGTCCACCGATCAGCGCATGCGAAGAGCTCGACGGGAGGCCGTACCACCAGGTGATGACGTTCCAGGCGATGGCACCCACGAGCGCTCCGAAGATCACGTGCTGGTCGACGACCAGGGGATCGATGATCCCTTTGCCGATGGTGTTCGCGACCGAAAGGCCGAAGAAGAGGAATGCGATGAAGTTGAAGAAGGCCGCCCACACGACGGCCCATTGCGGACGCAGCACACGCGTCGACACGATGGTGGCGATGGAATTCGCCGCGTCGTGGAAGCCGTTCATGAAGTCGAAGGCGAGCGCGAGCACGACCAGGAACACCACGAACTGGAAGCCCATTCCGGTGCCGGTCACGCGGAAATCTCCTCGGTTGACCGCTGTGACGGGGGCGGCAGGTACGCGCTCACGAGTTCTCGAGCACAATGCCTTCGATCACGTTTGCCACGTCCTCGCACTTGTCGGTGACCGCCTCGAGCAGCTGGTAGATCTCCTTCAGCTTGATGATCTCCCGCGCATCGGCTTCCTCGCGGAAAAGCTTGGCGAGCGCGGCGCGAAAGACATGGTCGGCTTCGGTCTCCAGGCGATCGATCTCGCCGCAGATGCGCAGGATCTTGTCGCCTTCCTTCATCGTCGGCAGGCAGGCCACGGCTTCCTTCACCTTCGCGGTGCAGCTCACGCAAATTTCAGCGAGCTTTTGCGCCTCGACCGTGACTGCACGCACGTCATAGAGGAAAAGGCATTGCGCGATGTCCTCCATGAGGTCGAGCACATCGTCCATATTGGTGATGAGCTGATGAATCTCGTCGCGATCGAGCGGTGTGATGAACGTGCGATGGAGGAGCTGCACCGTCTGATGGGTGATCTGGTCCGCCTTCTTTTCGTTGCGTTCGATCGCACGGCTGCGTGGGTCGAGCTGCGACAGGTCGACGAGCAGCGCCTGGAGCTCGAGCGCCGTCAGAGCGGCAAGGTCCGCATGCTGATTGAAGAAGTCGAAGAACTTGCCTTCGCGCGGCAGGAGCCGTGCCA
Organism: Pseudomonadota bacterium; assembly: GCA_030946875.1. Taxonomy (GTDB): domain Bacteria; phylum Pseudomonadota; class Gammaproteobacteria; order Burkholderiales; family Casimicrobiaceae; genus CAIWHR01. Next base: position 16,603 of record JALYXY010000182.1, on the reverse strand, counting down.
TAGTGTCACCCGGGTGATGCGGACCTGAGGTGCATTATCTCACCCGACCACGCGGGCACTCCCGCCGTCGAATCCGTGTAAGGCGCTCGCCTTGCCATGGACTAAGCTGCTGCAGGCGAAGCATGCGGCGCCCCTGAGTCGGATCACGAACCAAGGCCGCACACGGGCTTCGGTCATCGAAATTTCTGGAGAACGGCATGGATGGGTCTTCGAACTATCAAAGCGCGGTGCTCGGCGGCGGATGCTTCTGGTGTCTGGAGGCCGTCTTCGACGAGCTTGCCGGGGTGGTGTCGGTCGAATCGGGCTACGCGGGCGGGCCACGCGCGAATCCATCGTACGAGGACGTCTGCAGCGGACGCACCGGCCACGCCGAAGTGGTGCGGGTGACGTTCGACCCCGCGCAGGTGAGCTATCGCGATCTCCTCAAGGTGTTCTTCACCATTCACGATCCGACGACGCGCGATCGCCAGGGCAACGACGTGGGCACTCAGTACCGATCCGTGATCTTCTGCGACACTTCGGAGCAGCGCACCACGGCGGAGGCAGTGAAGCAGGAGCTCGGACAAGCGGGCCTCTGGCGCGACCCCATCGTCACCGAGATCGCCGACGCCGCGCCGTTCTATCCGGCAGAGGAGCACCACCAGGAATACTTCGCTCGCAACGGGCGCCAGCCGTATTGCCAGGTGGTAGTCGCCCCAAAGGTCGCGAAATTCCGGAAGCAGTTCGTCGATCGCCTGAAGTCGCGCTCGCCGGCGTGAGCACCGGTCGGGCGCCTGGGTTGCGCTAGCGTCTTCGCGACAGGAAACCACCCCCGGCGAGGCACAGCCCCACCGACCAGAAGACCGGCGCAAGGCCCAGCGTCGTGCCGACCACCCCGAACAGCAGAGGCACGACGACGGCACTCATCTGCACGAGCGACATCCGGATGCCGACGGCTTCGCCCACGCGTGCCGGCGGAGCGTGCGCGTGCAGCAAAGACATGACCATCGGCTGACCGCTGCCCAGGCCGAGACCCAGCACGAACGAGAGCGCCGCAAGCATCCACGCGCTCCTGGCGAACGGCAGGACGAGATAGACCGCGCCGGAAAGGAACAGGGCCCCGGTCAGCACCTGCTGCTCGCTTCGCCGGCGCATGAGCGCAGGCATGCAAAGGCGCACCAGAAACGTTGCCGCGGCGAACGTCGACAGGATCGCCCCGATCTGCGATGCGGACAGCCCGAGATGTGCGCCGTACACCGGCACCACGATCGTATGCAGGTCCCATCCGGCCGAATAAAGCACATTGATCGCGAACACCTTGCGCAGCACCGGCGTCGCAAGCAGCGTGAGCACGCTGCCCTTCTCCGCGCTCGCGCGCTCCTGCTGACGCGGCCCCACCTGCAAGCCTCCACGCGCGAGGAACAACGTGGTGAACACCGGCAAGGCCGCGAGGACCGCGAACGCGATGCGATGCCCTGCGTGATCGATGGTGAAGCCGGCTACGAGCGGGCCGAAGAAGCCCGAGATCGAATACCCCATTGCGAGCAGGCTGAAGTTGCGCGCGCGATCGGTGGGCGTGCCGAGCGCGCCGGTCGCCTTTTGCGCCGAGACCTGAAACAACATGAAGCCCATGCCAACGAGCGCTGCACTGACGAACAGCGCCGGCAATCCCGGAAAGATCACGGGCACGCTCGCTCCGACGACGAGACACGCGGAGCCGATCTGCATGGGCCTCAGCATGCCGATGCGATCGGACAAACGTCCGGCCGAAATGGCCAGCAGCATGGGCAGGAGTGCGTAGAGCGCGATCAGCAATCCCACCGTGAAAGCCGATGCGCCGCGGCCGAGCGCGTCGAGCGATACCGTGACCCGGCTGCCGGAGAGCACGACGTGATTGGCGATGCCGACTGACATGAGCGCCGCAAGAGTGCGCCCGTCGCGGGATCCCGGGAGCGTCACGGCGCGAGCCGCTCGATCCGCCAGACACCAGGCTCATCGGGGGAGATGCGATAGCGCACACGGTCGTGCAGGCGGGAGCGCCGTCCTTGCCAGAACTCGACGGCGGTGGGGGCCACTCGATACCCACCCCAGTGCGGCGGACGCGGCAGCGCTTCGCCGTGAAATTTCAGCCGCTCGGTCACCTCCCCCGCGGCTGCCTCGAGCACTGCGCGACCGGCGATCACCTGGCTTTGCGGCGATGCCCAGGCGGAGAGTCGAGAGGCGATCGGACGGCTGGCGAAATACGCGTCGGATTCGGCTTCGCTCACTCGTTCGACCGTGCCTTCGATGCGTACCTGACGCTCGAGCTCGACCCAGTGCAACAGCAAGGCCGCGCGCGGGTTGGCGGCAAGCTCACGCCCCTTGCGGCTTTCGTAATTGGTGAAGAAGACAAAGCCCGCGGCGCTGACGCCCTTGAGCAGCACGATCCGCGACGACGGCGTACCGTCAGTTGCGGCTGTGGCGAGTGACATCGCGGTAGGCTCCGCGAGCTCGGCCTTGATCGCTTCGCCGAGCCAGCGCTCGAACTGCGCGATGGGATCCGGCGCGACATCCCCCTCGTCCAGCGTCTCGCGTCGGTAGTCGGTGCGCAGGTCGGCGATGTTCACGTCGTGGGTGCGCCCGCAACCGATGCGGGCAGGTTCATTGTATCAACGCCACCCAGGGCCCTTCGTGCGCGCAAGGGGCACGCCGCATTGCAGGGGTAATGGATGCGGGTGAGGTGCGCTCCGCGCGCATCCGTGCGCGACCGCGAGTGCCAGGCAAGTGGCGGCTTGTTCGGCGCCGCGCTCGCAAACGCGAAACAACAATGCTGCCACACCTTGGTTCTCGCCCAAAAAACAGGAGCTGCGGCACTATCTTCCCTCTGGGAATGCGGTATAGTTGCCCGCGATGAAGCAGGGGGTACCCATGACAGGAGGGTCTGCTTCAGACGGTTCGGCGCCCGCGTCTCGCGCGTCCATTCACAGGAAGGAGAACTATGGCTACCGCCAAGAAAGCTGCAAAGAAGTCCGCCGGGAAAAAATCGTCGGCCGGAAAGAAATCGGCTGCCAAAAAGACGGGCGGCACCGCAACCAAGCAATCCGCCGCGAAGAAAAGCCCTGCCAAGAAAGCCGCTTCCAAGACGGCGACGAAAGCTGCCACCAAGCGCCAACCGAATGCAGCTTTCATGAAGGCGATGACGCCTTCGGCCGCGCTGGCAGCGGTGATCGGCAACAACCCGCAACCGCGCACCGAAGTGACCAAGAAGATCTGGGACTACATCAAGAAGAACAAGCTCCAGGACGCGGTGAACAAGCGCCTCATCAACGCAGATGAAAAGCTCAAGGCGGTGTTCGGCGGCAAGAACAAGGTGTCGATGTTCGAGATGACCAAGCTCGTCTCGAATCACCTCAAGTAAACGCCAGCATCCGCACCCGAAACGGCCGCCGCGCTCATCGCGCCGCGGCCGTTTTGCATGGTGCATAGAGGATGCTCAGCGCACCTGCATCGCGCGCGTTACGGCGGTTGAGACCCAGCGCGTGTGACCACTGCATGAGCTCGGGACGATCCCCCGTTGCGGCATCGATCCCTGCGCGACGTCAATCGTCCTCGTCTTCGAGGATGCGGATCACCCGCGTGCGCTTGCCGCTTCCATATTTCTCCATCTGCACCTTGACGGGAAACCTCTCCGCCAGCGCCGCACGTGCCGTGTCTTCGGAATCGAACGTCAGCACCTGACCATCATCGTTGCGGACGTCGTGCCAGAGCCCGCGATCGTCCTGAACCTCGATCTTGTAGCGCATTTGCTTCTTCTCCGTGAGGATGCGTTCGACACTGGTCAGGCTCGACCGTCGTGAAGCTCACCCGCGCCTTGCGGCCAGTGCGGCGATGCGGGCCTCGAGTGGCGGATGGGACGCGAACAGCGCCATGAAGCCGTTCGGTGCAGCGTTGATGCCGAACGACTGCACCGCCTGGGGCAATGCGCCGGGCGCGAAGCCACCGAGTCGCTGCAGCGCATTGATCATGGGCCGCGGCGAGCCGAGAAGCTCGGCACTTCCGGCATCGGCCCGGTATTCGCGGACTCGGGAGAACCACGCCACGATGACGCTCGCGAGCACGCCGAATACGATCTGGCAGACGATGACCGTGACGAAATATCCCGGACCGTTGCCACGTTCCGAGCGGAAGATCGTGCGGTCGACGAAGAACCCCACCACTCGGGCGAGGAAGACAACGAACGTGTTCACCACGCCCTGGATGAGGGTGAGGGTCACCATGTCACCGTTCGCAACGTGCGAGATCTCATGCGCGAGCACGGCTTCGGCTTCCTCCCTGTTCATCGCCTGCAGGAGCCCGGTGGAGACCGCCACGAAAGCCGAGTTCTTGAACGCACCTGTCGCGAACGCATTGGGCTCGCCTTCGTAGATGCCGACCTCGGGCATCGCGATGTGCGCGTGTGTCGCGAGGTTGCGCACCGTGTCCAGGATCCACGCCTCCGCGTCGTTTTGCGGAGTGTCGATGACGCGCGCGCCGGTCGACCACTTCGCCATCGGCTTAGAAAGGAGGAGCGAGATGATCGCGCCGGTGAAGCCCACTACGAAGGAGAACACGAGCAGCGGACCGACCTGAATGCCCTGCTGGGTGAGTGCCCGGTTCACTCCCAGGATGTTGAGCACCACGGACACGACGGCCACGACCGCGATGTTGGTCAACAGAAAGAGGAAGACGCGCTTCATGTCATTTCCCGGGGAGTAAGGGGGGCGCCATCTTAGCGCGGGATCTTCGGCCGGGGCAACGTCGAGGATGTGCGTTGCAACGGTGACTTTGTCGAACGACACGAGCAAAGCCACGGCCTTCCCACCGCGCGCTGAGTGTCTACGCCGGCTTGCCCGATGAATCGCGCAGCGTCACGGCGCGGTTGAACACCGGCGCATCGCTGACATGGTCGTGCATGTCGGCCACGAAATAGCCGTGACGCTCGAACTGATAACACGCTTCGGGCGCGCAGCGCGACAATGTCGATTCAACGTATGCGCGGATCACGCGCTTCGATCCCGGGTTCAAGTCGTCGATGTAGCTGCGCTCGGGCGGCTCGGATGTGTCCTCCAGGTCTTCGCCGGCGATGACATTGCGCGTCGCATCCACTGGAGCTTGCGCACGCTGCGAAGCCATTCCGGTACCCGGGAACGGCACCGAGAAAAGTCGATCGTAGAGACGGACTTCGGCGGAAACGGCCTCTTCAGTCGACAGCCAGTGAATGTTGCCCTTGACCTTGCGTGAATCCGCCCCGGACGTTCCGCTCCTGGTGGCGGCATCGTACGTGCAGTGCACGGTCGTGACGTTGCCGTCCTGGTCCTTGTCGACGCTCGTGCAACGTACGACGTACGCATAACGCAGGCGTACCTCGGCCCCCGGTGTCAGACGAAAAAAACCCTTCGGTGGCTGCTCGGCGAAGTCTTCACGCTCGATCCAGAGCTCGCGACCGAAACGCAGGGGGCGCTTGCCGAGCTCGGGACGTTGCGGATGATTGGGCGCGAGACACTCTTCACCTTCGCCCGCCGGATAATTGTCGATGACGAGCTTCACCGGATCGAGCACCGCAATGCGGCGTTCGGCGCGCACGTTGAGGTCCTCGCGCATGCAGTCCTCGAGCACGCTCATTTCGATCCACGAGTCGGATTTAGATACGCCGATACGCTCGGCGAACAGCCGAAGACCCTCGGGGGTGAAGCCACGCCGGCGCGCACCGACGAGCGTCGGCATGCGCGGGTCATCCCAGCCATCGACGTGCCCGCCGCTGACGAGCTCGATCAGCTTGCGCTTGGACAGCACCACGTAGGTGAGGTTGAGTCGAGCAAACTCGTATTGTTGCGGCAGCGGACGCTCCAGTAGGCCACCGTCTGCGAGATGCTCGATGATCCAGTCGTACAGTGGGCGATGGTCCTGGAATTCAAGCGTGCAGATCGAGTGGGTGATGCGCTCGAGCGCGTCTGAGATGCAATGCGTGTAGTCGTAGAGCGGATAGATGCACCAGCGGTCCCCCGTGCGGTGATGATTCGCGTGACGAATGCGATAGATCGCCGGGTCGCGCAAGTTGATGTTCGGGCTCCCCATGTCGATCTTGAGACGCAGCACGTGGGCGCCGTCAGGAAACTCGCCGCCCCGCATGCGCCAGAAGAGCTCGAGATTTTCGCTGACACTGCGCTCGCGGTACGGACTCGCCGTGCCGGGCTCGGTCAGGGTCCCCCGGGACGCCCGCATCTCCGCGGCCGTCTGGCTGTCGACATAGGCGAGCCCCTGCGCCACGAACCACTCCGCGAACCTGTAGAGGTCGTCGTAGTAGTCGGAAGCGTGGTATCGATGCGGACCCCAGTCGAAGCCAAGCCAGTGAACGGCATCGGCGATCGAGTCCTCGAATTCGACATCCTCATTGACCGGATTCGTGTCGTCGAAGCGCAAATTGCACTGGCCTGCGTTTTCGGCTGCCAGCCCGAAGTTGAGGCATATCGACTTCGCGTGTCCGTAATGCAGGTAGCCATTGGGCTCCGGCGGAAACCGCGTGTACACGCGACCACCATATTTCCCGCTGCGGTTGTGCTCGTTGATGAGCGTGCGCAAAAAATTCGGCGCAGGTGCGCGCGAGTCGTCGCCAGCAGAGGAGACCCGCTGGGACGGCCGGCGCTCTACGGAGGGCGCTTCTTGCGGCGGCGCAACATTCATCTGCGTTTGTACATGAACAACATTGGAGTGTTCGTCATTTTACCGTCGTGGCACTCTGCCGGAGCACGTTTTTGCCCCTCGCGCGCCCTGGCACCGTCGGAAAGCCCGTCCGGCGCGGCCTGCGGGCCGGCAAGATTTTCAGAATTCGGCGGCTTGTCCACAAAACCTGTGAGCACAACGGTGGATATCTTGTACATTGCGTCGCTAAGTCCAATGCCTGTCACAGTTTGTGTTGACATGCCCAAAGGACGTCCGGAAGATTTTGCTGAAGTTTCAATGACATGACAGCGATGGCTGCGGGTCCGGTGGACGTGAGCGGGAAATTCGTCCCGCGCCGCCAACGCGCGTGCGCTCACTGCGTCCGGTTCGCTGCGTCCAGGACAATGCGCCACCAGCCCCCACTCTGTCGAAGCTGCTGGTGGCCTCGAGGAACGCACCCATGATGCATCGCAGCTTGTTCGATGAACCCGAGGAACCAACTCCCGCCGCTCGCCCAGTGCGCGTCGAGCGGGTGATGCCCGTGTCGCTGCTGGTGAGTTCGGCTCGACTGCTCATCGAACGCGAGCTGGGCCTTTTATGGGTCAGCGGCGAGATCTCCGGTTTCAGCCGTGCTGCATCGGGTCATTGCTACTTCAATCTCAAGGATGCGCGGGCGCAGGTGCGCTGCGCATTGTTCCGAAGCAAGGCGCAGTTGGTCGACTTTGCGCTGCGTGACGGCTTGCAGGTCGAAGTACGGGCAATCCCGTCGATCTACGAAGCTCGTGGCGAATTTCAGCTCACGATCGAAAACGTACGTCCCGCCGGCATGGGGCGGCTCTACGAACGCTTCGCGGAGCTGAAGGCACGTCTGGAGGCCGCGGGCTGGTTCGACCCCGCGCGCAAACGCCCGCTGCCGGCCCATGCAAGTCGAGTCGGAGTGGTGACTTCGCTGCGGGCGGCGGCGCTATCCGACGTTCTGACCACGCTGCGGCGCCGCTGGCGCGGCATGGGGATCGTGCTGTACCCGTGCGCAGTTCAGGGTGCTGGCGCGGCAGCCGAGATCGCGCACGCCATCCGCACGGCGAATGCGCGGCAGGAGGTTGATGTGCTCATCGTATGTCGCGGCGGCGGCTCGATCGAGGATCTCTGGCCGTTCAACGAGGAAACCGTCGCCCGCGCGGTGTTCGAATCGAAGCTGCCGGTGATTTCCGGTGTCGGCCACGAAACGGATTTCACGATCTGCGATTTCGTCGCCGATGCACGAGCGCCCACGCCAACGGCCGCGGCGGTGCTCGTGTCGCCCGATGGGCCCGCGGTGGCGCGCAACCTTGCAGCCATCGCAGCGCGCTTGCAACGCTCGATGACCCGCGTGCTCGAGATCCGGATGCAACGCGCGGACCAGGTCGCCCAGCGACTCACGCACCCGGCGGCCAGATTGCGCGAGCAAGAGCGCGAGCTCTCACGTGTCGCGCAACGGATAGTGCGCTGTCACGCGCATCGCATGAGCTCGCTCGCGATTCGGACGCGCGCGGTCGAACAGGCATTCACGTGGCGTCTGCGGCGTCCGCTGCCGCAGTGCGCGCCGCTCGCGGCTTCGCGCGACGGCTTCCTGCGCAGCGCGAGGTCGCGGCTTGGCTCGATGCAGGATCGACTCGATGCACTGCGCCAGAACATGGCGCATCTCGATCCGACCGCGGTCCTCCACCGCGGATACGCCATCGTCGCGACCGCCGATGGCGAGATCGTCACGGATGCCGCACAACTCGCACGAGGCGACGACGTGCAGCTGACGCTCGCGCGCGGTGCCGCGCAGGCGCAGATCCTCAGCACTCGGAAGGATTCCGGCGCGACCTAGGAAGCGGCGCTGCTTGCCGCAGTGGAAGGTGGCGATCGATCGCGCGCCTTCGGTGATGTGCCTTCTGTCACGCGCTTCCGGCGCCCGACTGCCTACGCTTCGTCAGGATCCGGGTCGTCCACCTGCGGCGCGCCGCGAAGGGCCTCGACGACATGACGCGGCGCCTGCGCTGCGATGACCGGCGTTGACCTCGTCACATCGGCATTCTGTGCGCGATGCCTCAACGCGTGGTCGATGAGCACGATCGCGACCATGGCTTCGGCGATGGGCGTCGCACGAATGCCCACGCAGGGGTCGTGGCGGCCATGGGTGTTGACCACCACGGGCGCGCCCGTCTTGTCGATCGAGCGGCGATCCAGGCGCACCGAAGACGTAGGCTTGATGGCGATCGACACCACGATATCCTGACCAGTCGAGATGCCGGCAAGCACGCCGCCCGCCTCGTTGCCTACGAAGCCCTGGGGCGTCATCTCGTCGGTATGTTGCGTCCCGCTTTGCGCAACGCAGGCAAAGCCCGCTCCAATCTCCACGCCCTTCACGGCGTTGATGCCCATCAAGGCATGAGCGAGGTCGGCGTCGAGTCGACCATACACCGGCTCGCCCCAGCCCACGGGCACGGCCGACGCGACGACGGTGACGCGCGCACCGCACGAGTCGCCGGACTTGCGCAGCCGGTCCATGAAGAGCTCGAGCTCCGGCACGATTGCGGCGTTAGGACTGAAGAATGGATTGGTGTGAACGTGCTCCCAACTCTCGAACGGGATCACGTTGGGACCCATCTGGGCGAGGTAGCCACGGATTTCCGTGCCGTACCTCTCGCGCAACCACTTGCGCGCGACCGCTCCGGCGGCGACGCGCACCGCCGTCTCGCGCGCAGACTGGCGCCCCCCGCCGCGGTAATCGCGAATCCCGTATTTCTGCCAGTACGTGTAGTCGCCATGGCCGGGACGGAACGTGTCGGCGATGTTCGCGTAGTCCTTGCTGCGCGCATCTTCATTGCGAATGAGGAGCGCGATCGGCGTACCGGTGGTGCATCCTTCGAAAACGCCGGAGAGGATCTCGACGGTGTCGGATTCGCGGCGTTGCGTCACGTGCCGCGAAGTCCCCGGCCTGCGGCGATCGAGGTCGCGCTGAATGTCGTCGGCAGAAAGCAGCATGCCGGGAGGGCAGCCGTCGACGACACAGCCGATCGCCGGGCCGTGCGACTCGCCGAATGACGTGACGCGAAAGAGGGTGCCGAGTGTGTTGCCAGACATGCGCGACGCCAGCGAACGCCGGCCATTGAGCTCCATCGGAATGCGGTGCCGCGACGAGGCGGACCATGCGCACCACGACCGGCATTCGAGTCTAGCACGCGTCTTTTTGACACGGCAGGCGGCGGGCCGACGCTCACGAGCGTGCGGGCCACGACTACAATTGGCTATCCGCGAACGACGGCGACTCCATGCGTCAGTACCTCGAATTCATGCGCTACGTGCGCGATCACGGGCATCCTAAGCAGGATCGGACCGGCACCGGAACGCTCTCGGTGTTCGGCTATCAGATGCGCTTCCCTCTCGCCGAGGGGTTTCCGCTCCTGACCACCAAGAAGGTGCACACGCGCTCGATCATTCACGAGCTCCTGTGGTTCCTGCGCGGCGACACCAACGTGCGATACCTCCGCGAAAACGGCGTCACCATCTGGGACGAGTGGGCAGACGAGGATGGCGAGCTTGGCCCGGTCTACGGCGCGCAGTGGCGTGCCTGGCGGACGGCGCGAGGTGACACGATCGATCAGATCGCCAATGTCGTGGCGGAGATCAAACGCAATCCCGATTCACGGCGGCTCATCGTTTCTGCATGGAACGTGGGCGAGCTGGGGGAAATGAAGCTTCCGCCATGCCACGCCTTCTTTCAGTTCTACGTCGCGGGCAAGGCGCTGTCATGTCAGCTGTATCAGCGCAGCGCCGATATCTTTCTGGGCGTGCCATTCAATATCGCGTCATACGCCTTGCTCACGCACCTCGTGGCCGCGCAGACCGATCTCGAGCCCGGGGAGTTCGTCTGGACGGGCGGTGATTGCCACCTCTATCGCAATCACCTCGAACAGGCGGAGACGCAGCTCGCCCGGGAACCGCTTCCCGCACCGCGCCTCGAGCTCTTGCGGCGCCCGCCCACCCTGTTCGACTACCGGTTCGAAGACATCGCGATCACCGACTACGATTGCCACCCGCCGATCAAAGCACCGGTGGCCGTGTAGGCGACATCGACGCGGGCAAGAAAAAGCCCGCGACACATCGTGCCTCGGGCTTGGGGAGATCGAACTCGTCCGCGCGGACGCGCGGCAGAGCGGTGACTTCAGAGAATGCTGCGCGCGGCGCTGATTCTCTCGGCGAGTTCCTCGAGTGCCTGCTTTTGCGTTTGCGACAGGGTCTCGTCGTCGCGTGCGGGCGCGACCGACGATTCTGGCGCGGCCTCCTGATCGGCCGTCCAGTGCTGCGAGAACTGCGGCGAGAACATTTCGGGTCCTTGACAAGTGTGCGCACGATTAAAGCAACACACATGCCATTGACTGGCGCAAGCAGGTCTGGAGCACGCGCTTGCCTCCGCTTCACTCGACAGAGATGTCACTACGCCTATGCGCTGCGGCCGGCCACAAAACCACCAGCCGACGCTCGATGTCTCATTCTGCCGACGACATCTGTCGTTTATTTGCTAATGCGTTGTTAGTGCTGAACAATTTTTGTCGCCCGCCGGAGACAGAACGGGCGCTGTGCGGATGTCAGGCACGGCCGCCTGTGGGGCCGGCGCTCCGGCTCGTTTCCTTGAACATGGCCGGCTCGAGATGGTGGCGCTGCAGCAGCTTGTAGAACTCGGTACGATTCCTCTTCGCGAGCATCGCGGCCTGAGTGACATTGCCGCCCGTGATCTTGAGCAGACGCACGAGATAGTCGCGCTCGAACTGCTTGCGCGCCTCTTCGAACGGCACGAGCGCGCTCGCGTCTTCCTGCAACGCACTCTGGACCAGCGACGCGGGGATGACACTGGTGGTTGCCAGGGCGACGCATTGTTCCAGCAGGTTGAGAAGCTGCCGCACGTTTCCCGGCCAAGGTGCAGCGATCAGCAACGCCATCGCATCGGGTGCCAGCGAGGGCACGGCGCGGCGATACCGCTCGCCCAGCTTGCGCAAAAAGTGCGTCGCCAGAAGTGGAATATCTTCCCGTCGCTCGCCCAGTGACGGCAGCTTGAGCGACACGACATTCAGTCGATAGTAGAGATCTTCGCGGAACTGGCCCGTGAGCTTGGCGGCGTCGAGATCGCGGTGCGTCGCCGACACCACTCGCACGTCCACCGGAATCGACTGAGTGGCACCGACCGGCCGCACCTCGCCCTCCTGGAGCACGCGCAGGAGCTTCACCTGCAATGCGAGCGGCATGTCGCCGATCTCGTCCAGCAGGATCGTTCCGCCATCGGCCGCCTGAAAAAGCCCCTTGTGTGCCTGCACCGCGCCGCTGAACGCGCCGCGCGCGTGACCGAAGAGCTCGGACTCGAGGAGCGGTTCGGGAATGGCACCGCAGTTCAATGCCACGAACGGCTTGTCTCGCCGGGGGCTCGCGCGGTGGATGGCGCGGGCCAGGAGCTCCTTACCCGTGCCGGATTCCCCGTAGATCAGCACCGAGGCGTCCGACTCGGCCACGAGGCGCGCCTGTCGCAGCACGTCCTCGAGTCGCGCGCTGCGTGTGATGATTCCAGCACGCCACTGCGCACTCGCCTCCTGCCCGGCCGAGGATTCGCCGCCGGAAAGCGCGACCGCAGCAGCCACCCGCTGCAGGAGCTCCTGGCTGTCGAAAGGCTTGGTCAGAAAGCCGAACACCCCGCGCTGCGTTGCCGCCACGGCGTCCGGTATCGTGCCGTGTGCCGTGAGCACGATTACGGGCAGCGCCGGGTGCTGCCGGTGGATCGCCGCAAAGAGCTGCAGGCCGTCGATGCCGGGCATGCGCAAGTCGGTGATCACCGCCGCAGGACGCACCACGGCGAGCGCCGCAAGCGCAGCCTCGCCACTGTCGGCCGTGCGGACCCGGTAGCCGGCCGAGGTGAGTCGCAGCGATATGAGCTTCAGAAGATCCGGGTCATCATCGACCAGGAGAATGTCGCCGTTCTGCATGATTCGTCCTCAACGAGCGTGCGCCACGCGACGACGGGTGCCGTCGCGCCGCAGCAGGCGGAGCCCTGCCTAGCGGCCCCCGCCGCTGCCGCCGCTTCCCGAACCCCCGCCGCCGCCCCCGCCACCACCGCTGCGCACCCGGTCACGCAGCAGATTGCGCTCGAGTACGCGCAGGGCCTCGAGCTTCTGGATCGCGGCTTCGGCTTTCTGCTGCTCCTCGCGCACCGCGCGCACACGTTCGGTGACCTGCGCCTGAATCAGCCCGGCGAGTTGCTTCATGCCAGGGGGCCCGGACGTGCTCTTGGCCACGTTTTCGAGGAGCTGCAGGGCGCGAAGATCGTCCTGCGGAGAGCGGGTCAGGGTATAGAGCACGGCGAGCCGCACACGGTTCGCGTCCGTACGCTGCTTGGCAAGCAGCTGCGTCACCGTATTGAGATCCCGCCGCACCTCCTCGATTCCCAGTGCCGCATACCGCGCGAGGTCCGCCACCAACGCAATCACGGCGTGATCCTCGTTCGGCACCACCTCGGGGATCGCGATCGGGGGAAGACTCGACGGCGGCGGCGTCGTGGGCGTCGGTGTGGACTCCACCGCAGGCGGAGGGCGTTGGGCTGGCGGTTGCGGTTCAGGCGCCGGCGCAACGGAAGGTGGCGGCTCGACCGGCTCGATGGGCTCGATGGGCGGGTGCTCCACCATACCTGACGGAGCCGCTGGGTATTCGAATGGCTCGTCGTCGTACGGCGCGACGTCCACGAGCGGTGCCGTGCCGCAGCCGGCGACGAGGCTGGCAATGACGATCGCGCCGAAGCGAAGGCGCCTCATGACTCGCGAACCACGTCGTCGACGCCGAGCTTGGGCGGGTCACCGGCGTCCGCGGCGGCGGGCGTGCCGGAGATCGGGAGGCGCAGGGTGAACATGGCACCGCGCCGACCGTCGGCGCGCGCATCCACCTCGACGCGTCCTTCGTGCGCCAGCGCGTACTCGCGGGCGATCGCCAGGCCGAGTCCCGAGCCCTTCACCCGACCTTCGGCCGGAGGCTTGCCCTGATAAAAGGATTCGAAGATGCGCTCGCGTTCGTCCGGCGATACACCCGTGCCATCGTCGATGACGTCGAGCACCGCGCAGCCGCGCTCGATGCGCAAGCGCACTGATATAACGCCTGCACGCGGCGAGTATTTGATGGCGTTCGAGACGAGGTTGTCGATGATGGTACGGATCCGTTCGGCGTCACCCCGCACGACCACGGGCTCGAGGTCGGTCGCAAACGTGATCATGCGCGCAAGTGCGGCAAGCTTGTGTTCGCGAGTCACGTGTTCCACGACTTCCGGCAGCGACACCGGCCCCTGGGCCTCCGGCTCCATCGAACGTATCTGGTGGTAGCGCAGGAGATCCTCGATGAGCTTCTGCAGCTGAATGCAGTTGTCGCGCACGATGCGCACGATGTCGTGCTGCTCCGGTGCGAGCGTCCCGCCGACCTCGTCACGCAGGAGCTCGGTTCCTTCGCGCACGGCCGTCAGCGGAGTCTTGAGCTCATGCGAAACGTGGCGCAGGAAACGGTTCTGCTGCTGCTCCAGATCGGCGAGTCGCGAGCGCAGCCACTCCAGACGCTGCCCCAGGTAACGCAGGTCCTGCGGCCCGTTGACTTCGATGGGGTGCGAGAAATCGGCGGTGCCCATCTGCCGGATCGCATGATCGAGCTGCCGGATCGGGCGCGCGATCAGCACGGCAAAGAGGATCGCGAGCGCAAGCGCAATGCCCGCTGTCGCCGCAGAGAGGTAGATCCACTTCTGCCGACCTTCGGTAGCGATATCCTGCAACCGCTCGATCGCGCGCTCGGTGAGTCCGTTGCTCGCAGCGAGCATCAGCTGCGCCTGATCGGCGAGTCGGGCAAAACCTTCGGTGAGCTGCACCTGCGCGTCCGCCGCGCGCGGCGTGACGTTGAGGACCCCCGCAAGGCGCGTTTCGGTGTCGGTGAGATCAGCCAGTGTGCGCTGTTGATCCTGAGACAGCGGCAGCAGGGCCAGCTGAGCGCCGGTCTGGCGAAATTCCTGGCGCAGGCGCGCGTAGTCCTCGAGCAATGCAGGATCGTCCAGGATCAGGTATTGCCGTACGACGCGCTCGAGCGTGACGGCCTGCTCGAAGAGCTGGCGGCTCGCGCGCCCGGCCTGCGCGGCTTCCTGCACCGCGCGCTGGCCCTGCGTCTGCAACCGATCCAGGGACAGGATGAGCTCACCCAGCGCGTACACGAGCGGCGCGCTCACGAGAAGGAACGACAGCAGGATGAACTTGAGAAAGGATCGCGGGTAGTACACGCGCACTCGCGCCAAAAAAAAGGCCGCGTCCAGCGGCTATAATCGGCGCCCGATTCAATGCCACTGCCGAGCGCGCCGATGCAAGCGTTCGAAGATACACCAGCGCGCACTGCAAGGCCAAGCGAAGCCGCGCGCCGCCTGGAGCTCATCGTGGCTGTGGCGGCGAACCGCGTCATTGGTCAGCACAATCGGCTGCCCTGGCATTTGCCCGCCGATCTCCAGCGTTTTCGGCGGATCACCACGGGTCACAGCATCGTCATGGGCCGCAAAACCTGGGAGGCGATCGGCCGCCCGCTGCCGGACCGGGAAAACATCGTGGTCACCCGCAATGCCGGTTTCAAGGCAGAGGGCGCCGTCACCTCACTTTCGCTGCACGATGCGATCGCACGCGCGGGATTGCCCGAGCCCGTCTTCTGCATCGGCGGGGGAGAGATCTTCCGTGACGCGATGACCATCGCCTCGCGCATGCACGTGACCGAGATTGCGGCCGAGTTTGACGGCGACGCGTTTTTTCCCGAGATCGACAGCCGGCGCTGGCGCGAGGCGTGCCGCGAGACCCACACAGCGGGCCCCGATGCCGCATTCAGCTACGCATTTGTGACGTATGATCGCGTCGCCTGATCTGCCGGAATGCCGCCGATGTGGAGCGTTTGCTTTCGTGCGGGGCCGGGCGCGGCGTGCGCACTCGTGATCTGACCGCGCGCTCGCCTGCGCACCCGCCATTGAACTCGTTGTAGCCAGTCACCAGGAGCACACATGTCCGGAGCCGCCTTTCACGTGCATGGGCCGCATGACCATGAGCTCGAGCACGCTGCCCATGACAAACGCGATCCTTTCTCCGCCCGCATCGCTGTGATGACGGCGATCTTCGCCACGGTCGGAGCGCTCTTCGGGTACATGGCAGGCGCCACGCAGAACGAAGCGCTGCTGCACAAGAACGACGCCGCCATTCGCAAGACGGAAGCGTCTGACCAGTGGAACTTCTATCAGGCGAAGAGCAGCAAGCAGAATCTTTCCGAGTTCGCGGGAGTCCTCACGACCGGTGACCAGCAGGCGCGGTACCGGCAGGAGGTCGAACGCTACAAGCTGGAAAAGGAGGAGATCAAGAAGCAGGCGGAGAAGCACGAGGCGGAGTCGCAACGCGCGCAGGTCGCGAGCGACGCCGCCATGCACGTGCATCATCGCTGGGCGCAGGCGATGACGCTCATCCAGATCTCGATCGCGCTCTCTGCCATTACGCTGCTGACGCGAAGCCCATGGCTGAACATCGTCTCGTATGCCGCAGCCGCAGGGGCGATGGCGCTCGGCGGCCTGGCCGCATTCCACATGTAGTCAACCGCGTGCACGATAAATGAGCGCAACGCCCGCGGGCATGGGTCCGCGATAATGCAGGTGCTCCTCGGGACCGCGCTTCGCGCCTCCCTGACGCGGCCGGGATGGCGGAATCGGTAGACGCAGCGGACTCAAAATCCGCCGGTGGTAACACTGTGGGGGTTCGAGTCCCCCTCCCGGCACCAGCACTTTTGTCTGAACAGGTTACCACCCGGGGCGGAACCGGGGCGGGGCGGAGCGGCGCTGGTTTCCGAATTTCCCGCGGTGAGTGACTTTCGTCCGAGAAAGCCGCTAACGTTGAAC
>JALYXY010000181.1 GCA_030946875.1 Pseudomonadota bacterium | reverse complement strand
GTCGGAGAGTCCCTCCTTGAGCCGCCGCAAGAGCGCGACGGCACCCTTCCCGTCGCTGACCGCGGCCAGCGCCGTGACGCTAGACATCGGCTTCGGGAAGAGCTTCAGCACGGCTGCGGTGATGATGCCGAGGGTTCCTTCAGCGCCCACGAAGAGCTGCTTGAGGTCGTAACCGGTGTTGTCCTTGCGCAAGCCGCGCAGTCCATTCCATACGCGGCCGTCCGGCAGCACGACCTCGAGCCCGAGCACGAGCTCGCGCGCATTACCGAAGCGGAGCACGGCGGTACCGCCTGCATTCGTAGAAAGATTGCCGCCGATCGTGCAGCTGCCTTCCGATCCGAGCGACAAGGGAAAATGGAGGCCGGCATCCGACGCGGCTTCCTGCACCGTCGCGAGCGGAACGCCCGCTTCGACCGTCATGGTCGCGTTGTCTCGATCGATGGTGCGTACCCGGGTGAGCCGCGCGAGGGAAAGCACGATCTCGTCGCCTGATGCGTCGGGCGTCGCGCCACCGCACATTCCGGTATTGCCGCCCTGCGGCACGATCGCGGCGCGGGCGTCGTGGCAGATGCGCATGACCGCTGCAACTTCGGCGGTGCTGGCAGGGCGCACCACGGCCGCGGCGCGCCCGTGGAAACGGCCGCGCCAGTCGGTAAGGTAAGGTGCGGTGTCGTTCGGATCGCTGAGAACGTTGGCGGCGCCTACTGCGGCTTCGAGCCGCGTTCGAACATTTGGGCCGCCGTCCGTCATGGACGACGATAATAGCGCTTTAAGCATCCCGTGGCACGACGTTGTTCGTCCTGCCGACGTGTATTTCGTGCGGAGGTTCCATTGACGCAATCGAACGATGACGACAGCCCCGGTGGCAAGGCTCCGGTCTCTCCCGAGGATGCCTTGCAATTTCTGCAACGCATGTGGAACCCGTTCGGACTGCCGATGCCGGGATTTCCCACCGCAGCCAACGCAGCCGCCTCGCCTGCTGCAGCGATGGGGGTGGGCTTGCCCAACCCCGCCACCATGTTCATGACACTCGACCCGGCCGAGATCGAACGCAAGATCGGCGAGTTGCGGGTGATCGAAAACTGGCTGCAGATGAGCCTCAACTTCATGCAGATGAGCATCAAGACCATGGAGCTGCAGAAGGCCTCGCTCGAGGCCTTGCGCAGTCCCTCGTCGGGCGCGGCCAAAACGCCCGAGGGCGATAGCACCTCGGCTCGAAACAAGGGATCGCGCAAATGATGTCCATTGGCGCGGCAGGGCCGTACGTGGTCGCCCAGTGCTCCGCCAACGTTGGTTCGGAGGGACTTGCATGCAGATCCTGACGACCGCGTTCGCTCCCGATGGTGTCATCCCGCCGGAATTCGCGTTCTGTGCACCCGACCCGCAGACGCACGTGAGGCTTTCGGGCAATCGCAACCCCGACTTCGAGTGGCGCGACGTGCCGCCAGCCGCACGCTCGCTCGTGCTCCTCTGTCACGATCCCGATGTCCCGTCCAAAGGCGACGACGTGAACAAGGAGGGACGGAGCGTGGCGGCGTCGCTCTCCCGCATCGACTTCTTCCATTGGGTGCTGATCGACCTGCCGGCGAACAGCCCGTCCATTGAACGCGGCGAGTTCTCCGATGGCGTCACCGCCCGAGGCAAGCCCGGGCCGCACGCACCCCGCGGCGCACGACAAGGCATCAACGACTACACGGGGTGGTTCGCGAGCGACGAGGCGATGTCAGGCGAGTACTTCGGCTACGACGGTCCGTGTCCGCCGTGGAACGATGAGATGACGCATCGCTATGTCTTTACGCTGTATGCAGTGGACGTGCTGCGCCTCGACGTGCAGGGCACATTCAAGGGTACGGATGTGCAGCGCGCGCTGCGCGGGCATGTCGTCGCACAGGCCTCCGTGAGCGGGCGCTACACGCTCAACCCAACGGTGCGTGCGTAGCGCCTGAAAGCCACGCGTCGCGCCGCGCGATCGCGTCAGCCGGGGCATGCTCGTCCAGAGCAAGCCAGCAGGTGTCGCGGGGTGCGGCTTCGAGACCGAGCTGCACCTGCATGAGCTCGTCGCGCCGGAACGCGACCACTTCGACTGTGTCGCCTGGACTGCGGCGACGACCGAGTTTGTCGATCGCATCGGCCGAAGCGCGAAGCCCGTCTATGGCGACGATCACGTCCCCTGCGGCGAGTCCCGCGTGTTCGGCGGGGGAGCCGCGCAGCACGTGCTGGACGCGCAGCTCTGCCCCCGATGCGAGCTTCACCCCCAGCCACACGGCACGGCCGTCGGGCCTCTGCGGTGCAGGCGGTTTGCCGCCCCGGTCACCGGCATTTTCCTGCTCGCGAACGTGCAACGTGATGCCGACCTCGGAGAAGAGCTCTTCGAGCGGAGGATCGTCGGTGCCGTCGACATAGCGGGCGAAGAAGTCGTCGAGGGATCGCCCGGCGACTTCCTGCACGAGCGCCGGCAGGCCATCCTCCGGTACCCCGGTCCCGGTCGTGCCATGGCGTTGCCACAGGAGGCGCATGAGGACGTCGAGCGACGAGCCGTTCCTTCGCAGGATGAGATCGAGTGCGAGAGCCACGAGCGCGCCTTTGGCGTAGTAGCTGATGACCGCATTGGGCGTGTTCTCGTCCGGCCGGTAGAATTTAATCCACGCATCGAAGCTCGAGTCGGCGACGCTCTGCACGTGTCGTCCCGGCGTGCGCAGCACCGACGTGATGGTGCGTCCGACGAGCTCCAGAAAATCCTCCAGGGAAAGCACGCCACTGCGCACGAGCGCGAGATCGTCGTAGTAGGACGTGATGCCCTCGAATGCCCACAGGAGCCGCGTGTAGCCTTCGCGAGCCAGGTCGTAGGGCACGAATGCCGCGGGCTTGATGCGTTTCACATTCCAGCTGTGGAAGTACTCGTGGCTCGCGAGTCCGAGGAATGAGCGGTAATCGTTGGTCACTTCTCGTACACCGCGCTGCGGAAGCTCATCGCGCTTGCAGATGAGGCTTGTACTCGCGCGATGCTCGAGTCCGCCGTAGCCGTCGCCGACCGCCGCGACGAGGAACACGTAGCGATCGAAGGGCGCACGCCCCGACGCCTCGAACAGGCGGCACTGCCATGCGCACACCCGTTGCAGGTCGGTGCAGAGACGGTCGAGATCGGCATCGTGCCGGCCGCTGATCGCGATCTCGTGGCGCGCGCCGCCGGCTTCGAAGGTGGCGAGGGTGAAGGCGCTCATCTCCACCGGATGATCGATGAGCTCCTCGTAGCTTTCAGCACCGTAGCGACCGAACCCGTGCGGGTCAGCCCCATGCGATGGCATCGCGGTGGCCACCCGCCAGCCGCGATAGGCCTCTCCCTCCGGGGCGACGATCTCGACCTCGCATAGCGACTGCGCATGCCCTTCGGGGCACAGAAATACCGCGCTGCCGTTGAAAAAAGCGCGATGAGCGTCGAGGTAGGCCGTGCGTACCGAAAGATCGTAGGCGTAAATCTCTGCAGTGACGGTGAGCGGGCCATGTGCGGGCGCGGCACGCCACAAGTCCTTCGCGACCTTGCCGATGGCGACGGGTCCCCGTGAATCGCTCGCGCTGACCCGCACGAAATGGCGGGCGAACTCGCGCACGAGGTAGCTCCCCGGCACCCAGGTGGGCAGCCGATACGACTGCCCCGACGGTTCGGGTGAGTCGATCGTGCATTGCACCTCGAAAAGATGCGCGTGCGGATCGAGCGGCGCAATGCGATATCGGATCGAAGCCGTCATGCATGCCTGCGCAGCGTCAAGGCTCAGACGGGGCTATAGCCCTGCTGCAGCCGCAGCTCTAGAAGTCGTCGCAGGTTTGCCCGCGCGGTGGCGCCGTAACGCTCGCGGAAAAATGCGGTGCAATAAAAATGAGGCCGTCGCAAGAGCCTTGTGAGGAATGCAACCTGCCCGCTGTAGTACTGGTCGTCGGTCTGCATCTGGTATTCCCGACGCAGATCGTCCCCGCGCCGCATGAAGTCTTCCCACGGAATGGCGAAACCGGCGAGGTCGATGTCCACGATGAACGCACGGTCGCCCGGCTGCACTTTGCCGGTGTGGCGCGTCGCCATGATGAGGCGCGAGATGCGCATCGCGAGCGGACCCGCGACGCTGCCCGCAGCCGCAAGGAACATCTGCGCGCTGTGCCGCTCGTTGTCATCGGAGCCGGGAACATACACGGCATCGTGAAACCACAACGCAAGCTCCAGCGCGTCCGCATCGGTCACAAGTTCGCGCACTTCATCGAGGTGGCCGAGACAATCGACGATATGGCCGAGATCGTGGAAATAACGCATCGGCTGCCCGTACAGCTCGAGCAGCGCGCTGCGTACCTCGCCGGCGCCATCACGCGCCTCAGGCAGGCAGCGGCGCCAGAGATCCTCGAAGCGACCGCGCGCGTACGCATAGTGCTCGGATGGATGAAGCTCCGATGGCTTCGCGTCGTGCGCTGTCTTGACGCTCGTCAAGGGGGGCGTTCAGTGCGTGAGATGGGGATCGGGGACGCGTGAGCCGGGCTTCACCGGGGTGTCGCTGGCCACGCCGAAGAAATCCCGGATGATGCGCACGAGCTCGGCAGCCTGCCCACGAGTCTTGCGCGAGCGTGTTTCTGCGTCCAGGGCGTGCAATGTCGCGTCATTTTCAGACTGCCGTTGCGCAAGCGCCCGTGACAGGTCTTCGATGATCTCGGGGCGGTTGCGCAGGATGGCATCGAAGCTCGGCCGGTCAAGGCGGTAGCAGAGCACGTCTGTGCCCGCGACGACCGTCGCGGCCCGCGGTCTTCCGAGAAGCAGCCCCATCTCGCCAAAGTACGAGGGCGGCTTGAGCTCGGCCAGCTTCTGCCGGGCTCCGTGTGCATCTTCGTGAAACACGGCGAGGCTGCCGCTCGCGAGCACGAACAGTGAATCCGCTGCTTCACCCTGCCGGCACACCACCGTTCCCACTACGAACGGCGCCGGTTTGAGGTCGGTCGCAAGACGGTCGCTCTCCGCTTCGGTGAGTGAAGCGAAAATGGGCATGGTTGCAAGGGCGCTGCGCCTCGCCTGGTGATCGCGACGGGCGGCGCGCGCTTCGGTATCGCGCTGCACCTGGACCACGCGATGCGGATAGGGGATGCTCATTCCATGTCGCTTGAGTGCGGCGTAGACATGGCTCAACACGGCGGAATCGGCCTGCGGGTAGTGATGCAGGTCGGTGATGTGATACAGCACTTCGTACTCGATGCCGCTGTCGCCGAACCCTTTGCAGATGGAGAACGGCGCGGGTGCGCGGGCCATGACCCCGATCTCCGCGCGCTGCAGCGCCTCGTCGATGATGCGCAGGACCTCGCCCGGCGCGGCATCGTAGCTGACCGAGAACTTGACGTGCCGGCGCAGGTGCGAGGGCGCCTCGCCGTGGCGGCCGACTAGGATGATCTTGTCCTTCATCAAGGCCGCGTTGGGAATGATGATCGTCTCGTGATCGCAGGTTGCGATGGCGGTCGAGCGCCACCTCAAATGCACCACCTGGCCGATCTTGTCGTTGAAGCGGATCCAGTCACCCTGGCGCAGCGTGTGCTCGCCCTGCAAGGCGAGACCCGCCCACAATGCGCCCAGAATTTCCTGCGCCGAGAATGCAATCGCGCCCGTGATCACTGCCGAGGTCGTAACGATCCCGGCGAGGTTCACGCCGACGATATTGAGCCGATAGAGCGCGTAAGCGATGAGCCCCAGGGTGAGCAGCACATCGCCCATGATGTGCGGGATCTGAAGCCGCGCGAGGAGCACCCGCGTCCCGAAGATCAGCGTGGAGCGCAGAACCGAGAAGGCGAGCAGGGCGAGCAGCATCTCCCGCAGCACGTCGTAGAGCATCGCATCGGGAAGCGCCGGCGCGAAGCGCAGGAACACCCACAACCCGAGCAGCATGCCGCACGCGAACACCGCCGCGGATACGAGCCCGCGGCGGCGTTCTGCCGAGAGCAGCACGCCGAGCACGGCAAACACGATCGTCAAGGCGGTGAAGATCGACGCATCGAACAGTGTGTCGTACGTCACCGGCAGGTGAGTCGAAACCGCGGCGGGGAGCGAGGCGGGGGCGATCGATGTCATGTCGTCGGCACGAGAGTGAGCCCGTCTGGACGGGGCCCCATTCTAGACTGCGTTCCTCGGTGTGAGGGGCCACGCAGGGGAGGGAGTTTCAATTACCGTGGCCGGTTCGAAGAGGAAGCCGCGAGGCGAATGTCGGCAGCCGCAGCAGTCCTACGCACCGACCGGCCGCACAGTTTTGCCCATCCTGACCGGCAGTCTCCCTGAGCCGACCCTCCCCTTACGGCCTCGGGACAGGCGCAAGGTCTCAACCCGGAGGGGTCGGCTGGTACCGACGGCCGAGGGCAGCCCTACGTGTGCGTTTTCAACGATTCGGGGGTTCTCGCACGCCTCCTCATTTCTATGGACCCCCCGGGAAACGCCCGCCTTTGCACCGTGTGTCCTACATACCCTCCATGCGAAGAGCGCTATAGCTCTTGGCTCTGTATCACGAGCAAGTCCTCATGCCACATGCTCCCTCGGCGCAAACGCGTCGCGTCGTTTCCGCCATTCGGCCCACGCCGGGTGAGTCCACCGCCCACTTCAATGAGCTCCTCGAGCGACTTCCCGCAGGTGCGTACACCTGTAACGTGGATGGGCTGATCACGTACTTCAACAAGCCGGCGGAGGATCTCTGGGGTCGGGCGCCCCGGTTGAATCACGCCGCCGACCGATTCTGCGGGTCGTTTCGGCTCTTCGATAAAAACGGCGTGCCGGTGCCGCACGAGGAATGCTGGACCGCTATCGCCCTGCGCCACCGGCGGCAATACAACGGCAAGGAAATCATCATCGAGCGTCCGTCCGGCGAGCGCGTGACGGCCCTGGCCCACGTGAGTCCGATCAAGGACAAGAACGGGCGAGTGGTGGGCATCGTCAACGTGGTGGTCGACATCACCGATCGCAAGCGCTTCGAGGCCGCACTCCACGAGGCGGACCGCTCGAAGAACGATTTTCTTGCAACGCTCGCGCACGAGTTGCGCAATCCGCTCGCGCCGGTGCGCTCCGCATTGCAGATCCTGCGGATGAGCGGCGTCCACACGCCCGAAGCCAAGGCGGCGCTCGATATCGCCGATCGCCAGATGCTGCAGATGGTACGTCTGGTCGAAGATCTGCTCGACGTGTCACGCATCACGCGCAACAAGCTCCAGCTTCAGCGGGCGATCGTTCCGTTGCAGGACGTCGTGCAGCTTGGGGTCGAATCGAGCAAGCCCGCCATCGATTCGGGCGGACAGGTGTTCCGAGTCGATGTGCCGCTCGTGCCGGTCTATGTCGATGTCGACTCGGCGCGGATGGCGCAGGTGCTCTCCAATCTGCTCCACAACGCTGCGAAGTTCACGCCAGCCGGCGGTTGCATCACGCTAGGCGCCTCGCTCGAGGGTGAGGAGGCTGTCATCTCGGTACGCGATACCGGCATCGGCCTTTCCGAGCAGAGCATCCCCACGATCTTCGAGATGTTCGCGCAGGCGGCTGTCGTGGCGAATCAGGTCCGTGGCGGGCTTGGCATCGGTCTCTCGCTCGCCAAGCGCCTGGTCGAAATGCATGGCGGGTCCGTCGCGGCCACGAGCCGCGGCCCGGGTGAGGGCAGCGAGTTCATCGTCCGCCTGCCGACGGCAGCCGCTCCTGCCGCTGCGCGGCCGGAGGAGGCGACCGCGCCGCAAAACCAGGTTCAGGCTTTACGGCTTCTCGTCGTCGACGATAATCGCGATGCGGCCGATACGCTGTGCGTGCTGTTGCAGATGCTCGGCCATGAAGCTCGCGTGGCCTATGACGGTGAGAGCGCGCTGGATGAAGCGCAGGACTACAGGCCCGACATGGTCCTGCTCGACATCGGCATGCCGAAAGCGGACGGCTACGTGGTCGCGCGGCGCATCCGCAAGCAGCCGTGGGGCAAAGGTACGGTTCTGGTCGCCACGACCGGCTGGGGCCAATCGTCCGACAAGGAACAGGCGCGGCAAGCGGGCTTCAACCACCATCTGGTGAAGCCGATCGATCTTGATGCACTGAATCGCATCCTGTCGCAGGTCACGCTGCACTGAAACTGCAGGCGCAGGGCCGCGCGTTCAGCGGCGTTCGATCCTCGGGTCGAGGGCGTCGCGCAAGCCATCACCCAGCAGGTTGAAGGCGAGCACGGTGAGGAAGATCGCAATGGCCGGAAAGATCGCGACATGCGGAGCGATCATCATGTCCGAGCGAGCGGAGTTGAGCATCGCGCCCCATTCCGGTGTCGGTGGCTGCGCCCCAAGTCCCAGGAACGAGAGGCTCGCCGCGGTGATGATCGACGTCCCGATGCGCAGTGAGAAGTACACCACCACGGCGGAGATCGTGGCCGGAAAGATGTGACGCCCGACGATCGTTGCGTCGGACGCGCCGATGCTGCGCGCCGCCTCGATGTAGGTCAGGTGCTTCTGCGAGAGCGTATTGCCCCGGACCAGTCGCGCGAAGGTGGGCACGCTGAATACGGCCACCGCGATCACCACGTTGAACATGCCGCCCCCGAGAATGGCGACGATGCCGATGGCGAGCAGGATGCCGGGAAACGCAAACAGCACGTCGCAGATCCGCATGATGATGCGGTCCCACCAGCCTTCGAAGTACCCGGCGAGGAGGCCGAGCACGGTGCCTACGATGGCCCCGATCGCCACAGACCCGAATCCCGCCGCGAGCGAGATACGCGCGCCCCAGATCAGTCGACTGAAGATGTCCCTGCCGAGCGGATCCACGCCGAGCCAGTAGCGCGCCGAAGGTCGTGCGTTGAGGTTGTCGTAATCGAAATAACTTTCCGGATCGAAGGGTGCGATCCACGGCGCAAGCACGGCGACCAGCACCAGCACCACGACAAAGCCCGCCGCGATCAGCGCCGCGTGCTGACGTCGAAACTTGCGCACGAACTCGCGCCATGGCGTGCGCACGTCGGCCGATGCACCAGCCGCCGGCACACCCGATGGCGTGGTGACGGCAAGCGGCACGTGCTCCATGTCCGTGACGATCGGCTGTCCGGCGGGATCCATCAGCGGTAACGGATCACCGGATTGATGAGGCCGTAAAGCACGTCCACCACGAGGTTGATCAGGATGAACTCGAGCGAGAAGAGGAGCACGAGCGTCTGGAGCACGGGATAGTCCCGCATCTCGACGGCGTCGACCAGCAGACGTCCGAGCCCAGGCCAGTTGAACACCACCTCGACGACGATCGAGCCTCCGAGCAGGAACCCGAATTGCAGACCCATCATAGTAACGACCGGCACGAGCGCATTGCGCAACCCGTGCTTCATCACGACGGTGCGCTCGGAGAGGCCCTTGGCGCGCGCGGTCCGAATATAGTCATCGCCCAAGATGTCGACGAACGATGATCGGGTGAAGCGGGCCATGATCGCCGCGACCGCGGCACCGAGCGTGAGCGAAGGCAGAACATAGTGGCGCGCGGTGTCGGCGCCGACCGTTGGCAGCCAGCCGAGCTGCACGGAAAAAACCTGCATCAGCACCATGCCGAGCGCGAACGCCGGAAACGAGATGCCCGACACGGCGAGCGTCATGCCCAGACGATCAGGCCAACGATTGCGCCATACCGCGGAGACCATTCCGAGCACGAGGCCGAAAAGCACGGACCACGCCATGCTCGCGATCGTGAGCCAGAAAGTCGGCATGAACCGGTCGCCGATCTCCTCCGACACCGGGCGCTTGCTGCGCAGTGAGCGGCCGAAATCACCGTGCGCGACACCGTTCACGAAGCGCAGGAACTGCTGAGGCAGCGAGCGATCGAGACCGAGATCCCGGCGCACGAGCTCGATGGTTTCCGGAGTCGCCTCGGGACCGGCGGCAAGTCGTGCCGGATCACCGGGCAGCAGGTGGAGAAACATGAATACCAGCAGCGCGACGATCAGGAGCGTCGGCACGAGACCCGCAAGACGCTTCGCGATGTACTGGAGCATGCGTTAGAAAAACTGCGCGGGAATGACTCGGTGAGGCGGGTTAGTGAGACCCGTTGAACGCCGCCGACGAATCATGCGCCTGTGATGGAGCGCCGGTCTCGCGCGGCGGCACGCGAGACCGGCGGCAGGTGCCTTACTTCAGGTCGATGTCGGTGAAGCTGAACGATGCATCGGGAATCACATACACGCCCGAAAGCTTTTTGTTGTGGGCTGAAAGCAGGCGCTCCACGACGAGCGGAGCCCACGGCGCGTCCTGCCAGATGGCTTCCTGCGCATCCTTGTAGAGCTTCGCTTTTTCGGCGGCATTGATCGTGAGCTGCGCGTTCTTGATGTCCGCATCGACGCGATCGCTCTTGTAGTACGCCGTGTTGAAGAGCTTGGGCGGCCAGGATTCGCTCCCCAGGAGCGGCCGAATGGCCCAATCCGCTTCGCCAGTCGATGTGGACCAGCCGACGTAATACAGGCGCACCGGAGCGGTCTTGGCATCCTGCCAGCTCTCGACCTTCTCGACCCGCTGTCCCGCTTCGAGCAGCGTGATCTTGGTGCGAATGCCGATCTGCTGAAGCTGCTGCTGCAGGAACTGGGTCACCTTTTGCGCGGTGCTGTGGTTGTAGGCCGACCACAGCTCCGTCTCGAAGCCGTTGGGGTAACCGGCTTCACTCATGAGCTGCTTGGCCTTTGCCAGGTCGTACGGCCAGGCGCCGATCTTCACCGCGTACTCCACGCCCTGCGGCACCACGCCCTGTGCGGGCTCGGCATAGCCGTTGAACGCCACCTTCGCCAGCGCATCCTTGTTGATCGCGTAGGCAATGGCCTGGCGCACTTTCGGATTGTCGAACGGCTTCTGCTGCGTGTTCATGGAGAGGTAGCGCAAAACGATCGACGGTGCGGCGACGACCTCGAGATCGGGCTTGCTCTTGAGCACTTCGGCGAGCTCGTAAGGCAGCGGGTACGTGAAATGCGCTTCACCGGTCTGCATGATCGCCGCGCGCGAGTTGTTGTCGACGACCGGCTTCCAGGTGATGCTATCCACCTTCGGATAACCCTGCCGCCAGTAGTTCTCGAACTTCGCGACCTTGAGGTAATCCGTCTGCTTCCACTCGACGAACTTGAACGGGCCGGTGCCCACCGGATGAAACGCGATGTCCTTGTTGCCCCACTGCTTCAATGCGGCAGGACTGATCATCACCGTCGACGGATGTGCAAGCTGGCTGATGAAAGGCGAGAACGCGGTCTTGAGCGTGATCCGGGCGGTGTAGTCGTCGACCACCTCCGTCTTTGCAATGTTGTTGTTGTAAAGCCCGTAGCGCTTGAGCTTGTTTTCCGGATTGGTGACACGATCGAGATTCACCTTCACGGCTTCCGCCTTGAAGTCCGTGCCGTCGTGGAACTTGATGCCGCGCTTCAGCTTGATCGTGTAGACGAGGCCGTCCTTACTCGCTTCATAGCCTTCGGCGAGCACCGGAATCATCTTCATGTCCTTGTCGAACCCGAAAAGACCTTCGTAGAACGATTTGGCCATCGCCTGCGACAGCGTGTCGTTCGCGTCATAGGGATCGGTTGTCGTGAACGTGGATGCGACTGCGAACACCACATCCTTGGCCGCATGAGCGGGGAGGGCGGCGAACGCCGCAACCACGAGCAGGCCGGCCACCAGGGGACGCAACACTCTTTTCATGATCGAGCTCCTTCTTGTGATTAGCAGGCAGTCTGCAGCGGAGTCCGTCGACTCCGCGCAAGGTCAGTAGGCGCCGCCAACGCGGTGCTGCGCCACGAAATGATCGGGCCCCACGGCGACGAGGGGCGCCACCACCGGGTCGTCACCCACGCTTCGCACGGGCGTCGGCACTTCGTCGGATGATAGCTCCAATTGCTGGCGCCGCCGCGCAGGGTCGGCCACGGGTACCGCGGCCATGAGCTTGCGAGTATACGGATGTTGTGGGTCCTCGAAGACCGCCCGCCGCGGACCGATCTCGACGATCTGTCCGAGGTACATGACGGCCACCCGGTGGCTCACGCGCTCGACGACAGCCATGTCATGGGAGATGAAGAGGTACCCCAGGCCAAGCTGTTGCTGGAGGTCTATCAGCAGATTCACCACCTGCGCCTGGATCGATACGTCGAGCGCCGATACGGCTTCGTCGGCGACGATGATCCTGGGGTTGAGTGCGAGCGCACGCGCGATCGCGATGCGTTGCCGCTGCCCACCCGAAAACTCGTGCGGATAGCGATGCGCGTGCTCGGGTGCAAGACCTACCTGCCGAAGCAGCGACGCGACGCGCTCGTGCACCTCGCTGCCGCGGGCGATCTTGTGCACGTACAGTGGCTCGGCGATCGAGAATCCCACCGTGAGTCGCGGGTCGAGCGAGGCAAACGGATCCTGGAAGATCATCTGCATGTGTCGGCGCAACGGCCGCAACTCGTCGCGCGAGAGTCGGGCAATGTCGCGGCCTTCGAACTCGATCTCGCCCTCGTCGATCTCGAAAAGCCGCAGCAGCGAACGGCCGGTGGTGGATTTTCCGCAGCCTGATTCGCCGACGAGAGCAAGCGTTTCACCGGCCGCGAGATCGAAGCTCACGTGCTCGACCGCATGCACCCGCCGCGTGACGCGTCCGAACCATGCCGTTTCTGCGGCAAAGCGCTTGGTCAGGCCGCGTACGCGCACGAGCGGTTGGCGCAGCGCTGCATCGCCCATATCCGGTGCCGCGCTCGGCTCGGTGCTCCGGCGGAGCCGCGTGTCAGGCGCGCGCTCGGTCCGCGAACCGGCAGAGTCGACGCCGGGCAGCGGAAACTTCTGCGGCAAGTCGCTGCCGCGCATCGATCCAAGTGCCGGCACGGCCGCGAGCAAAGTTTTCGTGTAGGCATGGCGAGGCGATGCGAAGACCTCCTGCGCGGGCCCATCCTCGACCTTCTCGCCGCGATACATCACCGCGATGCGGTCCGCGACCTCGGCCACCACCGCCATGTCGTGCGTGATGTAGATGACCGCCATGCCCAGCTCCCGCTGCAGGAGCCTGATGAGCGTCAGGATCTGCGCCTGGATCGTGACATCGAGCGCGGTGGTCGGCTCGTCGGCGATCAGAAGGCGGGGCCGGCACGCTAGGGCCATCGCGATCATCACCCGCTGGCGCATGCCGCCCGAGAGCTGGTGGGGATAGCGCCGCAGCGCCGCCTTGGCCGCCGGGATGCGCACGAGCTCGAGCATGCGCAGTGCCTCGGCGCGCGCGGCTGTCACGTCCTTGCGCTGATGCAGCCGGATGGACTCCGCAATCTGCTCTCCCACAGTGAACACGGGGTTGAGCGAGGTCATCGGCTCCTGGAAGATCATCGCGATCTCCGCGCCCCGGATCGAGCGCATCGCGTCGGCCGGAAGCTGGGCGAGATCCACCTGCTCGCCACTCGTGCGCGTGAAGCCGAGCCGACCTTGCACGATGCGGCCGCCGCCGTGCTCGACGAGTCGCATCACCGACAGGGCCGTCACGGATTTTCCGGAGCCGGACTCGCCGACGATTGCGACTGTCTCGCGGTCTCGAACCTCGAACGAGACATCGCGCACGGCGGTGACGACGCGGTCCTGCGTCGCGAAATCGACCGTGAGATGTTCGACCGCCAGGGTGGGCGCAGAAGGGGAGGGGCTCAAGCAGCAGATTCGGCAGGAACGATGGCGCCATGGTAACGAGTTCTGCGCTTGTCGGTAACATGGGCTACCTGCTTCCACACACCCGATCCCAATTGCCTGCTGCCATGACCAGAAAACGCAAGTCACCCACCGAGCTTCGCAGTCATCGCTGGTTCGGTGTCAACGACCTCCGCTCGTTCGGGCACCGGTCACGGATTGCCCAGATCGGCTACTCGCGCAGCGACTACGCGGGAAAGCCCGTGATTGCGATCATCAACACGTGGAGCGACATCAATCCGTGCCACAGCCACTTTCGGGCACGCGCCGAAGAAGTGAAGCGCGGCGTCTGGCAGGCGGGCGGGTTTCCGCTGGAGATGCCGGCCATCTCGCTTTCCGAGCCGTTCCAGAAGCCCACGACCATGCTATATCGCAATCTCCTGGCCATGGAGACCGAGGAGCTGCTGCGAAGCTACCCCGCCGATGGCTGCGTGCTGATGGGCGGCTGCGACAAGACCACTCCGGCTCTGATCATGGGCGCGCTCTCCATGAACCTTCCCGCTTTGTTCATGCCGGGCGGGCCCATGCTGCGTGGCGATTTCAAGGGCAACTATCTCGGGAGCGGCAGCGACACATGGAAGTACTGGGCAGAGCTTCGCGCCGGCAACATCACCGAGGAGGAGTGGCGCGGCGTGGAGGACGGCATCGCGCGCTCCCCTGGCCACTGCATGACGATGGGCACGGCATCGACCATGACGAGCGCGGCCGAAGCGATGGGGCTCACGCTGCCCGGCGCAGCCTCGATTCCCGCGCCCGATTCACGGCACGCCCAAATGGCATCTGCCTGCGGAAAGCGCATCGTCGAGATGGTGTGGGAAGACCTGTGTCCGCGCGACATCGTCGATGCGCGGGCGATCGACAATGCGGTGATCACGGTGCTTGCACTGGGCGGATCAACCAACGCCATCGTGCATCTCATCGCGATCGCCCGCCGCGCAGGCATTCCGCTCGATCTCGCGCGCTTCGACGATCTTGCGCGCAGGACGCCCGTGCTCGCGAACATCCGGCCTTCCGGTCAATACCTGATGGAGGACTTCTTCTATGCAGGAGGCCTGCGGGGCCTGCTGTCGCGGCTCGAGGATCTGATCGACACGCAGACACTCACCGCGAACGGGCGCACGCTCGGCGAGAACCTGCGCGGGGCAGAGGTCTATCACGATGACGTCATCCGCGCACGCAGCAACCCGCTCGTTGAAAGCGACGCGCTTGCCGTGCTGCGGGGCAATCTCGCGCCGGATGGCGCAGTCATCAAGCCGGCTGCCATGGAGCCGCATCTGCAACGCCACGTAGGCCCGGCGGTGGTGTTCCGCGATTACGACGATCTCGCGACGCGTATCGACGATCCTGACCTAGACGTCGACGCCAACTCGGTCATCGTCCTGCAGAACGCCGGACCTCAGGGCGCACCGGGCATGCCCGAGTGGGGTCAGCTTCCCATTCCGAAGAAGCTCCTGCAGCAGGGCGTGCGCGACATGGTGCGGATCTCGGACGCGCGAATGAGCGGCACCAGCTACGGCGCATGCGTCCTGCACGTTGCACCGGAATCACACGTCGGGGGACCGCTTGCGCTGGTTCGAGACGGTGACCTGATCGAGCTCGATGTCGCCGCGCGACGGCTCGAGCTCAAGGTCGATGCGGCCGAGCTCGCGGAGCGTCGAAGCGCATGGCGCGCGCCCCCGGTGCATTTCTCGCGGGGGTTCGGCGCACTGTATCTGAAGCATGTCACGCAAGCCGATCAGGGGTGCGACTTCGACTTCCTCGAAGCGGGCGCGCCAACCCGCGATCCGGAAATCCACTGACGCGGTTGAGTAACAGCGTGCGGGATGGCTGATCGTCAGTATTGCTCGTCCTCGCGCTGCTCGAGGTCCGCACGCAGATCGAAGAAGTCATCGTCGAGCGCGTCTCGCGCCGAGACGACACCAATCGGCCGATCGTTGTCGATGACGGGTACATGGCGGAATCCACCCTGGCGCATGACGCGCAGCGCGTGCAGGAACGGCTTGCTTGCTTCGATGCACTGGGGCTGCGGGGTCATGACGGCCTCGAGGCTCGTGTTGCGCGGGTCACGACCTGCGGCCACCACCCGGAACACGATATCGCGCTCGGTTACGATACCGACGAGCCGCTGACCTTCCAGCACCAGCAAAGCTCCCTTGCCGTGCTGCTTCATCGAGACGGACGCCTCGTATGCCGTGGCGTCTGCCGGTGCGGCGACGAAGGTCTGGTGGGCGACTACGGCGCGAACCGAGCGAAGAGCCATGACTTACCTCGCGTGGTGATACGTCATTGAGCGCCCGCAGAGCGCGCCCGTCAAGCGGCAGCAGCCGCAGTCGGCAATTACAATCCAACGCAGCTTACGGGCTTCGGGACCAAGGGGACGCATGAAGCAAAGCAAAATCGCTGCATGGATGGTGGTGACCGGCGCTTCGTCGGGCATGGGACGCAGTTACGCGCAGCGCCTCGCGTCCCAAGGCCACAACGTGGTTCTGATCGCGCGCCGGGCGGACCGGCTGGATGCGCTCGAACGCGAGCTCGAAACCTGCGGCGTCGATATCCGCACGATCGTTGCTGATCTCGCAAATGCCACGGACCTGGATCGTGTGTGCGCCGAGCTCGCGAGCTTGCCCGTCGAGATGCTGGTCAACAACGCGGGTCTCGCTCATTACATGGCTTTTTGCTACTCCCGCCGGAGCGCGCCCGCGAACTCGTCCATCTGAACGCTCTTGCGCCGGTTCTGCTGACGCGCGCCGTGCTTCCGGGCATGATCGAACGCCGTCGCGGCGCTGTTGTCAATGTCGCTTCACTGCTCGCGTTCAGCGGCGCAGCGCAGGAAGCGCATCTGCCGAAGCGGGCCGTATGCGCGTCCACCAAGTCATTTCTCGTGACCTTCACCGAAACCCTTGCCCCCGAGATGACCGGCACGGGCATCAAGGTGCAGGTCGTGTGCCCCGGTGTGGTGCGCACGGAGTTCCACGAACGGCAAGGCATGGACCTGAGTCACGTGCCGAGCATGCAGCCCGAGCCGCTCGTCACGGCGAGCCTTGCCGATCTCGCCCGCGGGATTGTCGTGTGCATTCCCGCGATGCCTGTTGAGTCGGCCAAGGCTGCATTCGATGCCGCGGCAGGTGCGCTGCTCCGGGTTCAAGGAGCGCTGATCCCCTCAGCGACGAAGGGGCTGAGGTGCGGGAAGAGCGGTAGTCCAGATGGTATGTCGATGCGCCCGGAAAACTGCTGGAGATCGCGCTTCGATCATAATAGGCGCATGCACGCCCCCGCCAGCCCTTTACAGCTTCCGTGAGCGAGACCGTCACAGTCACGGTGAGCCATCGCCTCGGCAAGGCTGAGGCTGTGCGCCGTCTCAAGGAGGGCCTGGCGCGCAGCGACGGTCACCTCGGCGGAATGCTCCTGATCCAGCAGCAGACCTGGGAGGGCGATACATTGCGCTTCCGGATGCGCGTGCTCGGCCAGACGGCGGCCGCCACCGTCGAAGTGCTGGAGGATGCGCTGCGCATCGAAGTATCACTGCCCTGGCTCCTCGCCAAGGCGGCGAAACGCCTCATTCCGATATTGCGCAACGAAGCGACGCTGCTCCTGGACAAGAAATAGCGGGCTTCAATAGCACGCGTTGAACTTCGTTGTACCCGTTGAGGTGCCAGGCGTCGTACTTGGTGCAGAGTTCGAGGCGCGCATGAAGGTAATCGCCCCCAAGCGGACGCGCAGGGCGCGTTCTATTGACGGTGCAACTGTTGCCTGAAGAACTTAACTATTTCGCCATTCATCGCTGCATGAAATGTGTTGCGATCGAACCCGTTCGGCTCCGAGCAGAGTCCAGCCGGCTTCAGAAGACCACATGGCGCAAGAAACGATGTATGGCCGGCGCCAGGGACTGAGTGAAACTCGACCTTCGACCCAAGTCCTTCCTGAATCAGCTTGGCGTTGGAGGCATACGGAACTCTGTCGTCCTTTTCGCCGCTCCAGAGTTGGACAGGAATTTGCACGGATGAAAGTCCGGCCGGAGTCATCGTGAAGCCCAAGCCGGGAGCAGCCAACACGGCAGCTTTGAGGTTCGTTGTCACCTGCATCGGCTCACTCGAGGACAGGTCGGCGTTCAGCAATGGCGACTTGGAAAGGCGCAGCACATCGCAGACGAACTCGGATGTTTGCGCGCACTGCTTCGCAATGAGCCGCATGTCTGGCTGGGCTCCGGCGGCTACCAGAACGGTAAACCCACCCGCTGAGAATCCGAAGGCACCGACGCGTTCCGGGTCGATTCGATCGCGGTCGTGCCAGTGGGTGAGCATATGGTCAACGGTTACGCGAACTGTCGCGTGCGGCCGCTGTACAAAGTCGCGGCTCCCCCCGCGGTCTGGTCGGCGAAGTTGTCTCCGGCATGCATCGGCGCTGCGACCACGTAACCCGCGCCCGCGAGTGCGAAAGCCAAGTCGGCGTGACTCTGCAGGCCGCCGCCGTTTCCATGTGATATCACCACCAGGGGCAAATCGCGTCCGGCAATCGGCGCATCACGGGCAACATCCATCAACGTGATGCCTATCAATGTCGTCGGCCAGGTTCGTGCTTCCGTCGGATACCAGACGCCAACTGCAAACGGGTGCCCCCTGTCAGTCGCGCGAGCAACCTGGAAGCCAACTGGTCGTTCAGAGCGGAGTGCAGTCCGGTACGCAACGCCCACCAGCGTGAATATGAGGATGCCGACTGCAGCAAGAGATCGATAGACCCATTTCATTTTCGTACTCGGATGTCTTGCCACACCTGCATTCTGGGCTTACGCGGCAGCCGTCAGGGCGCAGAGCCTATCAGCGCGGCGTTGCAGGTAGGGGTGAGTTCCAGGACAGGACAAACTTCGTCTTGATCCTACAGCAGGAGCGACCGCTTGGCGTGGAGCGCGAAGTGTGATTGGGGAGCTTGGCTCTACGACTGCGCCTGTGCGAATGAGGCCAGTAATTGCGCTAATTGCCGGCACGTGGGCACGTGATTCCAAGTACGCGCCGGGTTCGCACCTCGTCCTCATCGCTTCGGCTGACAGATCGCCTCAACCGAAGCGTACGCAACGACCTGCCATTGGTGCTGCGCGATGGTGGACAGGAGGTGTTGACCCGTCAAATTTGGCGCCCCGAAGACGAATCGAACGTCCGACCTGCCCCTTAGGAGGGGGCTGCTCTATCCACTGAGCTACCGGGGCCTTGATGAGCGAATCACAGCGCCGTGCACTGTCTTAACACCGACGCCGCTAGTGTGCCACAGCGTGCGCGATGTTCTTAACGACTATCACACGCGTATGACAATGCACGCGCGGCGACGTGAGCGTAGTCACCCCGCGGCGTTTCAGCCGAATGGGATCGAGAACGGCTTACCGGTGAGCGGCTGATTCCAAGTCGTTCCCTGCCCTGAAGCTTGGCTTGCAATTCGCGCGTTCTATTCCGGCCCATGTTGCCGGTTCAGCTATGCCGCGAGGCAGTGACCTTGGGCAAACCTGGGCGCCCTTGGCAGCACCCGGTAAACTCATGTGCATTATCCGATGCAGGCGTGGCCGCAAGGTCCACGCATTACAAGCGCGCGCGATGACGTTCGACTCCCTCACGTTTCTCGTGTTCCTCGCCTGCATCTACGTGGCGTACTGGGCCGTTTCCTCGTGGACCCTGCGCAAGTCGCTGCTGCTGTTCGCGAGCTATCTTTTCTACGCCGCCTGGAATCCGTTCTTCGTACTGCTGTTGGTCGCAACCACCGGGTTCGACTGGATCGCGGGCCGTGTGCTGGAGCGCACGCAAGCGCCGCGCCGACGCAAGCTCCTTCTGCTCGGCTCGATCGTGGTGAATCTCTCGGCCCTGGGCTTTTTCAAGTACGCCCAGTTCTTCACCAACACCGCGATCGACCTCGCGCGGAGCTTCAGCATCGAATGGAAGCCGCTCGACCTCGGCATCCTGCTTCCCGTGGGCATTTCGTTCTACACCTTCGAAAGTCTTTCCTACGTCATCGACGTGTACCGGCGACGTATCGCAGCGTCGCGCAGCGTGCTCGACTACGGGTTGTATGTCACCTTCTTTCCGCACCTGGTCGCGGGGCCCATCCTGCGCTACAACGATTTCGCTCCGCAATGTGATGTAAGCAAACGCTGGAGCGAAACCGCGCTCGGACGCGGCCTCGCCATGTTCGTGATCGGGCTTGCACTGAAGCTCTGCCTCGCCGACCTGGTATTCGGGCCGGTGGCCGATCGGGTTTTTGGATCGGGCGGCGCGCAACCCACCACGCCGGATGCGTGGCTCGGAGCGACGGCGTTCTCAATGCAGGTGTACTGCGATTTCGCCGGCTACACGCTCTGCGCGATCGGTACCGCGTTGCTCTTCGGATTCGGTTTTCCTTCGAACTTCGAGAGTCCATTCGGTGCGGTGGGGATGATCGATCTCTGGAACCGCTGGCACATGTCGCTGACGAGCTGGCTTCGCGATTACGTGTTCACGCCGCTCGGCCACTATCGGAGAGGGCGCTTGCGCGGACATGCAAACCTCATCTTCACTTTCCTGCTGTGCGGGCTTTGGCACGGCGCCGCGTGGACCTTCGTCGTGTGGGGCGGCATCAACGGGCTGATCCTCGTGGCTGAACGAAGCTTTCGTGATCACGTGTGGGATTTCGCCCGCGTGAGGTCTCTTCCCGCGCGCGCCGTGCTCGCCTTCGCAACCTTCCTGGTATTCGCCGTGGAAGCCGTGTTCTTTCGCGCGCCCACCCTGCATGACGCCACGGCGCTCCTCGGCACCATGGCAGGCGTCGGCGCGCAAGGCGCTGCACCGATGATCCCCGGCCCGGACGCAGAGGTTGCGATTATTGCCGGCGCGGTGCTCCTGGCCGCGCACACGCTGACGGCCAATGTGCGCGGGTGGGCATGGCTCGATGACATCCCGGTAAGCGTGCGAGCCGCGACGATCGCGATCGCTGCAAGCGCGGTCCTGTTCTCACCGGGGTTCAACCCGGCATTCATCTATTTCCAGTTCTGACATGAGCCGCCGCTGGCTTCTGTCGTGGATCATTGCATTGGTCGTGTGCTCGATTGCCGCGACGCTGTTCGAACGCTGGCTCCGGGACCACGATTACCGACCCACGCTGCAGGATGACCGCGATCTCTGGTCGATGCAGATGGACCGTCTCGGCGAGCACAATGACGCGATCGCGCTCCTCGGGGCCTCGCGGATCCAGTACGCGGTCGATCCCGCGCTCGTTGCGCAGTTCACGGCCCGCCCATCCGTCATGCTGGCCGTGAATGGCGCCTATCCCATGGCAGCGTTGCGAGCCCTGGCGGAAGATCCGGCGTTTCACGGCGTGGCCGTGGTCGGCATCGATTCGCGCGGATTATCGCGGCGGCACTGGGACATGCAGCGACCCTGGTTCGAGCACTACCAACGGCGCTGGACGCTCGCCCGCCGTATCCATCGCGCGTTGCTGAGCCCTTTGCAGGCGCATCTGGTGTTCATGCGGGCACCCTTCGCGTGGGTGCAGATCCTGCGCCGCCATCTTGCCGGCTACGGCCCTCCGATCAACGACTATGTGGTGGTTCGATCCGATCGGCTTGGCTTGCTCGACTACCGGCGCACCAACGTCGCCGCCATACGCGAGCGGCGGATCGCCGACTTGCGGGAATACTATCGGGACAACCGGGCCGATTCACCGCAGGAGTGGCTTGCCGCGCTGAACCAGGTGTCAGACTGGGTGCGCGCGATACAGGCCCGCGGGGGCAAGGTCGTATTCTTTCGTGAGCCATCAGCCGGAGAGCACCTCATGCTGGACGAAGCGAACTATCCGCGCGAGCTCTACTGGGACGCGTATGCGCGGGTGGCCCCAATGCCGCTGATCGATTTTCGCGACGAGCCGGCGTTCGCCGCCATCGCGCTGCCCGATACGTCGCATATCGATGGTCGCGACGTGCCGCGCTTCACGCGCACGTTGCTCGACGCACTGGTGCGACGCGGCATTGTGACCGCCGCATTATCGCCGGGTTAGCGCGATGGCCGCCGAGACGCGCGCTCTCTTCGGCTTTCACGCGGTCACGGCGCGGCTGCGCCAGCATCCGGAGTCCGTGCACGCCGTGTACGTGGCGGCCGCGCGACACGATGCCCGCACGCGCAACTTGCTGGAGATCGCCAGTGCCTCGGGTCGCGAGACGCACCTCGTCGACGAAGCACGGCTCCAGGCACTCTGTGGCACCGACCGGCATCAAGGCGTAGTCGCCATCGTCGATGCCGCAATGCCGTACCTGACGATCGAGGATGTGATCGAGCATACGAGCGAGCCGCCTCTCATCCTGGTGCTCGATGGCGTCACGGATCCGCACAATCTCGGAGCCTGCCTGCGCAGCGCCGATGCGTTCGGCGCTCACGCTGTCGTGGTGCCGAAGGACCGCGCAGTGGGCGTGAACGCGACTGTGGCCAAGGCGGCGAGCGGGGCCGCCGATACCGTGCCGGTGGTGACGGTCACGAATCTTGCGCGCACGCTGCGGTGGCTCAAGCAACAGGGCATCTGGTTGCTCGCCGCGGACGCAGGTGGCGAGAGCCTGTACGAGGCCGACGTTACAGGACCGGTGGCCTGGGTGCTCGGGGCCGAAGGTGCGGGCCTGCGGCGCTTGTCGCGCGAACTTTGCGATCGCACGGTGGGCATTCCGCTTCACGGCACGGTTTCGAGTCTCAACGTATCGGTGGCCGCAGGTGTGTGCCTCTTCGCAACTCGCCGGGCGCGCACGGTGGCGGCTTCGCAGGGGGCAGCTGCGCAAGGGGCGGCTTCGTAGGCGCGAGCGGTTACGGCGCATGAGCT
>JALYXY010000151.1 GCA_030946875.1 Pseudomonadota bacterium | reverse complement strand
GCTGGATCCTGAATGCGGCGCACCGTGCGTCTCAGACTAGTGCTTCGTTGCCGCAGATCAACGCGATCGTGTCAAGCAGGACCGCGTGTGATTTTAGCGGCACCGCAATGGCACCCATAGTTTTAGAATGTGACGAGCCATCATTGAGTGTGCCTAAATTGTGACTGGAACAGACTGAAGTCGCTTTGGCAAGCGTTGCAAGTAGTTGAATCACAATGTGCTGAGTAGCTGTTTTGCGCCTACGAACCAGGGGGTCGTGGGTTCAAATCCTGCCGGGCGCGCCATATCAAAGACTTCGCAGCCAAAACCAGGTCTTCCTTCCTGCTGTGGGACCGCTGTGGAACGATTTGTCCACCGGTCCTCGGCACCGCTTCCAGTTACATGCGCCTGGTGTGCTAAATCAGGTCCTCCTTTTACCTGTGGTGGAACGTGGCCGACGACACCTTTTTTCCAACCACCGGCGACGTTGCAGAAGTCGGCATCGAACAGATAGTGCGCGCACATCACGGCGAAGCGAGCGTTGACGATACGGCCTTTGCTCTTCTTCACCTTGTCCACCGCGGTCTTCATGTTGTCGTAGATGCCGCGTCGTGGAACGCCTCCCAGCGCTGTGAACGATCGCGTATGCGCGTCGAACAGCATGTCGTGGCCTTGGCTGGGGTAGGCGACCAGCCAGAAGGTCCGGCTCGCACACAGCTTCAAGTGGGAACTTGCAGGCCCCGGTAGATGCCGCCTATTACCAGTGGCTCCTCGCTGCAATCGAACTGAAAGGCCTCGCCGAGCCTAAACTGCAACGGCACGAAGGCGTTCGTGCGAACGTGCGACGCGAGCGTCAACCTGCACACGCGGCAGGTCTATTGGCAGGGGCGATGCTTACGGGCGCATCGCCATACGAATCTTCCGCTCCCCGATGCGCCAACCTTCCGGCGTGCGACGATATCGGTCGCGATACTCGACAACGCTGGGCGAGCCGGAAAGTGTGGCCGGTTCGTCGGCTTTCTCGCCGGTGCCTTGGAAAAACAATGCGTAGCAAAATCCCGTCGCCTCGTCAGGTGACCGGAACTCGACACGAAAGTTGGTGCAGAGATGGCGAGTTGCTACATCGCGGGACCGTCCCTCAAGGAACCGGCCGATCGCCGGCCGACCCGTCATCACCGTTCCCATGCGATCCAGCGCGCCGTCCTCTGTGAAGAGATCGAGCAGCGCCGCGTACCGCCGCGCGTCGATGTGATTGGCGAAGTCGACGCAGAGCCGGATGCACGCGGCTTCGTCGCGGGATTGCGTGGCGGGACAGGAGGATCCAGGCATCGTGCAATACGCCAATGATGACGTGGAGGGGCCGGCTAGCGGATTCCGGACGTGAGACTAGCCGTGGTCCGCGACTTAGCCCATCAACGAGCCTCGAACGTCCGACACGGGCAGGTGCTCGCGTCGGGGGAGCAGGTTTGCTTCAGGCTCGCCAGCGCGTAACCGGGTGAGCAGTATCTCGGGATCGAATTCCACGCCGATCGGATTAAGCTCGAAGTGCGGGCCGTACATGAATGCGTTGGCATCCTCGTTGGTCTGAAAGCAATCTGTCTGAAATTCCATCTGGTTGCCGTCAGGGTCCGCGTAGTAAAGGGATACGGTGATGCCATGATGAATGCACCAGTACGGCAGGATGCCCTTGGCCTCGAGCTCCACGTACTTATGAAGTAGCTCGCTCAAGCTGCGATAGCCGTACGCGACGTGGTCGACGCCGGGCTGGCCGCGTGGCGTACGCGCCTCGGATTCGCCTTTGATGACACCTAGATTCAGCAGTGCTACGCGATGATGTTCATCGTCGTACGTGACAAACGCGATGACGGGACTTTGGTACTGAACTGTCCCGCCGAACGCCGTGACGTACCACTCAAGCATATGCTGGAAGCGGTAGGTTCGATACACGACGTGCGCGAAGGTTTTTGGCTTGATGGCGGCGGACATGATCGGCGCTCCCGGAAGGTCTAGGCATCTGCTGCAGGAAAATCAATACGAACGTGCATGTTTGCGCTAATCCGCCGTGATGCCGGCAACCGTCACCACCTTTTTCCAACGCGCGATCTCACTCTTCACAAGGGAGGCGAGTTGCGCAGGTGAGCTGGTTCGCACGGAGAGCCCCTGCTTTGCGAGCGCGGTTTTCACCTCGTCGGTGTTCATCACTTCGACGAAATCCCGGTTCAGGCGAACAACCAACTCGGACGACGTTTGGGCAGGCGCCATGACGCCGTACCAGGCATCGCCGGTATCCATGCTGTCGATTCCCTGCTCCTTGAAAGTTGGGACCTCGGGCGCAAGCGGATTTCGTGACTGACCCGTGACGGCGATCAGGTGGACCTTTCCAGCCTGCACCTGCGGAAGCATCGAATGAAGGGTACCGAACATCATGTCGACGTGCCCTCCCACGAGGTCGGTCGTGGCACCGGCAATGCCTTTGTACGGGATGTGCCGGGCATCCAGACCCACGTCCTGCTTCAAGAGCTCCATGCCAAGGTGTTGCGGCGAACCGTTGCCCGGGCTTGCATACGTCAACTTTCCCGGGTTCTTCTTGCTGTAGGCGATCAGCGATTTGACGTCTTTCTCGGAGATGCCCGCGCTCACTGCGAACGCATAGCTCGCCTCCGCCAACTTCGCGACCGGCGCGAAATCAGCGATTGGATCGAAGGGCAAGTTCCTGTACAGGGACGGCGTCATCGTGAAAGCGTTCAACATCATGAGCAACGTGTGGCCATCGGGCGCCGCTTTTGCAACGGCATTCGCACCGAGGTTGCCCGTCGCGCCAGGCTTGTTGTCGACTATGACCGGACGACCCCAGCGCGATTGCAGCTTGTTCTGGATAATTCGCGCGATGATGTCGCTGCCGCTGCCCGCAGTAAACGGCACAACGAGCGTGATCGTCTTGCTCGGAAATGGCGCAGCTGTCTGCGCGTCGACTGCGAGCGGCGCGACCGACGCCAGTAACGCGCAGAGGAACAACAGAAAACTGAGCGTCCGCCGTTTTGCTTCAGGAGTTTCGTGACTTTGAGCTGGAGCTGACAGAACTGCTGCAGCGTCGCTCGCGCGGTCGGCGTCACCACCGACTCGGATTGCTGCGCGGTCATTTCCCATAGTGCTCGTCGCGTCTTGTCGATGTACTTAAGATTGGGGTCGGCGCGATACTGCTGCGAGTCACCGTAGTCCATCGTGCGAAACCGAATTAGCGTGACCGGCTGCCATGTGCACAACGGCAGCGGCGAGCGCTCCGCATACAACTGTTTTCTTGAATTCCATGCCCGCTCCCCCGTGGTGCAAAAGAGGGACCTTAGTCGCGTGCTGCTCTCCCCAGAAGATGTCAAATACGACGGCGCGATACGCATTTGGTATCGCGCCACGTTAGGGCTTTTTGCGTGGCGGCTTAATCACAACCCCCGGTTTTGCGCGCCCCGTTCGTGCAGTTTTAACGTGCGCGCTGGCCCGACGCATCATGTCGCAGAAATACTCGGCCGCCGGGGTAAGGGGCAATCCCGCGCGGCGCACGATGCAGATCGGCGGGGCGGGCAGCGCCTCGGCGACAGCGATGCGCTGGAGATTGTCGCGCGTGAGCGGAAACTCCGTCCATTGGACTGGCAGCATTCCGAGCAGGTCGGAATACGCGATGGCAACAAGCATGGTCAGCGCCGAATGTGCTTGTACCGCTAGGCGGGGTGCTGGCAGGCCGTGCTCCGCGAACAGCGGTGCCAGTTCTTCATTGGAGTTAAGAAATACAGAAGTAGAAAGCCACTGCGCATCGATGAGGTCACGCAGCGATCGGGCGTGGGTCAGCGGGTGGCCTTTGCGGCCAAGGATCACACGAGTGTTCGCAAACAGTTTCTCCACCAGAAGATCCGGGGTGGTCATCGCACCGGGCGGTGGCCCGATATAGAGGTCCACGATGCCGGCGCGGAGCGAGGTTTCGACCGTTGGGAACAGTCCCTCGGTCAGGTCCAAATGCACCTCGGGATAGCGAGCGCGGAAAGCCGGCAGGGCATACGGAAGGAGAGCGATGTGCGGCACGGTGGACAAGCAGGCGCTGACCTGCCCGTACATCTTGCCGCGAATTTGGTCGATCTCCTCACGCGCGCGCTGCAGCTCGCTGCGAACAGCACTGGCGCGCCGCACGAACAGTCCCCCCATGTCCGTGAGCGCGACGCCCGTGGGCCGGCGCTCGAACAAGGGCACGCCGAGCTCCCGTTCGAGCTCCTGAATGCTTCGGGTCAATGCCGGTTGTGCCACCCCCAGGTGTCGAGCCGCAGCCCGTAGGCTTCCACGCTCGGCAACTGCCAGAACGTCGCGCAAATGGTTGAGTTTCATGGTGATGCCATTATGCTATCGGCCAGCTGTTGTTGTCATCTTCTGTGATCGTCGGCCGGTCCCTATGATCGCGTTCATTGAGTGGTCTTTCCCACTTGGAGCCGCTAGATTGTGACCAGCAACGAGACCGTCCGAACGCGTGTGCTCATCGTAGGTGCAGGCCCCGTTGGCCTTGCGCTCGCGATCGAGCTGGGTCACCGGGCAATTCCCTGCACCGTCGTTGAACGCAACCCGCGCGTGGGCTACGCGCCTCGGGCCAAGACAACCAACGTTCGAACGCGCGAACACTTTCGCCGGTGGGGTATTGCCGACGACCTGCGGGCGGCATCTCCTCTGGGCGTCCACTATCCATCGAATGTGATCTTCTGCACGCGGCTCGCGGGCTTCGAGCTCGCGCGCTTCGAAAATGCGATGTACTGCGCACCTGGCAGAAATCCCCTGTACTCGGAGCACGCGCAGTGGATCCCGCAGTACACGGTCGAGGAGGTCATGCGTGAGCACGCGCAGACGCTCGCCGACGTCGATATCCGGTTCAACTCCGAGCTCGTTTCGTTCGAGCAGGACGCGCGTCAAGTCAGGGCACAGGTCCGCGATAACGCCAGCGGTACCACAAGCACATTCCAGTCCGATTTTCTCGTCGGTGCAGATGGCGCTCGCAGCACCGTACGCGAAGCGATTGGCGCGCGCATGGAGGGACAGTACGGCCTGTCGCGCAACTACAACGTCGTGTTTCGTGCGCCGGGGCTCGCCGAGAAGCATCGTCATGGTCCCGGCATCATGTATTGGCAAATCAACGCGGACGCGCCGAGCCTTCTCGGACCAATGGACCGTGGCGACAAGTGGTTCTTCATGCCAACCGCTGTTGCGGAAGGCGTCAAGTTTGCGGTCGCTGATGCGCCGGCGCTCATTCGGAAGGCCACCGGTATCGACCTTCCGTACGAAGTGTTGAGCTCCGACGAATGGGTGGCGAGTCGGCTGTTGGCCGATCGCTACCGCGACCGCCGTGTATTCCTCGCTGGCGACGCGTGCCACCTGCATCCGCCGTTCGGCGGATACGGCATGAACATGGGTGTTGCGGACGGAGTTGACCTTGGTTGGAAAATTGCCGCCGTATTGCAAGGGTGGGGCGGTGCCAAGCTTCTCGACAGCTATGAGCGCGAACGCCGGCCGGTGCACAACTTTGTAATGGACGAAGCAGTCGCCAATCACGCGCTTCTGGGCAACAAGCTCTATGAGGACGGCATCGAGGACGATACCGATCACGGAAAGCGCCTGAGGCAGGCGCTAGGAACGCGCATTGAAGCCGCGAAGATCCGCGAGTTCGCGACTTTAGGCGTCGTGCTGGGCTATCGCTACGACGATTCCCCGGTGATTGTCCCTGACGGCTCGCCGGCGACGCTCCCGGACTTCCTGAACTATGTTCCTTCAGCGCGG
Organism: Pseudomonadota bacterium; assembly: GCA_030946875.1. Taxonomy (GTDB): domain Bacteria; phylum Pseudomonadota; class Gammaproteobacteria; order Burkholderiales; family Casimicrobiaceae; genus CAIWHR01. Next base: position 747 of record JALYXY010000151.1, on the reverse strand, counting down.
CCCGGGGCTCTTGCGCCGCACGCCTGGCTGCACGACGGCACATCCTTGTACGATCACTTCGGCAAGGGTTTTACGCTGCTTGCCACCGATGGTTCCGATGCCGAAGAAATCGATCGCGCTCGCGAGGCCGCACGCAAAGCCGACGTGCCGATGCAGGTGTTGCGGCCGCGCGAGCCAGCGATCTCCGCGCTGTACCAATCGCGCTACGCCCTGATTAGGCCAGACCAGCATGTTGCGTGGCGAGGCAACACGTTGCCCGATAACGCTGCCGGCCTGCTACTTGAAGTGACCGGCCGCGCCACCCGCCGCCAACCGGAGGAACAATGGGAAGTCGCGAGCAGCCCATGACGTCGCGTCGATCAGGTGTTGTCGCGGTGCACTCCGTGCAGCGCTTCGCGTTCAGCGTGCCCGATCTCGCTGAAGCGGCGCGGTTCTACACCGCGTTTGGACTCGATGTGCGCAAGGAAGGCGCCCGTCTGGACCTGCGCACGTTCGGCCATGACCACGTGTGGGGTTACATCTTGGAAAGCTCGGTCAAGAAACTCGATTACGTGAGCTACGGCATCTTCGCGGAAGACGAGCCCGTGTTTCGAAAGCGAATCACTGAGCTCGGCCTTGCATGCGACCCGCCCGCGATGGGCGATGGCACAGGTTTGTGGTTTCTAGATCCCGACGGCGTGGCGCTACAGCTCGTCGTCGCAAATAAGGTAAGCCCGTCGCAGAAATCGCGCCCGATCACCGCTGCAA
>JALYXY010000149.1 GCA_030946875.1 Pseudomonadota bacterium | reverse complement strand
CTTCCATGTCGACCAGAAAGTACGCGCGATTGGCCGAGAAGAACACTCCCAGATCGCGCTCGCTCGTGATGAGCGCGTCCAGACGGAGCTTGCCGTCGGCGTCGTGCTTGATGGCGACCACGAAAGGGTAGAGCTGCGCACCGTTGATGATGCGCCCCACGATGTACGCGGTCTGATTGCGAAAGAAAGGGCTCTGCAGGACCTGCACCTGGTGATTCGCCTCGAGCTGGAACGGACGCGGGAAGCGTTTGCGAAACGCGTGCAGGAGGAGCGCTAAGTCCCGTCGGAAGTCGGCGAATGGCACCGCCAGCCGGCAGTCGAGCACGATGTCCATGACGGCCTGGCGCAGCCCCTGCTGCAAAGGGTAATAGCTGCGATACGACGGGGGCTCGGCTTCGATGTGCTCGGTCGAAACCACCGGGCGCACGAAGATGAAGCGGTTGTGGAAATACGCGCGGTGCAGGATCTTGACCGAAACGGAGTTGAAGAACGTCTCCGCGCACTCCGGCTGCTTGTGATCGATCAGAAGACCGATGTAGTGCAGCTTGACCGCTTCCCACAGCGCATCGCTCGGCCGTTCGAGGCCGAGCTCCGCAAGCGCCTGCTCGATGCCTTTCGCTGTCTCGTCGACGCGCCGGTCATAGAAGTCGATGCGATCGCGCCCGACATGAGCGATGGCGAGCCAGTTGCGTGCCTCGAAGTGGTGCTTCGCCGCGCGCGCGCAGTCGCGAAAAAGCTCGTAGTGATGGTCGAACCCGTCGAGGACGGCCCGCGCGAGACCGCGCGCATCACCTGTGCTTGCGCCGGCCCCCTTGGGGTCGAACGGACCGGACGACGCGCGCGGCTCGTTCGCGTGCGCTCGCACGCTCCTCGCCGTGGGGCCGATGCCGACGCTACTGCTTGGAGCTGTCAATGTCCGTCTGCAGCTCCTTGACCGCGGTGTTGTAGTCGGCCGCGGCCTGGTTGGCGGCCTTGATGTGATCGTCCGCGAGCTTCTGCTGCTCGCCGACGTATTTCTTGATGCAGGCGGCGTAGCCCTCGACGTCCTTGTTGAACGAGCGCTTTTGCGTGTCGGAGGCGAGGCGCCCCGGATACTCCGGCTTCTTGCAGTCGGGCTTGGAGATGGTGGCCGCATCCTGCGCATACGCGGCGGGTAACGCGCAGACGAGTGCTAGACCGATGCACGTTGTGAAGGACTTGACGAAGTGGCGTGTCATGGCGTCTCCGGAAAGTTGATGGAAAAGCGGCATTCTAGAGAACGCCGATGCCCGTGCGGCCCGGCAATGTTTGCCGCGGCAAGCGGCTCTGCGCCCTGTGCCCGGCTGATGCGCTCACTTCCGCACCACGCGGATCGTAGCCGTGGGGCAACTCATCCAGCGCACCTGCGTGAAGTTTCTGTGAGCCTCGCGCTCGATCGCGATCATGCGCTGCTCGTCACACACCACCTTGCCATCTAGATCCTCCGCCGAGACGCGCTGCGCCGTGGCGCATCCGCCGAGCATGAAAGATGCAGCAAGGCTCGCAGTCAGCAACATGATCTTCATGCAGCGCCTCCGTCGGAGTTGTGGGGAGCCATCGATTAGGGTCCTCGGGCACCGAAAGTATTGCACGCCCGGACGTCGCCCGAATCGAATCCGGTACGAAACCAGCGAACCCGCTGCTCGGCCGAACCGTGGGTGAATGCATCGGGAACGACGGTGCCACGAGTCTGCTTCTGAATCTGGTCATCGCCGACTGCAGAGGCGGCGCGCAACCCCTGCTCGAGGTCGCCGGGATCGAGCTTCTGCATGGCTTGCACGTGGTGCCCCCAGACGCCGGCGAAGCAGTCGGCCTGCAGTTCGAGGCGCACGGACATCGCATTGCGCGAGCGCTCGTCCAGAGTGCGCTGCTGCGCGGCAAACTTGTCCATGATGCCCATCAGGTTCTGCACGTGGTGCCCCACCTCGTGCGCGATCACGTAGCCCTGCGCAAACTCGCCGGGTGCGTGGAAGCGCCGCGTGAGCTCATCGAAGAAGTCGAGGTCGAGATAGACCCGCCGGTCGCCCGGGCAGTAAAAGGGGCCGCTCGCCACGCTGGCGAATCCGCACGCGGACTTCACGCCCTGGTGAAAGAGGTGCAGCTTGGGTGGTTCGTAGCGCGAGCCCATGTCCTGGAACACGCGAGTCCACACGTCTTCGGTGGAGCCCAGAATGCTCGCCACGAAGTCGCGACGCGGGTCGTCAGCCACGCGCGCCGCTCCGCCGGGGGCGCGCTGCGGAGCAGGCGCCTGCTGCTGCGTTACCGGCCCGCCGCCACCCATCAGAGCGCTCAACATGTCCAAAGGATTCACACCGAAGAGCAGTCCCACGACCACCGCCAGCACGATCATGCCGCCGGAAAGACGCATCGGCATGCCGAAACCGACGCCGCCTCCGCCGCCCGTAGCGGAGCCTTCCTCGATGTTCTCGCTGCGACGGAAATCTTGCCAGCGCATGGGCGGCCTCCTGGTGATGACCGTCGAGGGCGATGTCAGGGTGAATCGCCTGTCGATAGATCCGGCGCGACGTGTGCAACCATTATGCCAACGAAGGCGCGGTCAGGCGATGCCGATCCAACGCTTCAGGTCGGCGGCCGTCATGGCGCCCGCGCGCCGATCTGTTTCGGCGCCGGACGCGAAACGAATCAGTGTGGGGATGCTGCGGATCGCGTACCGCGAAGCGAGCGCCGCTTCGGCGTCGGTGTCGACTTTGGCGAACTGCACGCGTCCGGCGAGATCGCGGGCGGCCGATTCGAGCTGTGGTGCCATGATCCGGCAGGGACCGCACCACGTGGCCCAGAAGTCCACCACGACGGGGAGCTCGTTGTCCCTCACGAATCGATCGAAGCTTGCGGTCGTGAGCGTCACCGGCTCGCCTGGAAACAGAGCCGACTTGCACGCCCCACAGGTGGGGCCCGCGCCGAGCCTCGTCGGATCGACGCGATTGACCGCGCTGCAGCGGGGACAGACGGCGCGCATTCGAACCTCGCTTACCCGGCGATTGCCCGGTAGAGAAACGGTAGGCTCACATCCATCCTGTAGTCGATCGAGGAATGGTTGTCGTCGAATTCCTCGTAACGGTGCGCGATGCCATGCCGGCTCAACCGCTGGGACAGCATGCGTGCGCCGTAGTGCAGATGGTATTGGTCGCGCCATCCGCAGTCGATATAGATGCCACGCAAGGTGCCGAGGTTCCGCGCATACCGTGCAACCAGGTTCACCGGGTCGTGCCGTTGCCAGTTGCGCCAGCGTTGGGGCAGAAGCTCGCCGGTCTCGAGATTGAAGGGAATGCGAAAGCCGAGTGGCGCGTCCGGGTCGGGATCGTAGCTGGCCGCCATGGCCAGGTTCATGAGTGCGTGAACCTCGGCGTCATTGAGCTTCTCGCGGCGCCACACGTCATCGAGAAAGCGCTGCGCCCGGCCGTCGTCGAGTCCTGAATCCGTCGCCGACGCAACTGCAGCCACATCGACCGGTCCCGCCTTGCGTTTCGGCGCGCGGTACTTGTCGAGCTCGTTCAACGTTCGCGGCCAGTCGCAGTAGTAGCAGAAGTCGAAGAGCGCATCGCCTGAATGGTCGGCGATTGCGCCCCAATGCCGCGCGTATTTCATGCCGTGGATCATGGCGCCGTAGCCGCCGGAGGACTTGCCGAAACACGCGCGATGGTCGCGACCTTCGAGGGTGCGGAACTCGCGATCGATCAACGGAATGAGCTCGGTGATGAGGTAATCCGCATACCGACCGATCGCCGAGGAATTGATGTACTGATTGCCGCCCAGGCTCGTGAAGCAATCGGGAAACACCACGATGGAGGGGCCCATCTTCCGCTCATGCACGAGACGGGCGACGCGTGCCGGCACGTTCTCGTCGAAAGGTCGCCAGTTGAGGTGCGTGAGACCCGAACCTGTGAACCCGGCGAGGTCCCAAAGGACCGGAAAGCGTCGTCCGCGCCGGGAACCCGCGCCCTCGTCGTATTGTTGCGGCAGCCACACGGCGAGCCTGCGAACGTGCGGATCCCCGAGCGGATTGCCTTCCAGCACTCGTGAAACATGCTCCAGAACTACAACTTTTCCGGGACTGACGACCGGACGTTTGCGCGCCATGAGTTGCTCCGCCTTCGAGACTGCAAAATGTGACCCGCTCCGCAAGCATGGCATGGCGCTTGCACGACAACGTGTGCGGCCTGCAGCCATTTCGCGCCGGGCGCGACGATTGCCTGCGCGGGCGGAGGAGGAGAGATGAGCACCAGACGCGTCACGACGTTGCTTGCGCTGGCGTGGAGCATCGCCGCGTATGCGCCGAGCACCTTGGCGACCGATCCCTCTGAGTGCGACCAGGCCGCCCAGTTTATCGGCAACGCCGCGCGGGCGCGTGACTTCGGGATCACCCGCGAAGAGTTTCTAGCCCGCATGCAGGCCGATCTCGAAGTCATCAGGGCGTTTCCGCCGGAGCTGCGCTGGTTCGCAGAGACCGAGGAGGACGAGGAATTCTTGCTGCACGGCGCACGCGATGTGTTCGATCACCCGTTGGCGCCCGAGGCGCACGCAATGCGGTTCGCGCGTGCGTGCGTGAGCCGGACGAACGCCTGACGCTACTTTTTCTTCTTTTTCTTTTCCTCGAGCAGCGAGCCCCGGCAGCGGCGCGTTCCGCAGCGGCACGCGTAGGCTTCACGCATCGCCTTGGTGATGCGTCCCTCGATGTGCAGGCGGTAGTCGTACGCGAGCTCGTCACCGGCCCGGATGGGGCGCCTCGCGTGAATGAACACGCGGCCATCTTCATCCTCGAGCGCCTCGCAGTTGGGGTCGCACGAGTGGTTGACCCAGCGCGCCGCATTGCCTCGAACCGTGGCATCGATCACGCGACCATCGTCGAGCTCGAAGAGAAACGTGTGGAACGGATCGTGCGGATCCTGGCCCTGGCGCTCGCTGCCGATCTCCCAGGTCGTGCGCTGGCCGGTGTACTCGATGATGGTCGCTCCCTTGCGGATGTGGCGGGTGGCGAACACGCCTCGACCGTGGATCGGAGAGTTACGCACGGCGTATGGCTTGGTTTTAGCGGCGGGCATCGGAGCAGGCGGTTTTGAGCAGGGCGCATTCTAAAGCACGCGCGGGGCGGCTCGAGCACATCTCCAGCGGGACTTGTAATTCTTTCCGCGGTGCTGTCGCCTCCTTGCAGTCGTGCATCCGGTGCGATCGCGGCTGCGGCGACTGATACAGCGTGCCGACACGATCCAACGGCAACGCGTGCTCTGGTGGGCGCGGCCAGGTCGGCGCTTCAGTCCGGCGAGAACATGCGTCCGGCATCCAGGCAGTCGCACAGCGCGGCATAGATCTCCCGCAGGCGGTCCGCGTCCACATTTCGCCCCATGGCGGTGAGGATCCGGCGGGCGAGAGGGCCCTCGTCCATGATCACGTCCAGCGCATCGCGCAGCGCGGGTGAATGCACCGGCGTGTCAGGCGCGCAATCGAGCACGAGGTGCTTCCAGAGATCGCCGGCCGTGCACGGTCGTCCCGGACAGCCCAGCATCGAGAGATATGAAGGCTCGCTGATCTCGGCGCAATCACCATCGCGAATGCACGCATCGAGAATCGAGGCGAGCACGCGCGTGTCGAGCGCGTTGCGTGCCTGCGGAAGGCGCGCCTCGCGTTCCCACACCATGCGAGTCACGGAGCAAACGGCCGCGGCGATCGCGACATCGGCGAGCGGACACTCCTGCACGTCGAGCACGCGAATCTCGATCGCACTGCGGTCGAAGCGGGCAATCGCGCCGCGCGAGTTGAGCCATTCGTGCTGCAGGATGCCGCGCGGGTCGAAGGGCGCGATCTCCTCGTACATGGGCCGCAGTATCCGCGCCTCGTACTCTTCACGCGTGGCGACAGGCTCGGGAACCACCTCGCCGGCAATCGTTTGCAGAGGATCCGCATTGGCCCGGTAGAACGCCATTCGCTGGTCGAGCGCGGGTGCGCGGCGGCCTTCGTAGATCGGCGAGCTTGCTGCGAGCGCGGGAAGGATCGGCAGCACGAGCCGCACTGCAGCATGCAGCCGGCCGAACTCGCGGTCATTTGCGAACGGCAGATTGAGGTGCATGCTCTGGACGTTCGCCCAGCCATGGGTGCGACAGTCGAAAATTCGCTCGTACGCCGCGTAGATGCCTGCGGAATCGTGCGACCACACTTCGGTCTCCGCGGCGGGATTCATCCAGGGGTGCATCCCGGTCGGCATGAGACGCGCCCCGTGCGCAAGGAGCGCCTCGTTGGCGTGCGCGACTTCCGCCTCGAATGCCGCGACGAGCAGGTCGAAATGCGGACATGGCTGCTCGTTCTTGAGCTCGACCACGTGCGCGACGAGCTCGTTCGACCAGCTGATCCGCGTCCCGTCGGGCCCTATCACCGGCTCGAGCTGCTCGAGCAGACGCTGCGCGAGCGGACGCACGTCAAGCGTGTCGCGATCGACGATCATGTACTCGAGCTCGAGGCCGTAGCCTCCGAATGCGTGCAACGCCATCAGCGCTCCTCGCCTCGCGTGCTGCGGCGGGCTTCGATCCGCGCGCGGAACACGCCCATGATGCGCTCATAGATCGCTTCGCCGAGCACTGCGTCCTCGTTGCCCTCGTCCACGTTCGGATTATCGTTCACCTCGATTACATAGCAGCAGCCCTCCACCTCCTTGAGATCCACCCCATAC
>JALYXY010000142.1 GCA_030946875.1 Pseudomonadota bacterium | reverse complement strand
CCCGCGAAGAACACGTACACCACGTCAGGCTTGAGCGCGGCGATCTCCGTCAGGTAGGACTGGAACTCGACCGTCGGAAATGGCAGCGTCATCTCCTTCACGACCTTGCCGCCGCCCGCTTCGAACGCTTCCTTGAAGCCGGCTGTGGATTCCTCGCCCGCCGCGTATTTCCACGTGAATGTCACCGCTGTCTTCTTCTTTTGCTCGGCCGCAACCTTGCCCATTGCATACCCGGGCTGCCAGTTCGAGAACGACACGCGGAAGATATTCGGAGCACACAGGGGACCGGTGATGTCCTCGGCGCCTGCGTTGGGAATGACGAGCAGCGTGTTGTTGTCGCGCGCGACCTTGGCCATCGCGAGCGCAACTCCGGAATGCACCGTGCCCACCAGCACGTCCACCTGGTCGCGCTTCACCAGCTTGTTCGCGTTTTCGGGAGCCTTGGCCGGATCCGACTCGTCATCCACGGAAAAATATTCGATGTCACGGCCGCCGAGCTTGCCGCCGTTTTCCTGCACGCCCAGCTTGAAGCCATTGGTGATGGCGGTGCCGAGCGCCGCAAACGTCCCGGTGTACGGCAACATGAGACCGACCTTGATCTTGGCCTGCGCGAAGGCGATGGGCGCCGCCAATGTGATGCTCGACGCGACTGCGAAGCAAGCCAACGATTTGAAAAGCCGTGCGGGTGGTGTGGAATGCGATTTCATGCACTTTCCTCCTCTTGAATGATGCGTCCCTCGGGGCGCCGCATTGTACAGCGCGTTTCCTGCCGATGGGCCTTTGCTCCGGTGCTCGCGCGGCGGTGACGGTGGTCAGGACATCGGTGCGCATGGTCAGGCGGTCAGGAGGACCGAGCGGGACCGTCGATGCGCTCGCGCAGCTTGAACCGCTGGATCTTTCCGGTGGCCGTTTTCGGAAGCTCGTCGATGAACTCGATCCATCGTGGGTACTTGAAGGGCGCGAGATGCGCCTTCACGTGTCGCTGCAACTCACCCGCAAGCTCGTCGCAGGGATGCTGCCCCGCCTTCAGCACGACGAATGCAATCGGCTTCACGAGTTCCTCCTCGTCCGCCTTGCCGATCACCGCCGCCTCCAGCACCGCCGGATGGGTGATCAGCGCCGATTCGACTTCGACCGGGGAGACGTAGATACCGCTCACCTTGAGCATGTCGTCGCTGCGCCCGGCGTAGACGTAGTAACCGTCAGGATCGATGGAATACTTGTCCCCGCATCGCGTCCATCCGCCGTTGAAGGTGTCGCGGCTCTTCTCACGATTGTTCCAGTAGCCGATTGCAGCCGAGGGGCCGGCGACCTGCAACTCCCCCACGGTTCCGTAAGACGTGGGATTGCCCTGTTCATCGACGAGCCTCACCTCGTAGCCTGGGACGGGCTTGCCGGTGGTGCCGTAGCGCACGTCGCCGGGCCGGTTCGAGATGAAGATGTGCAGCATTTCGGTCGAGCCGATGCCATCGAGGATGTCGATGCCGAATCGCTCGGTCCACCGGCGTCCGATGTCGGCGGGCAATGCCTCTCCGGCCGATGTGCACACGCGCAGCTTGAGTTCGCCGCGCTGCGGAAGCTCGGGACTGGCCAGCAGCGCCGCGAACAACGTGGGCACGCCGTAGAAAATCGTGGGTTGGTGCTTGCGCAGGCGCGCGAATACCGCCGCAGGTGTGGGTCGCTCGGCCATGAGCACCGTCGTCGCACCCACGCTCATCGGAAACGTCAGCGCGTTGCCAAGACCGTAGGCGAAGAAGAGCTTGGCTGCGGAGAACACGACGTCGTCCTCGCGGATGCCGAGCACGGGCTTGGCGTACAGCTCTGCCGTTTGCGCGAGGCTCGAGTGTGCATGGACGGTACCCTTGGGCGCGCCCGTCGATCCCGAAGAATAGAGCCAGAAGCAGGGTTCGTCGGCGGTCGTATCCGCCGTGTCGCATTGATCGCTCGATGCGGCGAGAAGCCGTGCGAGCGAGCGATACGTGCCGACGTCGCTTCCCGCCACGACCACGTGCCTGATCGAAGGCACGCGCTTCATGATCGACTCGAACGTGGGGAGCAAGGCTGCCGAGATCACGAGCGCGCGCGCCCGACTGTCGCGGAGCATGTATTCGTAGTCAGCCGGCGTGAGGAGCGTGTTCGCCGCGACCGGCACGATGCCGGCCTTGATGGCGCCCAGGAAGACGACCGGCCAGTCAACCGAATCGTGCATGCAGATGAGCACCCTCTGTTCCTGCTCGAGCCCGAGGTCGAGGAGCGCGTTGGCGCACCGACTGACGGCGCGCGCGAGTTCCTGATACGTGATCGCCCGCACGTCATCGATGAAGGCGATCTTGTTCGCGCGCCCGGCCGCGAGATTGCGCTCCAGAAGATCATGTGCGGCGTTGCAGCGACGCGGCAAATGCGCGCCCACCCGAAGGTCGCGGCCATCAGCGTTGCTCGGTTGAGCGATCACCTGTCTTCCTCGCTGGCCGTGACGGCCGCTGTCTGAATGGCTCGGGCCTTCGGAGTGGCATGCATGAGCAGCCACGCCCTGCTACCAAGTGACGGGCAACGCACTGGCGACCACGGTTGGCACGGCAGCGCGGGCCTCGGCAATCTAAGTGCGGATCAGGACGTGCGTCAAGCACAATAGCGCATCGCACCGAATTGGCCGCACGCGCCCGCCGCGCCGACCAGCGCTCGCCGCGTACTGAATTGGAGGTTGGCGTCGGCTGCAGGAACACCCGCAGGTCGTCGCATTTGCACGGGCGGGCTTGTCTGGATTCTGCCGCCGGGTTGACGGCTTGCGCCGACGGCACTATAGTTCTCACCCCTCCGCTTATAATTCACCATGCCCACGGCTGCACTCCACCTCGAAACATCAACCGATGACGATGCGAAGCTTCTCGCGGCCATCGGTCGTCAGGTGCGCGACGCGCGCGAGCGTCGCGGGATGGCACGCAAGGCGCTGTCGCAGGAAGCCCGGGTCTCTGAACGTTATCTGGCACAGCTCGAGGCCGGTGAAGCCAACGCTTCCGTGCTGTTGCTGCGCAATGTCGCGCGTGCACTGGGAATGCAATTGACCGAACTCCTCGGCGAACGCGACGCTTCGGCCGAGCATCGCCTCATCCGCCGGTTCTTCGACCAGCTTCCGCCTCATCGGCTGGAGGACGTGATCTTCAGGCTGATGCGCGAGTTCGGTCCCGAAGAATCGGCGCGGCGAAGACGCATCGCGCTGGTCGGACTCCGCGGCGCGGGCAAGACGACTTTGGGACGCGCGCTCGCGCACGAGCTTGGCGTCGCCTTCGTCGAACTCGACCACGAGATCGAACGCGATGCCGGCATCAGCCTGTCGGAGATTTTCATGCTGTATGGACAGAGCGGATACCGACGAATCGAGCGGCGCTGCCTGGAAACGCTCATCCACTCCAGGGATCCGCTCGTGCTGACGGTGGGCGGGGGCATGGTGTCGGAGGTCGAAACGTACAACCTTCTCCTCACGCACTGCTTCACAGTGTGGGTCAAGGCACCGCCCGAAGCGCATATGGCACGCGTGATGGCGCAAGGCGACTTTCGTCCCATGCAAGGCAGCCCGGAAGCCATGGAAGATCTGCGCCGCATTCTGGTTGCCAGGGAGCCGCTGTATCGCAAGGCAGACGTGACGGTCGACACCACTGGCGAGACCCCGGAAGCGAGCCTGCGCAAGCTGCGCGGCGCGATCTCAGACGCCGTGGAAACCTAACGATCGGACACCCATGAGCGAAGCCGACGTGCTCACACACGAACCCGCGCTCACTGCGACGCGGCTCTACACGTACGATACGTCGCCGCAGCAATATTGGCACTGGAAGCTTTCGTTCGAGGGAGCTGTCGCGACGCTGACGCTCGATGTCAACGAGGACGCACCCCTCAACCCCGGATACAAGCTCAAGCTCAATTCATACGATCTGGGCGTCGACATCGAGCTGCATGATGCGCTGCAACGGCTGCGCTTCGAGCATCCCGAGGTGGGAAGCGTCATCGTGACGAGCGCACGCGAGCGCATCTTCTGCTCAGGTGCCAACATCTTCATGCTGGGCCTGTCGTCGCACGCGTGGAAGGTGAACTTCTGCAAGTTCACGAACGAGACGCGCAACGGCATGGAGGATGCCAGCCGGCACTCGGGGCTCAAGTTCATCGCAGCGTGCAACGGCACCACCGCGGGAGGTGGATATGAGCTCGCGCTGGCGTGCGACGAGATTTATCTGATCGATGACCGCTCGTCCGCCGTAAGCCTGCCCGAAGTTCCCCTCCTCGGCGTGTTGCCGGGCACCGGCGGATTGACGCGGCTCACGGACAAGCGACGCGTGCGCCGCGATCACGCCGACATATTCTGCACGCTCGCAGAAGGGGTGCGTGCAGCGCGTGCAAAGGAGTGGCGATTGATCGACGGCCATGCCAAACCACAGCGATTCGTGGCAACGGTCAAACAGCGGGCGGAGGAGCTCGCGGCCCTCAGCGACCGGCCGCGCGAGGCAAAGGGCATCGCGCTCACGCCTTTGGCGCGGCACGTTGACGAGCATGGCTACCGGTACGAGTTCGTGGAGGTGGAGATCGATCGCGAGAATCGTCGCGCTGCCATCACGGTCTCCGCCCCACGAAGCACGCCTCCGACACGCCTGTCCGAGATCGAAGCCGCAGGCGCAAGCTGGTGGCCGCTGCAGGTCGCACGCGAGCTCGACGATGCCATCCTTCTCCTGCGCACCAACGAGCTCTGCCTCGGCACGTGGATCCTGCAGACCCGCGGTGACGCCACCGCAGTTCTCGCAAGCGACGCGTCGCTGATCGAGCATCGGGATCACTGGTTCGTTCGCGAGACGATCGGCATGCTGCGTCGAACCCTGTCGCGGCTCGAAGTCACGTCCCGCTCCATGTACGCCATGATCGACCGCGATTCGTGTTTCGCAGGCACCCTGCTCGAGCTCGCACTGGCCGCCGATCGCACCTACATGCTCGATGCCGATGCGGTCGACGAGCCCGCCACTGCGCCATGCATCGTTCTTTCGGAGCTGAACTTCGGTGCTTACCCGATGGTGAATGGACGCGCGCGGATCGAAGCACGATTCCATGACGATGAAGAGGCTATCGGACGCGTGCGATCGCGCATCCATGAACGGCTCGATGCGCGCGCGGCACTGGACTGCGGCCTGGTCACCGTCACACCCGACGCACTCGACTGGGACGACGAGATCCGCATGGCGCTCGAGGAGCGCACGAGCCTTTCACCTGACGCGCTCACCGCCATGGAGGCCAATCTGCGCTTCGGCTCGGGCGAGACCCTCGAGACGCGCGTGTTCGGTCGCCTCTCTGCCTGGCAGAACTGGGTCTTCGTTCGAACGAACGCGGTCGGGTCTTCCGGTGCACTGAAGGTGTTCGGCACCGGCAAGAAGGCGCGCTTCGATTGGGAGCGGGTCTGATCCCTTCGCCCGTCGTTGCGGCCGCACTCATCCACTGATTTCCGACTGTTGATCGCCCATGACCATCGACTACGCCGAAAAGATTCCCAACAACGTCAACCTCGCCGGCAACCGCACCCTGCAACGCGCGCTCGAGCACTGGCAACCGGAATTCCAGAACTGGTGGGCCGACATGGGCCCGGAAGACAGCCGCAACCTCGACGTGTATCTGCGCACGGCCACCAGCGTCGATGCCAAGGGTTGGGCGCATTTCGAGCGGGTGAGGATGGCCGACTACCGCTGGGGCATCTTTCTGAATCCCGCCGAGCCTGACCGCAGGATCAACTTCGGCGCGCACAAGGGAGAGCCCGCGTGGCAGGAGGTGCCCGGCGAATATCGCGCCAACCTTCGACGGCTGATCGTGACGCAGGGCGACACCGAGCCGGCATCCGTGGAGCAACAGCGTCAGCTCGGGCTTACCTGCCCTTCGCTCTACGATTTGCGCAACCTGTTTCAGGTGAACGTTGAAGAAGGGCGTCACCTCTGGGCCATGGTGTATCTGCTCCACGCGCACTTCGGCCGTGATGGTCGCGAAGAAGCCGAGGCGCTGCTCGAGCGCCGCTCGGGCGATACGGACAATCCGCGGATCCTCGGCGCGTTCAATGAGCCCACGCCGGATTGGCTGTCCTTCTTCATGTTCACGTACTTCACCGACCGCGATGGCAAGTATCAGCTCGCGTCACTCGCCGAATCCGGATTCGATCCGCTCGCACGCACGTGCCGGTTCATGCTAACGGAAGAAGCCCACCACATGTTCGTCGGCGAGAGCGGTGTCGGGCGCATTCTGCAGCGCACCTGCGAGGTCATGGCCCAGCGCAGGCAGGACGACCCGGCGGCTTTGCGTGAGCTGGGCGTCATCGATCTGCCGACGATCCAGCGCTACATCAATTTCCATTTCAGTGTCACGATGGACCTCTTCGGTGCGGATGTCTCGTCCAACGCGGCCACGTTCTACTCAACGGGTCTCAAAGGCCGGTTCGAGGAAACCCGCCAGGCCGACGACCATCTCCTGGGTGACGCGACGTACCCGGTACTGGAAATTCGCGACGGTCATCTCGTCACGACCGAGGCGCCTCTTCTCAATGCCCTCAACGAGAAGCTTCGGGACGATTTCATCCGTGATGCGACGGCCGGCGTGGAACGCTGGAACCGCATCATCGCCAAGGCAGGCATTCCAGTGACGCTGAGCGTGCCGCACAAGGCATTCCATCGTCGCATCGGCCCGCTCGCGGCGGCGCACATCAGTCCGGGCGGACAGCTCGTGAGTCCCACCGAATGGCACGAACAGGTCGACCGCTGGCTGCCGAGCGCCAGCGATCGCGCATTCGTTGCATCCCTCATGGGACGCGTCGTGGAACCCGGCGAGTTCGCAAACTGGATCGCCCCACCGGCACGCGGGGTGAACAACCAGCCCATTGATTTCGAGTACGTGCGCTTCAATTGAGCATGCCCATCGCGACGCCAATCGACACTGCCGGCGTACCCGCGGAGGTGCTGCGACAGCATGTCATCGATCCCGAGATCTGCATTCGCTGCAATACGTGCGAGGAGACGTGTCCCATCGACGCGATCACGCATGACGGCCGCAACTATGTCGTCGATCCGGCGATCTGCAACGGCTGCAACGACTGCATTTCACCGTGTCCGACGGGCGCGATCGACAACTGGCGGCAGGTCTTCCGTGCGAAGCCGTATACGCTCGACGAGCAGTTGTCGTGGGACATGCTCCCCGCGCAGAGCGACATCGACATGGCGCCGCCCGCTGGAGCCGAGTTGCCTGCCGATGTCGCGGAGCTCACGTCCGAGGCCACGGCCGGCCAGGGCGGGCCGGTGTGTCCCCCCTGGTCGGCGGCGCACCCGTACATCAATGTCTACACGATTGCGAGGCCTGCAATCGCGACCGTCAGCGGCAACTTTCGTCTCACGACCAATGACGCAACCAGCGACATCCGGCACATCGTCCTGGACTTCGGCGCGACGAGCTTTCCGGTGCTCGAAGGACAATCGATCGGAATCATTCCGCCGGGGCTGGACGACTACGGAAGGATGCATCACGTCCGGTTGTACTCGGTCGCGAGTCCGCGCGACGGCGAGCGTCCGCGCTACAACAATTTGTCGATTACCGTTAAACGCGTCACCGAAGATCACGCGGGTGCATCGGTGCGCGGCGTGGCATCGAATTACCTGTGCGATCTGAACAAGGGCGATCAGGTGCGAGTGGTCGGTCCGTACGGCACGACCTTCCTCATGCCCAACCACCCTGGCTCCAGTCTCCTCATGGTGTGCACCGGCACCGGCTCGGCGCCGATGCGTGCAATGACCGAACGTAGGCGGCGACTGGCAGACCTGCAGCAAGGCGGCAAGCTCATGCTGTTCTTCGGCGCCCGCTCCAAAGGCGAGCTCCCTTACTTCGGCCCCCTGATGAAGCTCCCGAAGGAGTTCATCGACATCAACTTCGCGTTCTCCCGGGTGCCGGGTGAGCCGAAGCGCTACGTGCAGGATCGGATTCGCGAACGCAGCCCCGAGGTCGCGC
>JALYXY010000138.1 GCA_030946875.1 Pseudomonadota bacterium | reverse complement strand
CCATACGATCGTGGTTCGCGACGAGCATCTCGAGGCGCACCCGGAGCTCGGCAACGATCTCTTCGATGCATTCGCGGAGGCGAAGCGACGGTACGTCGAGCGCCTCACGTCCGGCGCCATCGCCCATCCGAGCAAGACGGACGAGCTGCATCGGCGTGTGATGGAGATCACGGGTGACCCCTTGCCGTATGGTATCGAGCCAAACCGCAAGGTGTTGCAGGAGCTCGTGCAGTCCGCGCACGAGCAGGGAATCATCACGCGTCCGGTCGACGTCGATTCGCTGTTCGCAGCGGGTAGCCGTTGCCGGGTTGGCTGACGTGAAGCAGATCGGCCCCGGGTTCAGGCGCTCGTCAGCAGACGATCGCCAACATGCACGGCACTCGCCGGGCCGGCACGCGAGGAGGCGTTGATGGACAAAGTGACCATTCCTCAACTTCAGCAGATGAAGCGCGACCAGAAGAAGATTGTCGGCGTCGTCGCCTGGGATTACCAGATCGCGCGCATCGTCGATCGGGCGGGAGTCGACATCATCTCCGTGGGCGACACGGTCGGAATCAATTTGTGGGGACACGCGAATCCGCTCGAGATCACCATGACGGAGATGATGGTCGTCTGCAAAGCCGTGCGGCGCGGCACCACGCGTGCGATGGTGAGCTGCGATTTCCCTTTCGGTCCGTTGCAGGAAGGTACCGACAGCGCGCTCCGCGCAGCGATTCGTCTCGTGAAGGAAGCCGGGGCCGACATGATCAAGCTGGACGGCGCGGCGGATTTTCCCGAAGCGGTATCGGCGATCGCCCGCGCCGGCATTCCCGTGTTCGCGCAGTTCGGAATCACGCCGCAAACGGCTCTGCAGTACGGTGTCGACTATGCTTCGATGCTCAAGGGTGGCGTGCAGGTGCCCACCGAGATGATGCAGCGCCTTGTCGAGGAGGCGAAGTTGCTCGAAAATGCCGGCGCCTCACTGCTCGATTTCACCAACTCGGGTCCCGTTGTCGGGCCCGAGGTTGCTCGCGCCGTGTCGATTCCGGTCATCGGCGGGCTCGGCGGCGGACCGTGGCTCGACGGACGCATGCGCATGGCGCACGCAGCGATCGGTTACGCGTCGACGTTTCTCGATTCATCGACCGAAACGTATGCGAACGTTGCACGCACCACGCTCGATGCGATCACCGCCTACGCGGATGACGTGCGGGCCGGCCGCCAGATCAAGGGCGGCGTTCCGGTGAAAGCCGCGAAGCCATAGCCCATGGCGCTTGCGCAGATCGACGGCATCGCAACACGCTACGAGGTGGTGGGCTCGGGGCCGCCGCTGCTCATGTTCTCACCGGGCGGGTTCGATGCGACGCTCGAGAAGTGGCGCACGCAAAGCATCTACGCACGCGTGAAGCCACTCGATCATCTGTCACGGCATTACACGTGCATCGCCTTCGACCGCCGCGAGACCGGGCAGTCGGGTGGCAGGGTCGAGCGGATCACGTGGTCCGATTACGTGCGTCAGGGCAAGGGCCTTCTCGATCACCTCGGCATCACGAGCGCGCACCTGTTCGGCGGTTGCATGGGGTGCTGCCCGGTGACGGCATTCGCCGTGGCGCACCCGTCGAGCACGCTCAGCATGACACTGTGGTGGCCGGTGGGCGGGGCACGGTATCGCATTCGCGCGCACCAGCGCTTCGGCGAGCATCTCGCCTACGTGCACCAGCACGGGCTGCAGGCCGTCATCGATCTGGCGCATGAAAGCGGCAAGACTTTCGGCGCTGATCCCCGCGTCGGTCCGTGGGCTTCGGTGGTGCGTCAGGATCCCGCCTTTCGCGCATCGTATGCAACAACGAACATCGAAAGCTACAAGCTGATCGTCACCGGCATGGCCCGTACGCTCTTCGACCGCGATACAGCGCCGGGCGCCGAGGCCGAAGACCTCCTGCGACTTGCGATCCCGGCGCTCATCGTGCCCGGGCGCGACGAGTCGCACGCCACCTCCGCGGCGCGCTACCTCGAGGAATGCATTCCCGGCGCGCGCTATTGGGATGTACCCGTCGCGGAGCAGACCGAGGACGCGTCGGCGCAACAGCTCCTCGAGTTTCTCGCAACTGCGAGTGCCAACACCACGAACGCGAGTCCTGCATGATCATCGACATCCATGGGCACTACACGACCGAGCCGCCAGCGGTTCACGGGTTTCGCGACAAGCAGCTCGCGGGACTTGCCGACTCTGCGCGCCGGCCCACGACGACCGACCTCGGCATCAGCGATGAGGAGCTCGTGCGAAGCGTTGCGCCGCAGCTCAAGCTGCAGAAGGAGCGCGGAAGCGATCTCACCCTCTTCTCGCCGCGTGCGGCGGGGATGGCGCACCATGTAGGCACCGAGGCGATCAGCATGCAGTGGACTCAGGTCAGCAACGACCTCATCGCGCGGATCTGCACGCTCCTCCCCGCCAATTTCGCCCCGGTTGCACAGTTGCCGCAGCATCCGGGGTCTCCACCGGCCAATGTGGTCGCGGAGCTCGAGCGCGTGGTGAACGAGCTCGGCTTCGTGGGCGTGAACCTGAACCCCGACCCGTCGGGCGGCTACTGGAACGGAGCGCCGCTCACGGACCGGCAGTGGTATCCCGTGTACGAGAAGCTGTGCGAGCTCGAGGTGCCGGCGATGATCCACGTCAGCTCCTCGTGCAACCCCAACTTCCATCACACCGGCGCGCACTACATCAACGCCGACACCACCGCGTTCATGCAGCTCATACAGGGCGACCTCTTCAAGGATTTTCCGGCGCTGAAGCTCGTCATTCCGCACGGCGGCGGCGCGGTGCCGTTCCATTGGGGTCGCTATCGCGGCCTCGCCCAGGAGATGAAGAAGCCGCTCCTCACCGAGCACCTCCTCCGCAACGTATTTTTCGACACCTGCGTGTACCACCTGCCTGGCATCGAGCTCATGAGCAAGGTGATCCCAGTCGACAACATGCTGTTCGCGTCGGAGATGCTGGGTGCGGTGAAGGGCATCGATCCCACGACCGGGCACTACTACGACGACACTCGCCGCTACGTGGATCAGATCGGCGCCCTGAGCGATGTCGACCGCTACAAGATCTTCGAGGGTAACGCACGCCGCGTGTACCCGCGGCTCGACCGGCTCCTCGCCAAGCGCGGGCATCCTGGCCGCGCTCTTCCGCAGCAGTAGACCGCAGCTAGCCAAGGAGCAACGATGAGCACCAACGCCGCAACATCCCTCGCCGATATCCGCCGTGACTTCGAGCGCGTCGCTCCGGATGTGGTCGAGCGCGCCTCGCAGTACGCCGCATCGATCCTCGCCGACGTGGCCGGTCGCCGGGGCACCATGAGCGGCCGCATCGCACCGGTGGCACCGAGCATGCGCATGGCGGGACCGGCGTTCACGATCGAGGTGCGGCCGGGGGACAACCTGATGATCCATGCCGCGATGTCGATGGCGAAGCCCGGTGACATCCTGGTCATCGATGGCAAGAGTGATCGCACCTGTGCGCTGATGGGCTCGATCATGATCAACGCGTGCAAGAAGATGGGCATTGGCGGCGTTGTCATCGACGCGGCGGTGCGCGACACCGATGAGCTGCGTTCGCTCGGCTTTCCGGTGTATGCGGTCGGGGCCAATCCGAACGGCCCGACGAAGTTCGTGCCCGGACGCATCAACTGGCCCATCGCCTGTGGCGGCGTGGCGGTTCAACCGGGCGATCTCGTGGTCGGTGACGCCGACGGCGTCGTCGTCATCGAGCGAGAGAAGGCCGCATCGCTGCTCGACCTTGCAGCCGGCAAGGTGGCTGACGAGCGCACACGTCTCTCAGACATCGCCGCAGGCAGGAACCTGCGGCCCAAGTGGCTCGAGGGCGCCCTGCGCGCAGCGGGCGTGCTCAAGGCCGACGAGACCCTGTAGCTCGTACATGCGATGACTACGCAACGTTGCATGACGCGAGCGGCGGCATGAGCGACGCCGTGCACGCTGCGGTCGCGGTGGCGCCTGGACGCACGGAGGTTCGTGAGTTTCGGTTCCCCGAGATCGCCGCCGACGCCGGAATGCTCAAGGTCGAGCTGACCGGCGTCTGTGGCAGCGACTGGGGCTACTACACGCGCTATCCGCAGCAACGTGGGCCGTTGATCCTGGGCCACGAGACCGTCGGGCACGTCAGCCACCTCGGTCGTGATGCCGCGGCGCGCTGGAACCTCAGGGAGGGCGACCGCATTGCGCTGGAGGAGTACATTCCCTGCGGCCACTGCGACTACTGCCGCTCGGGAGATTTCCGGCTGTGCGACGCCACGGAGTTGCGGCCGGGGACGTTGCGCTATGGCTCGACGCCGGTGAGCGTTGCGCCATCGTTATGGGGCGGCTACAGTCAGTACCAGTACCTGCACCCAAACGCCGTCTTCCACCGGGTGCCCGAACACGTGCCGGCCAGCCTCGCGGCGCTCGCGCTGCCCCTCGGCAACGGCTTCGAGTGGAGCTACCTGCAAGGCAAGATCGCCGTGGGCGAAACCGTCGTCATCCAGGGGCCCGGACAGCAAGGGTTGGCCTGTGTGGTCGCGGCGCGTCACGCCGGCGCCTCGCGCATCGTGGTCACCGGGCTCGGCAACCCGACAGATACGTTCCGGCTCGCGCTTGCCAAGAAACTTGGCGCCGACCACACGATCAATATCGAGGAGCAGGATCTCCTCGAAACGGTCGGTGAGGTCACGGGCGGGCGCATGGCGGATCTGGTCATCGACTGCGCCTCGGGCGGCCCGTCAACGGTCATCTCGGCACTGCAGCTCGCGAGAAAGAGCGGCCGGGTGATTCTCGGCGGACAGAAAGGCCAACCGATCCCGCAGTTTCCGAGTGACCTCCTGATCTCCAAGTTCGTCACGGTGAAGGGCATGCGCGGGCACAGCTACCAGTCCGTCGAGATGGCGCTCGATGTCATCGCGGGTGGCCGTTATCCGTTGGAGGAACTGTCCACCCACCGTTTCACGCTGCAGCAAACAGACGAAGCCTTGCACACCCTCGTCGGCCAAGGACGATCGAACCCCATCCACTGCACGGTAGACCCATGGACATGACACAACCCCTCAGCGAATCGCGCGCCGCCGCGGCGGATACCCGATATCGCATTCCCTATCCCAACTCGAAGCCTCGCGCCATCAAGCTGATCGGCCTGGGCGAAGGTGGGAGCCGCATCGCCCAGGAGATCGCCCGCGGCGACATGCGTCACGTGGAGGCGCTCGCCGGGGGCGCTGCGCGCAGCGCAAGCGGCGAAGCGATGCTGCAGGCCATTGCGGAGCAGGGCAGCGAAGTCGGTCGGGCGATTCGTAGCGCGGACATGGTCTTCGTGGTGGCCGTGGAGGGCGACAACGTGGCGCTCGCCCCTGCCATCGGGCAGATGGCGCACGACAAGGGCGTGCTCGTCACCGGTATCCTGATCCAGGATGCGGCCGGCGGCGGGTCACTGCCCGATGGCACCCTAAACGCGCTGCGCGGCGCCGCAGACATGCTCGTGATGGTGTCCGATGCCGAGTACGTGCGTGAGATGCTGAGCGCCCTCGGGGCCTGATCCCCACCGCAACACAACGCCACTCCAGGAGGTCGATTGCAGATCGTCAAGCTCGTTCGTGTCACTACGGTTTTGCTCTGCGCGCTGGCACTTGCCGGCGCTGCTCGAGCTGCGG
>JALYXY010000135.1 GCA_030946875.1 Pseudomonadota bacterium | reverse complement strand
GGCGAATACGGAACCGAATTCGCGTCGCAGGTTCTCTACAACGGCAACATGATGGGTCTCGCTCTGGTCGGTCTCTGGAAGGCCCGCTATATCCGGCGGCATCCCGAACTGTGCAGCACCCCGATGCCCGATGGCACGTATCATGCGGCGCGCCTGCGCATCGGTGGGCTGGTCGTGATCGGAATCGCCGCACTCGCGTTGGCCTGGTGGACGAACGCGAGTTTCGCGACCTTCGCCTACATGCTGATGATTCCCATCGGTCGCTACAGCAGGCGGCTCGAGGCGCGGCAGCCCCACGCGGGACCGCAGCCAAACCCGGCCGACATTCCTTCACGCCCTGTCCACTCGCCATGAAAAAAATCCTGATCCTCGGCGTCAACGGCTTCATCGGCCATCACCTGTCCAATCGCATCCTCGAGACCACCGACTGGGAAGTGTTCGGCATGGACATGCAGTCCGAGCGCGTCACCGACCTGTTGGCCAATCCGCGCTTTCATTTCTTCGAAGGCGACATCACGATCAACAAGGAGTGGATCGAGTATCACATCAAGAAATGCGACACCGTGCTGCCGCTCGTGGCCATCGCCACGCCGGCCACCTATGTGCGCGAACCCCTTCGCGTGTTCGAGCTCGATTTCGAGGCGAACCTTCCTATCGTGCGCCAGTGCGTGCGGCACAAGAAGCGAATCATCTTTCCATCGACGTCCGAAGTGTATGGAATGTGCCGCGACGCGGAGTTCGATCCGGACGCATCGGAGCTCGTGCTCGGCCCCATCAACAAGCCGCGCTGGATCTATTCCTGCGCGAAGCAGCTCATGGACCGTGTGATCCACGCCTATGGGATGCAGGAGGGTCTCGACTACACGCTCTTCCGGCCCTTTAATTGGATCGGTTCCGGGCTCGACTCCATCAACACGGCCAAGGAAGGCAGTTCGCGCGTAATCACCCAGTTTCTGGGACATATCCTGCGCGGCGAGGACATCAAGCTCGTGGATGGCGGCACGCAGAAGCGCGCATTCACCTACATCGACGATGGCGTGGATGCGCTGATGAAGATAATCGACAACCGCAACGGGGTGGCTGCAGGCAAGATCTACAACATCGGTAATCCGGCGAACAACTTTTCCGTGCGCGAGCTCGCCACGATGATGCTCGAGCTCGCCGCACACTACCCGGAGTATCGCGACAGTGCGGCTGACGTTCGACTGGTCGAGACGACGGCGAGCGAGTATTACGGCGCGGGGTACCAGGACGTGCAGAACCGTGTCCCGCGCATCGACAACACCTGCCGCGATCTCGACTGGCAACCGCGCGTATCGATGGAGGAAGCGCTTGCCCGCATCTTCGACGCGTACCGCAGCCGGGTCGCCGAAGCGCGGCAGCTCGTCGACTGACCACCGCCGCCTGGTCAAGTCCGGTAGTGAATCTCGCGCTGAAGGTCGACGTCGATACGTTGCGCGGCACGCGCGAAGGCGTGCCTGCGCTGGTCGAGGTGCTGCGCAAGCACGGCGCGGACGCAACGTTCCTCTGGAGTCTCGGCCCGGACCACACGGGGCGCGCGATCAGACGCGTTTTTCGTCGCGGCTTCGTGGGCAAGGTAAAGCGCACCTCGGTGGTGAAGCATTACGGCCTGCGCACGCTGCTGTACGGCACGCTGCTTCCTGGGCCCGACATCGTCCGCCGCGGCCGCCATGTCATCCGCAGCGTGCGCGACGCCGGGTTCGAGGTAGGTATCCATTGCTGGGACCACGTGCGATGGCAGGACGGCGTCGCCGGTGCGGATGTGGCGTGGACGCATGCCGAGATGCAGCGCGCGTGCGATCGGTTCACCGAGATCTTCAAGGCACCCCCACGAACGCACGGTGCCGCGGGATGGCAGATGAACGTTCACGCACTGCGGCTCACCCAGCGACTCGGATTCGACTATTGCTCGGATGGGCGCGGAATCGGCCCGCACGTGCCGGTATGGAATGGCGAGATCGTGCGTTGCCCGCAATTGCCTACGACCTTGCCGACGCTCGACGAGATCATCGGTCGCGACGGCGTCACAGAGGAGAATGCGGCGGCGCATCTCCTCGCGCGAACGTCTCAACCGGTGCGCACCGGACACGTGTATACCCTTCATGCAGAGCTCGAGGGCATGCGCCTCGCGCAGGTCTTCGAGCAGCTGCTCACCGGCTGGAAAGCACAGGGCTGGAAGCTCTGCTCGCTGCGCACCCTGTTCGAAGGTGTGGAGGCGCTCGTGCTCCCACGCTGCATGGTCGGCCTGGCGGAGGTCCCCGGCCGCTCCGGTACCCTGCTGGTGCAGGGCCAGGAATTTCTGGGCGACGTGTCCCCCGTCCGTTGATCAGGAGCGAACATGCTTTCCAACCGCGTGCCCGACTTTTCCGCGCCCGCAACCGGCGGTGATCTGTTTCGATTGCAGGACCACGCTGGTCGCGCGGTCGTTCTGTACTTCTATCCCAAGGACGACACGCCGGGATGCACCACCGAGGGCCAGCAGTTTCGTGATCTGCACCCTGAATTCGAGAAGGCGGGAGCCGTGATCGCCGGCGTCTCGCGCGACAGCATCAAATCGCACGAGAGATTCAGGAGCAAGATGGCCTTTCCGTTTCCCCTCATCTCCGATCCCGACGAGCGCTTGTGCAGCCAGTTCGGCGTGCTCAAGACCAAGAACATGTACGGGCGACAGGTACGCGGCGTCGAGCGCAGCACGTTCCTGATCGATCGCCACGGCAACCTCGCCCGCGAATGGCGCGGGGTCAAGGTGCCCGGCCACGTGCAGGAAGTGCTCGACGCCGTGCGCGGCCTGCCGTGACAGTCGAAACATGGCGCAGGGTGTGGCGCTTGCGCCGCTTGCAACGCCCTCCGCTGCCACATGCGAAGGTGCGCCCTACGGTGCGACTCGACAATTGCTTGCGTTGGCGGGAATCCGCGTTCTACGATAGACCAGCGTCAGCTTCATTCACCCCGTTCGCCGAAGGAGCCCCATGGTCGAGCGCAAGATCCGCCCCGCGCCCCTCACCCTCGTAGCCCGCAAGATCGCCAAGACATCCAACCGGCTCGGTCAGACCACCCGCCTCCAGATCGCCAGCAAGCTCTTCGTGCTCGACACCAACGTGCTGATGCACGATCCGACGAGCCTTTTCCGTTTCGAAGAACACGATATCTACCTGCCGATCCTCACGCTCGAGGAGCTCGACAACAACAAGAAGGGCATGACGGAGGTCGCGCGCAACGCGCGCCAGGTGTCGCGCTTCCTCGATGATCTCGTGACGGCGACGACGAACGGGATTGCCGAGGGTATCGAGCTCGATGCGAAGTCCGGGGGCGCAGCGACGGGACGGCTCTTCCTCCAGACCGAAGCGATCTCCACGCAATTGCCCGCGTCGCTCGCCAACGGCAAGGCGGACAACCAGATTCTCGCGGTCGTCATGCACCTGCAACAAGCGCATTCCAAGCGCAGCGTCATCCTGGTGTCGAAGGACATCAACATGCGCATCAAGGCGCGTGCGCTGGGGATGGCGGCGGAGGATTACACCAATGACAAGGTGCTCGAGGATACGGAGCTCCTCTACAGCGGCATGCGCGAGCTGCCGGCGGACTTCTGGGATCGCCACGCCAAGGGCATGGAGTCGTGGCAGCAAGGAGGTCACACGCTGTACCGCATCACCGGCCCTCTCGTGACGTCGCTCCTGGTCAATGAATTCGTGTACCAGGAGGCGTCAGGCCAGGCGCCATTCTACGCAACGGTGCGGGAGCTCAACGGGCGCACGGCCGTGCTGCAGACGCTCAAGGATTACACGCATCAGAAGAACAACGTATGGGGGATCACCGCGCGCAACCGCGAGCAGAACTTCGCGATCAATCTCCTCATGAACCCCGACGTCGACTTCGTCTCGCTGCTCGGTCAGGCAGGTACGGGCAAGACCCTCCTGACGCTCGCCGCGGGCCTCATGCTGACCCTCGAGTTCAAGGTGTACTCGGAGATCATCATGACGCGCGTGACGGTGCCGGTCGGCGAGGACATCGGGTTCCTCCCCGGCACCGAAGAGGAAAAGATGAACCCATGGATGGGCGCGCTGGAGGACAACCTCGACGTGCTCAACAAGACCGACGACGAGGCCGGCGAATGGGGCCGGGCCGCGACACGCGATCTCATCCGCTCGCGCATCAAGGTCAAGTCACTCAACTTCATGCGCGGGCGCACCTTCATCAACAAGTTCCTGATCATCGACGAGGCGCAAAACCTCACCCCGAAACAGATGAAGACGCTGGTGACCCGCGCGGGTCCCGGCACCAAGGTGGTTTGCCTCGGCAACATCGCCCAGATCGACACGCCTTATCTCACCGAGGGCAGCTCCGGTATCACCTACGTCGTCGATCGATTCAAAGGCTGGGAGCACTCCGGGCACGTGACTTTGCAGCGCGGTGAGCGTTCGCGGCTTGCCGATCACGCGGCCGACATTCTGTAGCGGCCACCCTCAGGTACGCGCTCCGCGCAAGTAGCCGCCGAGACCGACGGATCGCGCATGGGCGAGGAAGGCAGGACGCGTGGCGTCGTTGAGCCACGGATGCCGGTCCACGCGAGCGAAGAATTCGTCGAGCAGGAGCTCGCCCTCCCAGCGGCCACGCAGACGCAGGCCGCTGAAGGCGTTCGCGTCGTGCAGCCGATATCGATACAGCCGCTCCTGCACGAACGCGATGCGCGTGGCATAGCTCGCCGCCAGTAGAAAGTCCCAGTCGAGGCAGATCGCGAGCGGTGCGAAACCGCCGACCTGTTCGAGCAACGCACGGCGGAACACGAAGTTACCGGTCGAGATCGCGATGTTCTCGACCACGAGCGAATAGAGGAGGCTCGGAAAGCGCGGCGCCGCATCGATGCGTTCGCGCAGTTGTCGCACGTATGCGGTATCGATCGGCTGGTCCTCGTCATCGATGAATTCGGTGTCGGAGAATGCAAGCGCGGTGTCCACACCCAGCGCGGCGACGAGCCTCGCGAGGCGCGTAGGTGCGAACATGTCGTCCGAGTTGACGAGGGCGATGGTGTCGCCCCTGGCGAGCATGAGCCCTCGGTTGAGCGCGATGTGCGCCCCCGCATTGGGCTGCCGCACGAGGGTCACCGGCCACGGGGCCGTTTGCGCGAAAGCTTCGATGATCGAGCCGCTGTCGTCCTTCGACCCATCATCGACGACGATGACTTCCAGCGGCGGCATGGTTTGCAAGGCGATGGATTCCAGCATGCGGCGGACGAAACGTGCGTGGTTGTACACCGGCACCACCACCGACGTGCCGCGTTCACCGCGTGCGGGGCGCGAACCGCGCATCAGCTCGATGTCGGTCGTATCGCCCGCTGCCCCGGCAAAGTGATGCACGGAAACATGACCGTTTTGCCGAGCCCGTGCGAGCTCGCCTGCGATCATCTCGAGCGATGGTCGCGACACTCGCGTGCCGCGTTCGACGGCGCGTGCGTCTCTGACCGCTTCGAGGTAGGAGCGACCATAACGCACGTCGGGCTCCAGATGACTGCCCTCGGCCCACTCGTTCCAGGCATTGATGAACACGATGCGCTCGTCAGCCTGTCGGCGCAGCAGGGTCTGCCGCAGAGCGTACTCGAGCCACACGCGAAACATGTCGGGCGTCGACGCATCGACGATCATGCCGTCATTCGGTCGTCGCGCCGTGTTGTCCCACATCGGAGTGACGCCGCGAAACTGCCTGAACGGCGGCTTGGGTAGCGCGAGATAGTGCGCGGCGACGCTCTTGTATTCGAAGATGGCGCCGCGAAACTCTGGTGAGAGACCCCGGACCTCGTCTCTCGCGCTTTCTGCCGCATGGCCGATGGGCGGAAACTCGACCGTGGCATCCATGCCCAAAGCGGTGCCATCGTCGACCGCATGCCGCTGCACGGACGCGAGGTAGATCTCACCGATCCCTTCAGCACGAGCGGCGCTGCGCCACACCGCAACGGTCGACTGCACGTCGGGAATATCGCTGAGTTTGTAGACGAGCAGCAAAGGGCGCCCGTGCACTCGCACGTAGCGCGGGTCGCTGAAGAACGGATACAGGCTGCGAATGAACCCCAGGCTGTCCTCCGGGGAATACCGCTGCCCGATCAGGATTTCCTGGTCGAGCCCGTCCCAGCGGCGGGTCCAGTTCTCGTTTGCCCAGCAGATGCAAAAAGGAAAATCCGGCCGTTTCGACGCGAGCATGGCGTCGAGCGGCGCCTGGAGCAGTCGCTTGCCCCCGAACCAGTAGTAGTAATAGCAGAATGCATCGACACCATGCTCGCGGGCGAGCGTGGCCTGGTGCTCGGCCACTCCTGGATCGCTGAGATCGTAGTACCCGAGCTCCGCGGGCTCGTGCGGCTGCAGGTGCCCCTCGAATACCGGTCCTGCACGACGCACGTTCGTCCACTCCGTGAAGCCTTCGCCCCACCATGCGTCGTTTTCCGGAATACGATGGTATTGCGGCAGGTAGAAGGCGATCACGCGCGTCGAAGGGTGCTCGCGCTCGGGTGTGCCGGGCTCTGGTGCCCGGTGAGCGCGCATGGATTCGCGCACCAGCTCCTCGGCAATGGGACGTCGTTCGAGGCCCGAAACGATGAGACGTCGGTTGAGGAGCGCGGGGGCATTGGCCGGCTGCAGCGCGAGCGCGCGGTCGATGCCCTCGAGCGCTGCGTCGAAAGATCCCTGCTGGTAGCGCACCACGGCAAGCATGTGCAGCGCATCGAAGCTGCCGGGACTGTCGAGCAGCACCGCTTCATAGAGCGCCGCAGCATCGGCGAGCTTACCTGCCTGCTGCAGCGCGAGGGCGGAGGTGAGGCGCGTATCGGCGACGGGAGCCGCCCTCGCCAAGGATGCGTGCGCGCCGAGCGCCCCGTGACAATCCTTGTAGCGCTTGCCGCTGCGACACGGGCACGGTGCGTTGCGTGACGGGGGAGCTTGCACCGGCGCTACAGATAAAGAAGCGTTGTGCCTTTGGGCGCGATCAGTACGAGCCGGCGGTCGCGAAGTTCTCGAAACGCGTGAACTCGCCGAGGAACGTGAGCCGCACCGTGCCGATGGGGCCGTTTCTCTGCTTGGCGATGATGATCTCGGCCGTGCCCTTGTCCTGCGTATCGGGGTTGTAGACCTCGTCGCGGTAGATGAACAGGATCACGTCGGCATCCTGCTCGATTGCACCAGATTCGCGAAGATCGGACATCACGGGCCGCTTGTTCGGTCGCTGCTCGAGCGAACGGTTGAGCTGCGACAATGCCATCACGGGCACTTTGAGCTCCTTCGCGAGCGCCTTCATGGATCGCGAAATCTCCGAGATCTCCGTCGCCCGATTCTCGCCCTGCGAGGAGGCCTGCATGAGCTGCAGGTAGTCGACGATGACGAGCCCGAGCTTGCCGTACGTCTTCATCAGGCGTCGCGCCCGGGATCGCACCTCGATCGAGTTGAGCGCCGGTGTTTCGTCAATGAGGATGGGGGCCTCGTTGAGGCGCCCCAGCGCCGATGAAAGGCGCTCCCAATCGTCGCTCACCAGACGTCCCGTACGAAGCCTCTGCTGATCCAGGCGGCCGACGGAGCCGATCATCCGCAGGGCGAGCTGTGAGGCGCCCATTTCCATCGAGAACACGGCCACTGGCAAGCCTGCAGCGAGGGCGACGTGCTCACCGACGTTCAACGCGAAGGCGGTCTTGCCCATGGAGGGTCTGCCTGCCACGACGACGAGATCGCCGGCCTGCATCCCGGAGGTCATCTTGTCGAGATCGGAGAAGCCCGTCGGGACACCCGTCACCTCGGACGGATCGTCGCGGTTGAAAAGCGCCTCGATGCGCTCCACGACGCCGATCAGGAGCTCGCCGATCGGCGCGAATTGCTGCTGCCCACGCGAGCCCTGCTCCGCGATGTGCAGAACCTTTGCTTCCGCCTGGTCGAGTATCTCCTTGGCACTCCTACCGAGCGGGTTGTACGCGGTGTCGGCGATATCGCCGGCGGTGGCCGCGAGCTGGCGCAGGATCGACCGCTCCCGCACGATGTTCGCGTAGTGGCGGATGTTGGCAGCCGTGGGCACGTTCTGCACGAGCGCGCCGAGATACTGCAGGCCACCGATGTAATCGAGCTTCTGCGCCGACGAGAGCGCTTCGGACACGGTGACCACATCGGCAGGCTTGCCGTCTCCGACGAGCCCCACGATGTGATGAAAGATCAGCCGGTGCGCCTCGCTGTAGAAATCCGGTGCCGAGATGATGTCGCCGATGCGATCCGTCGCGTCGTTGTCGAGGAGGAGTCCGCCGAGCACCGACTGTTCCGCCTCCAGTGAATGGGGAGGCAGCTTGATCAGGTCGACTTTGGGATCGTCAGGCATAACGTCTTCCGCACGATGATTCTACCGTCTCGAGCGCAGGCGAAGTACGAACGCCCGGCGACAAAAAGGGCGCTCGACGTGAGCGCCCTTTGCATGGATTGCCAATGATCAATGACGAGGCCGCCGACCGTTCTGATGGGCAGCCTCGACCTCGACACGCGCCTACATCAGCCGGCGGCAGTTTCTCCGACGACGTGGACGATGACGTTGGCGTGCACGTCCGCATGCAGAGCGACCGCCAGTGGATATTCGCCGATCTGCTTCAACGGTCCCGACGGCATGCGAACAGCGGATTTCTCGACTTCGAAGCCGCGCGCCTTGAGCGCCTCGGCTACGTCGGCATTGGTTACGGAACCGAACAGACGACCGTCGACGCCGGCCTTCTGCGAGATTTCCACCTTCATGCCTTCGAGCCTCGCCGCCTGGCCCTGCGCGGCCTCGAACTTTGCGTTCGCGGCGCTCTCGAGCTCGGAACGCTTCTCTT
The DNA here is from genome assembly GCA_030946875.1 of Pseudomonadota bacterium. Lineage (GTDB taxonomy): Bacteria > Pseudomonadota > Gammaproteobacteria > Burkholderiales > Casimicrobiaceae > CAIWHR01. The sequence continues at coordinate 568 of JALYXY010000135.1, read as the reverse complement.
CGATGGAAGCGACGTTCTCAGGCGTGGCGCGCTTGGCCTTGCCTTGCGGGATGAGGTAGTTGCGCGCGTATCCCTGCTTGACCTTCACCACGTCGCCAAGATTGCCGACATTCACCACTTTCTCGAGCAGGATGATTTGCATGAGTGCCTCGCTCAGTGGAGATCGGTGTAGGGAAGGAGCGCGAGGTAGCGCGCGCGCTTGATCGCCGTCGATAACTGGCGCTGATAGCGGGCCTTGGTGCCGGTGATCCGGGCCGGCATGATCTTGCCGTTCTCCTGCACGAAATCCTTGAGGATGTCGATGTCCTTGTAATCGATTTCCTTGACGCCCTCGGCGGTGAAGCGGCAGAACTTCTTGCGCTTGAACAGGTTGTTGCCGCGTTCGCGCTTCTTGCCATCCTTGCCTTTACCCTTGCCTTTGGCGTTTCTTCCCATGGGACGGGGCATGTCAGTTTCCTTCCTTGGTTTCTGTCTTCAGATCGAATTCATTGACGTGCAGCGCGAGGGTGATCCCGGTTCGCCATTTGCGAGCGAGGAACCCCTTGCACCTCAGCGCCGACCCGACGGG
>JALYXY010000122.1 GCA_030946875.1 Pseudomonadota bacterium | reverse complement strand
GGCTGGATCAGGGTTGCCCCCATTGTCCAAAATTCCCCACTGCTGCCTCCCGTAGGAGTCTGGGCCGTGTCTCAGTCCCAGTGTGGCTGATCATCCTCTCAGACCAGCTACCGATCGTCGCCTTGGTAGGCCATTACCCCACCAACAAGCTAATCGGACATCGGCCGCTCCCATAGCACAAGGCCCTCTCAGGTCCCCTGCTTTCCTCCGTAGAGCATATGCGGTATTAGCACGGCTTTCGCCGAGTTATCCCCCACTACGAGGTACGTTCCGATGTATTACTCACCCGTTCGCCACTGAATGAAGAGTTGCCCCTTCACCCCGTTCGACTTGCATGTGTAAAGCATGCCGCCAGCGTTCAATCTGAGCCAGGATCAAACTCTTCAGTTGAAAAGCTCGATCTGTTTGCAAAGCTACTCAATCGACGTTGGACTCACCCTCCCCAGCCGTTAAGCCAGAGAAGACAAGACTTTCTTCGCGTGAGCACTTCAGTTTCTTTTGCCCCCAGCTCCACCCCCCACCAGGCAGCTCGCGCCACCCAGCAAAAGCCAAAGCCAGGCACCAAAACCTCAGCACCCACACCTATCGGTTGTCACGTTTTTAAAGAGCAGGCTGCTCTCGGAATGCCCGCGATGCTTACCGCGGGGTTAAGAGCAGCGAAGTCGAGAATTATAGCGAAATACGTGCGATGTTGCAACACCAAATGCAGAGCAATTGCCTATGACGATGCGCTGCCTCGCTACATTTCTCCTACTCGTCCATAGATGCGGCCGGAGCCCTGAAGTTCAAGAGCCTGCCGCCATGTTCGGCTAACGTTTTGGTCGGCTCTGCGACAACGTCTTGAGCCTCTCCAGCACGTCAGATACGGTGCCGCCAAGCGGCGCCGCCACGCGCTGCAGAACCGTGGCGTCATCCAGCGGGTCGGTGGGGTGCTCCAGCGGCCATGTACCGGTTTCGGATGCGACGGTCCCTGCAAAACGCCGGATGGTTCCGTCCTGCTTCGACAACAGGTACATCTCGCCGCGCTCGTCGACGGCGATCCGCAGATCGGCCCGCCCGGTACGCAGAATCTGCAGCAGTGTCTGCTCCATGCCACCGTAGCTGAACCGCAGCTCATACATGGGTGCTTGCCGCCCCGATTGCAACTGCTCGACCGCTGTGGCGAAAACCCGGCCATTGACGACGTCTCCGAACACATACATCCCGGTGAGGACGGGCAATGCGGTACCCCTGTACACGAAACCGCCGGTAACCGCGAATCCGACGTGGTGCCCGTACGACACGGCGGGATAGGTGAAGCCGAGAAGACGGTCATACAGCGGCAGGTTGCCGCGCTGCCGCTCGTCGGCATGCCTCACGAGCCGCATCCCTTCGCGCTGGCTCCAGCCGTAATTTGCGCCCGCCTGACCGACGTTGATCTCCTCGAGTTGTGTCTGCCCGATGTCGGCGATCAGAAGCTTCCCGTCGCCCGCCGAGTCCCAACTGAACCGCGACGGGTTGCGCAAACCCAACGCCCAGATCTCCCCCAGCGCGCCTCGTTCATTCACGAACGGGTTGTCGCTCGGAACCGTATACGGAATGTCCGTTGCACCAAGCGGGTTGATGCGCAGGAGCTTCCCGAATGGCAAGCTCTTGTCCTGCGCGGTACGCCATGCATCGACCTGATGGCTGCGCGGCACGGTATTGCCGCCGTCGCCGACGCCGATGTACAGCATGCCGTAGTCTGCGGACCCGGGTTGCGCACGAGGGCTGAACGCAATCTGGCCACCAACGTGGTCATGTAGTGGATGGGCAATGCGCAGCAACTCGCGACGGCTCTCCGGGTCCACCCTGTTCGCATTGCGCGCATCGAGCCTCCATTCCGCCACGACGTCGTGATGCGCAGCCTGCTGGTTGGCGAGCGCATGGCGGGCCTTGCCCGATCCGACGCGCTCCGTGCTGAACGTATAGAGCCTGCCATATCCAGGCTGCCCGATCCGCGCGAAGTCCGGATGGAAAGCGAAAGTGTTGAGCCCCTGCTCGAACAGGTCCTCGCTCGTGAAAGCATCCTTGCGCGCGACCGCCATGTCCAGGAACGGTGCGTTCATGATCTTGCGATCCTGAACGATGTAGATCTTGCCAACCATGTCGTTCACGAAGAGCCGGTGCGATCCATCCGGCGCGGCAATCATGCTGTTGATGCGCGCTCTCGGTAGCGAGGTGCTGCTGGCGGGCACCTGCACGAAATCCTCGAGAACGATGGCGATGGCGGCGCCGTGGATCGCGGGCCGTGGCGACTCGTTGCCGCATCCGCTCAGTGCGCTGAGCGCGGCGATGATTGCGCAGGCGCATGCGAACGGCGTGCCTGCAGGCGGCGTCGTTCGTCTGGCGCGGGACGCGCATGCCCGCTCGCGCACACGCGGGCGCATGTTCTCAGTTAACGGGGGTCTCTTCGGCGTGCGAAGGCGCATCGCTGGTTTCGGGCTTGGGATATTTCCACTTGCGGTGCACCCACAGCCAATCGGCAGGACTTGTGCGGATCTCGCGCTCGAGCGCACGCGCATACGCTTCGATCACGGCGCTATCGCTTTCCCTGCAATAGGGGGGCTCCGCCAGAACTTCGAAGCGGGCGTTGTACTGTCCGCGGGCGGTTCGGTGCATCGCGACGAAGATCACGGGAGCGCCAAGAAGGCGAGCGATCTTTCCAGCCCCCGTATAGAACGCCGTGTCGCGGTGGAGGAAAACAGTCCAGTGCTTATCCTCATGTCGCATCGGCGTTTGGTCCGCCACGAGCGCATAGATGCGAGCCTCATGCCGCCTGCGCATGACCTCGTGCAGAAACGTGCGCACCGGGATCGGATTACCCCCGAAACGGGTGCGCGCCTTGCGCAGGAATCGATCGACTGCTTGCGTGCGTTGTGGCTTGTACACGGCATTGATCGGAACAGTGAGGCGTGCAGCCGAGCCTGTGAGCAGCCATTCCCAATTGCAGAAATGTCCGGCGAGCAGCACAATCGAGCGCCCGGCACGGATGTATTGAAGCGGCACTTCGGCATTCTCGAAGTGCACACATTGGCGCATTTGTTCGCGGGTCGCTCCAAATCCATGCACTGCCTCTGCGATCATCGTGCCGAGATTGCGGTACGACTGCCTCAGGAGGGCGTCGATCTCGCTCTCGGATTTTTCCGGGAACGCACCGCGCAGATTCGCGCGAGCAAGATTGCGCCGCCACCGAAACACCTCGAAGGCCAGGATGTACGCACCCCAGCCGAGTCCATAGAGCATGGACAGCGGAATGCGCGTGAGCGCGTGCAGAACAGCCTCCATCAACCGGCTTCGCACGGTCGAGCCATCCGGGTTCAAAAAGGGGTCAGAGGGCATGATGGACGATCGATTGCACCGAGCACGAACGATTGCAATGAGCTGCGGCTCGCCGGGATACACGGTCTCCATCTGGTGGCGCGAACTTGCTGCGGCCAACGACGGCCTTGTCGCGTACGCGTCATCGCTCTCGCGCGAGGAGACAGCGAGGTCCGCGCGGTTCGCTCACCCGATACTACGCGAACGATACATCATCGGTCGCGGCACCCTCAGGCTGCTGCTTAGCAGCGTGCTGCATGTGGCGCCGCGCGAGGTCGTTCTCGGGCGTGAGCCGCGCGGCCGCCCTTTCGTGCAAGACAGGCCGGGAGTCGACTTCAACGTTACACACACGCGTGATATCGCCGCGTTCGCGATCGCGACCGGAGTGGATGACCGGTATCGACTCGGCGTGGACGTCGAATACCTGGCGCGACCGGTGGCAGTGGATCGAATCGCGCGCAGGATTCTTTCTCCGATCGAGCGAGCACACATTGCGCGCTTACCGGAACCCGAACGCCACAGCGCGCTCCTTTCGACCTGGACATGCAAGGAAGCGATGAGCAAGGCCACCGGCGATGGTCTCGCCGCACCTTTCGCCCGGATGAGCGTGGAGGGCACACTTGCTCCGCGCGTGCTCGCAGGGCCAGGACTCTACGACCCTGCGCACTGGACCCTGCATCGGGTGCCCATCCGAAGCGATCTCGTGCTGACGCTGTCGATCCACCAAATCGCACCACAGCGGCATCGCGCCTGAGACGCGACCGGGTGATCGATCTTCTTCGCTGACCGCGTAACCTCGTGGCGCGCACCGGACGTGAGCTCAGGGCGATCCGCGCAGGTTCTTGGCCAGAAACTGCGCCACCCGCCGGTAGAAATCGAACCGGTTGGCTTCACGCATGAAGCCATGGCCCTCTTCCGGATACACCACCCACTCGACCGCTGTCCCGTTCGCTGCGAGCGCATCGCGCATGCGTTCGCCGTGGATCACCGGCACGCGGTAATCCTGTCCGCCATACGCCATGAACACGGGGCTCTTGATCTTGGCGGCGTTGCGCAGAGGTGAGGTGTTCTGAAGGCGCGCGCGATCCGCATCAGGGTCGCCGATCATCTCCTTGGCGGAGTAGCGGATGAAGTCCGATCCCGCAAAATCCGACCAGGTGACGTCGAACATGAGGTTGATGTCGGTCACGCCCACGTAATTGATGCCGCACCGAAACCGGTCGGGATCGCGGGCGAGGCCCATCATCACGGCATAGCCACCATAGCTCGCGCCCATGATGCAGGCGCGCTTGGGGTCGATCGTCCCCTGGGCTGCCAGCCAGTCCATGCCATCGTTGAGATCGTCCTGCATCGCGAGGCCCCACTGCTTCCACCCTGCCACGTGGAGCTTGCGTCCCCATCCAGTGCTTCCGCGGAAGTCGGCCTCGAGGACGGCATAACCCAGGGTCGCGAGATATGCGGCCTCGGGGTTCCATCGCCAGTGTCCACCGCGCAACCACGGTCCGCCATGCACGAGGAGCACCAATGGGAGGTTCTTGGCCTCACCCCTCGGCGGAAGCGTCAGGTAGGCCGGTATCTCGAGCCCATCGCGCGCCTTGTATCTGACCGGCTGCCGATGCGGCATCTCGGCGGGATCGATCGCCTTGCGGCGCACTGCAACCGGCTCGAGGCGATTCTTCTCCGTGTCGAGGAGGTAGTAACGACCGGGATCGGTATCCGAGAACGACTCGATCAGCACTCTGGAACCGGCCTTGCTGATTCGATTGAAGTGGTCGGGCAACGCGGCATCGACGCCCTTCTGCAGTCGCGCGTAGTCGACGTCGAACCACGCTTCGCCCGCCCGGTCGGCTTCATAGCGCACGCCTACCACCCGTTGTGTCCTGACATCGTGCACCAAGGTCGTCAGGAGATCGGCCTGGGGATGTGCCACCACGAGCTCCCCCAGTGCGCGTTTCTGCGCGTCGTACCGGTAGATGGCTGCGGTGTCGCGGCCGATGTCCGAGCCCACCAGCAACGTGCCATCCGCATCGAAGTCGAGCGGCACCATCTGCGACTCGTTGATCGCGTACGAACCGATTTCGACCCAGTCGCCATCGCCGGATGCGCGCCAGAACACGCGGTTGCGGGTACCCCGCTCCTGCACGACCGCAGCTCGCACGTTGCCCTGGCGATCGGCCACCCATTGCACGACATCGCCGGGCTTTCCGACGCTGACCAGCGTCCGCCGTCCGCTGCGCGTGTTGAGGCGATAAACGTCAGGGTAGCGAGCGTTGGTCTCGTTCGAGACGACCAGGATGTCGTCACCGCCGTCGTGCAAGAGGCTCAGCGGGCGCGTGTACCGGTACACGAAACGATTGGTGCTCATCACCTTGCGCACGGTCGGTGCGAGCTCGCGAAACAAGCTCCCGTCGCGGTTGACGGCAAAGAGTCCACCGCCGGTCTGCACGCCGAGGCCCTCTTGCAGGTCGGCGACCGAGAAGACGAGCCGGTCGTCGTTCACCCAATCGAATCCGGCGATGTCGTCGCCTTCCATGGCGGCCACGATTTTGCTCGTGCGACTGGCGAGGTCCACCACGGCGAGGCGGAGCCGGCCCTGCGCCGGCACCAACGCACCCAGATAATTTCCCGACGGCGAGAGCCTGACGTCGCTGTAGTCAGGATGCGCGAAGAACTTGCGCACGAGGTCGGCCTCTGCATCGGCGGCACATACGGGCGCGGTAGCAATGACCAACCCTGTCGCGAGAAGCGCGAGCGCGGCGACGCGGCACATGATCACGCCGCGGAACAGGGATAACGTGCTGAGAACACGACTCATGTTGCGCTGCCTTTCTCGCTGGTGGATAGCGGGTGTAATGTGCATAGCCGCCGCTCCGGCGTCAAGGTGCCTGGCCGGTGCGCGCTTTGCACGAGAGCCATGATGCGTATCGCCGTTGTCGGCGCCGGACCCGCCGGTCTCCTCTTTGCACTGCTCGCCAAGCGAAGCGGGGCGGCCACTCGGGTCGTCGTGATCGAGCAGAACGCGAGCGATGCCACATTCGGCTTCGGGGTCGTGTTCTCTCATGGCGCGTTGCAGTTCCTGGAGCGCGATGCATCCGAGATGCACGCCATCCTGCAGCGAACGCTCGAGACCTGGCCCATGCAGCGTATCGTCCATCGCAACACTGCCGTGGACATCGACGGCAACGGCTTTTGCGCGATTGGCAGGCTCGAGCTCCTGCGTTTGCTGCAGGCCCAATGCGCCGCGGCCGGAGTCGACATGCTTTTCGAACGGCGCATCGAGAGCGTCGCACAGCTTCATGATTACGATCTCATCGTGGGCGCCGACGGCGTTCACTCCGCAGTGCGGCAGGCGCTCGCCACCCGATTCGAGCCGCAGGTCGGCTGGCTCACGAACCGGTTCGCGTGGTATGGCACGTCGAAGCCCTTCGAGTGCCTGACACTCACGTTCCGCGCCACCGAGCATGGCACATTCGTCGCGCATCACTACCGGTACGCGCCCGATCGAAGCACGTTCATCGTCGAGTGCGACGCGGCGACCTGGCGGCTTGCCGGCCTGCAGGGCATGGACGACGACGCTTCACGTGCCTACTGCGAGCGCGTGTTTGCGCGTGATCTCGATGGTCACCGTCTCGTTTCGAACCGGTCGGCGTGGCGCAACTTTCCATTGCTGGCCAACCGGCACTGGTCGTGCGACAACGTGGTGTTGATCGGCGACGCGCTGCGCACGGGTCATTTCTCCATCGGCTCCGGAACTCGCCTCGCGTTCGATGATGCGATTGCGCTTGCCCGCGCGCTCGAGGAGGCCGGAGAGTCTGTTCCGGGCGTGCTCGACAGCTTCGAGCGATCACGCCGCCCGATCGTCGAGAAGCTCGTGAATGCGGCGAATGCAAGTTCGTTCTGGTACGAGCGCATGGCGGACAAGATGGCGCTCGACCCGCTGGAGCTTGCATACGATTACATGACGCGCAGCGGACGCATGAGCGATGCCCGACTTGCCGAGAGCGCACCGCGATTCATGTCCACCGTGGCGCAGCGCAGGCGCGAGGACCCGGCCTTCTGCCACGATACACGCCGTCTCGGGCTCGAGGACCCTGTGCCGCAGGAAGCGCATGCCGCGCAGGAAATCGGCTTTTCGGTTCCGGAACGTTACAACGCGTCGCGCATTCTTTACGACAACCTGGACCGGCAGCCGGACAAGGTTGCGCTCATCTGCGGCGAGCAGCGCCTGACGTTCGCCGAGCTCTGCGTGCTTGCGGACCGTGCCGGCGCCGGCCTCGCACGCTTCGGACTTGCGCGCGGTGGACGAGTGCTGATGCTGCTCGATGACGGACCCGAGTATGTGGCGGCGATCTTCGGCGCGATCCGGGCAGGACTGGTTCCCGTGCTCGTCAACACCGCGTCACCGCCGGAGCTTGTCGCGTATCTTCTGCTCGACACCGGTGCCGAGGCCGCTCTGGTCGACGCGAGCTTTTCCGGCGCACTTGCGCACGAAGAGGTTGTAGCGACTCGGCTGCGACACGTGGTTGTCGTCGGCGGTACCTCCGCCAGCATGCCCGGACTTGCGACACGGCACGAATGGTGCACGTGGATCGCGGACTCGGCACATGCGCTCACCCCAGTGGACACCCACCGCGACGAGATGGCTTTCTGGATGTACAGCTCGGGTTCGACCGGGCGACCCAAAGGCGTTGTCCACCTGCAGCACGATGCGGCATATACGCATCTCGCTTATGGCGAGGGCGTTGTTGGGATCACCGCAGCCGACATCGTCTTCTCCCCACCCAAGATTTTTTTCGCGTACGGTTTCGGAAATTCACTGACGTTTCCTTTCAGCGCGGGAGCAACGACCGTGCTCCTGCGCAGCCGACCGGAGGCGAGGCGCGTACTCGACACGATCGAACGGCACCGACCTACGCTGTTCTTCGGTTTGCCGACGCTTTACGTTGCCCTCATCGGGTCCGAGGGCTCTGAGCAACGCGACCTTTCCAGCATCAGGCTATGCCTGTCCGCGGCAGAGACCCTTTCCCGGGATATCTATGACGAATGGCAGCGGCGCTATGGACTGCGCATCGTGGAAGGCCTCGGGTCCACCGAATTGCTGCACATCTATCTGTCGAATTCCGCGCAGCAACAGCGCCCCGGCGCAAGCGGTCGGCGGATCCCAGGTTATGACCTGCGCCTCGTGACACACGATGAAATGGAAGCTACACCCGGCGAATCCGGGGTGCTCTGGGTACGCGGCGATTCTCAGGCGCCCTGTTACTGGAAGCGCCCCGACAAGACCGCGGAGACGATGCGCGGCGACTGGATCTACACGGGCGACCGATTCCGTATCGATGCCGACGGGTTTTATTACTTCGAAGGTCGCGCGGACGATCTGGTGAAGGTCAGCGGGCAGTGGGTGCATCCTGTCGAAGTGGAGCGCTGCCTTGCCGAGCATCCCGCGGTGCGCGAATGCGCCGTGCTCGCCATCGATGATGCGCGCCAGCTGAAGACACTTGTTGCGATCGTTGTCCTGCACGCGGGTGCCCGCCCCGACGACGACATGACGCGCAGCCTGCAGGGTTTCGTCAAGGCGACGCTCGTTCCATACAAGTACCCGCGGGTCGTGCGCTACATGGACGAGTTGCCGAAGACAGGAACCGGCAAGATCGATCGGCAGGCGCTGCTTGCGGCATCACGGGAGTAGGACATCATGCGCATCGCCGTCCTCGATGACTATCAGGGCGCCGCACGCGAGTCGGCAGATTGGCAGCGTCTCGAGCCGCGGCACGACATTCAATTCCTCCGCGAACACATTGCAGATCCGCACGAACTCGTGAGGCGGCTCGCCGGCCATGAGGTCATCGTTGCGATGCGCGAACGAACACCGCTTGGGGCGGACGTGCTCGGCGCGCTGCCGCATCTTCGGTTGCTGGTGACCACGGGCATGCGCAACGCGTCCATCGACTTGGTCGCGGCCAAACGTCTCGGCATCACGGTCTCCGGCACGAGCAGCCTGCCCTACCCCACGGCCGAGCTGGCGTGGGCGCACGTCCTTTGCCTCGCGCGGCGCCTTCCCATGGAAGACCGTGCCTTGCGGGACGGCCAATGGCAAACCTCGATCGGCGTTGGACTGAACGGCAAGACACTGGGCGTGGTCGGGCTCGGCACGCTCGGCTCGCGAATCGCCGGCTACGGGCTGGCGTTCGGAATGAGGGTTCTGGCGTGGAGCCAGAACCCTTCCGATGAGCGTGCGGCCGCGGTCGGCGCGACCCGCGTCACCTTTGACGAGTTGCTCGAGCGATCGAATTTCATCAGCATCCATCTCGTGCTGAGCGAGCGCACGCGCGGACTGTTCAGCGCGCAGAAAATTGCCCGAATGAAGCGCACGGCTTATCTCGTCAATACGTCGCGGGGGCCGATCATCGACGAGGCCGCCCTCGCCGACGCACTCACTCACCAGCGGATCGCGGGTGCAGGCATCGACGTGTATCCGGAGGAGCCCTTGCCTCCCGGCTCGGCGATCCGTGCAGCGCCGCGCACAGTGCTGACGCCACATCTGGGCTATGTCACCGTCGAAACTTACCAAGTGTTCTACGGCGATGCCGTCGAGAACATCGAGGCCTTCGAACGCGGGGCCCCTGGACGCGTGCTCAACGGCTGACCGCTCAGCCGAGCACGGGCATGACGCGCGCAGCGACAGCGAAGACAAGCAGGAGGGGCTCAGGACTGCAGGCGACGGATCAGAACGTCGATGACATCCGGGCCTTGGGTGGATTTCAACCGGTGTTCGCGCAATGTCCTGACGAGCTCGGGTCTTGCGAGCACGCTGTGATCGGCGCGAATCAGAACACCGGCAATTGCACGCTGCACGCTGACGGACTTCGCGTTGGGAAAGAGGCGCGCCAGCTCGTGCAGGGTGTCAGGGTCCGAGACTTGCAGACGCGCGAGCGCTTCAAGTGCCCTGACCTGCGAGTCTGATCCATTCATCCGGGTGACGGCGGTGGCGAGTGCGCGAAGCTCGGGCACTTCCGTGACGGGCCGGTGCTGCAGGTACACCTGCGCGAGCTCAACGTCCGCCTGGTCCTTGCTCGAGAGCGCCTGCAGCACGCGTTGACGCGCTTCTGGACTGCGCAGGCACGCAAGCACCGCGGCGTGGGCGACAGTTGCCGTCAGCTCGAGCTTCGGCAGGGCCGCGATCTCGCTTCCGAGCCCATGCCGCGTGTCGAGCGAGCACGCGAGATCGATCTCAGCAGGCCCGACCGCATGGCGGGCCACCTGGTCGGCGAGCATGTGCCGAAGCTCGGCGCGTTTTTCGCCCACTGTCAGCCAGCCGAGCTCGTGTGCAAGCTCGATCATGCGCGCGCGTGTCGAGGCCTGATCGACATCACGCGAGAAGTCGAGGAACCGCTCTCGGGCGAGCGTGTCCTGCGCGATCGCGGCGAGTTCCACCTGCACGTCGGTACGCTCGCGATTGGCCGTCGTGAGCGCCATCACCTGCTTCTCGATGCGCTCCAGGAACATGCGCACTTCGGTCACATCCCTGTGCAGCAAGGAACGAATGAAGGAAAGCTTTTTGGCCACCGTCGGTCGATCATCGGCAAACTCGCAGACATCCCGACGGTACGGCCCTTGCGCCTCGCCATCAGCGAGGCCGGGCGCAACGGTCATCGAAACGGGCGCGAACAGGCTCAGCAGTTTGGTGCTCGGCTGTCCGGACGCGATCTCGCCCGTGCCGGCAGACTGAAAGTAGCGCTCGAGCACAGATGCGGCAACCCCGCCAAGGGGGGCCTTCGACGAAAACCCGTAGATCACGGGCACTCCGCTGAAAATCTGGCGCATGCGGTCACGGTTGCTGTCACCGTGCTGCTGGTCCAGGAGTCGCGCCACCCGCTCGGCATCGGAGGCGGAGTAGCCGGCGCGCCGGAGGCTCCGCGTGACTTCCGACGAGGTGCTCCTCAGCACGTCCGCATTGAGCGTGTTGCAGCCAAAGAGGTACACCTCCTTCAACTGGTTGAACACGCCTGGACAGGATTCGCTGCACGCTGCACGCTCCATCTCGTCCACCGGCAGGTATTCGCGCGCACCCGGTCGGTCCGAATAGAACTGCGTGCCATCGTCGAAATGACCCGAGATGAGGAGCACATCGCAGCGCACGCCCTGGCGACAGGCGCTCTCGAGCCAATCAGGACGCCCACGCTCCACGAGCTCGACGAAGTCGTAATCGCCCTCGGGGAGATACCGGCGAAAGATGTCTTTCTCGTCCGCCGAGTTGACCGTTATGGTGCAAACCGTTTTCTTGTCGGCCTGCGCCGCGGTGACGGGCAGAACAACCAGTAACGCGGCGGTGACAAGCAGCTTCGGAAGACGCATGAGGGACGGGCTACAAGCGCATGAAACGGGCGCTAGTATTGCACGGCCATGAGGCATTTGCAGCAGCGGACTTCGAGCCCGCGCCTCGATCGGGATCCCACCGCGAACGCCGCCTCACGGGCAGGCGCCCTGCAGGGGACGTGCTTACTGCTGTTTCGGCGGTGACGCCTGCAGCCGGGCAACCGACTGCCGGGGTTGCAGCTGGCGCATGAGCACGTCGAGCATGCCGTCCGCGCCGGGCGCCTTGATCCGATGCTGACGCAACGCATTCACGATCTCCGGTCGGGCAATCGCTGCATAGTCGGCACGTACCAGAATGCCGGCGATCGCCACCTGCACATCCACTGAGTCGGTTTGCGCATAAAGCCCGGTCAGCCCTTCCAGAGTCGCTGGATCCGACACGCGCTGACGTGCGAGGGCATCGAGTGCTCGCACCTGCGCGCGGTTGCTCGGCATGCGTGCGATGGCGGCCGAAATCGAACGCAATTCCGAGGCATCCTGCAACGGGCGCTGATGCAGATAGGCTTCGGCGAGCTCGCTGTCGCGATCATTCTGGCTGGTCAGGGCCTGCAGCACGCGAGCGTGCGCCTGGTCATCACCCAGGCAGGCGAGGACCGCCGCGCTCGACACGCGATCGCGCGGCGCCATGTCGGCAAGCTGCGCGCGGGCCTGGTCCAGCTGATGGCTGGCGTTCACGCGACACACGAGATCGACTTCGGCCGGCCCCACCGCATTCCTCACCAGACGATCACGAACCATGTCGACGAGCTCCGCGTGCTTCTCCTCGACCGTGAGCCAGCCTAGTTGGGATGCGACCTCGATCATGCGCGCTCGCGTTGTCGGTAGATCGGTGTCGCGGGCGAAATCGAGGTAGCGGTTGCGGGCGGACTCGTCACGGGCGATGCGCTCGAGCGCCCGCGCAACCCCAGGCGAGTTGCGATCAGAGTCCGTGAGCGAGGCGGAGTACCTTTCGATATGGTCGAGAAACATGCGGGCCTCGGCGATCTCCCGCTGCAGGAGCTCGTGGATGAACCCCACCTTTTGAGCGGCGGACAATCGCGCATCGTAGAACTGGCACACATCGCTCCGATACGCGGCCTGGGGATCAGTCTGCTTCAGGCCACGCACCGCCGTCAGCGAATGGCCGGCGAAGCTCGTGAGGAGCTTTGCGCTCGGTCGTCCCGTCGCGACTTCGCGGGTTCCGCCCGCCCGAAAATACCTGTTCAGGAACGACGCCGCAGTGGGCCCGAGAGGCGCGACTGAAGAGAACCCATAGATTGCCGGCACGTTCTTGAAGATCTCCCGCATGCGCTCGCGCGTGCTGTCTGCATGCCGTTCGGAAAGGGCGCGCGCGATGCGCTCCGCGTCCGCACGCGAGTGCCCTGAACGCACGAGGCTTCTGGCAACCTCCGGCGACGCACTGTGGACCGGTTCAGGATTGAGCGTATTGCAGCCAAAGAGATGAACCTCCTTGAGGTGCGCGAACACACCCGGGCACGAGTCACTGCACGACGCGCGGTCGAGCTCGTCCGGGCTCAGATACTCGTCCGCTTCGGCGCGGTCGGAGAAGAAGCCGGACTCGCCATCGTGGTGTCCGGAGACGACCAGGACGTCGCATTGCACGGCCTTCCGACACGCCGATGCGAGCCAATCCGAACGACCTGGCTCGAGGAGTTCGACGAACTGGAACTTGTCGGCTGGCAGGCTGCGCTGAAAGGCCTCCTTCTCATCGGACGAGTTGACCGTGACCGTGCAAACCGTTTGCTTCGCGGCTTGTGCAGCAGGCACGAGCAAAGGACACCCAAGGCCGATCAGAAAGAGCAGGTTTGCGATTCGCCGCATGCTGGAAGGAGACTGTTCCCGTAACTGGATGCATTTCACACCGCTAGCGGCTCCTAGTCCGTCGGGCGGCAGGGTGGACAGTCGAGCGGCGCAGCGCTTCCGAGCGTAGGAATCGTCCGACGCCCAGGCGTTGGGCATAATGCATCCTTGATTTCAACGGGAGTGAACGTGCCGGGCCTATTGCCGCAGATCGATCCCGAGGGCCTCCTCGAATACTCGGTGGTATTCACCGACCGCGCGCTCAATCACATGTCGCGCCGTTTCCAGGGCGTGATGCAGGACATCTCGCGCACGCTGAAGGAGGTCTACAACGCGCGTTCGGCGATCGTCGTGCCCGGGAGCGGGACCTTCGGGATGGAAGCCGTGGCGCGCCAGTTCGCGACTGGGCAAAAGTGTCTCGTCATCCGTAACGGCTGGTTCAGCTACCGCTGGAGCCAGATCCTGGAGATGGGCGGGATCGCGTCGAACCCCACTGTTCTCAAGGCGAGGCCGGTTGGGCCGGGTGTGCGCGCGCCGTTCTCGCCCGCCCCACTGGACGAGGTAATCGCCGCCATCCGGACGCAACGGCCCAGGGTCGTCTTCGCGCCGCATGTGGAGACTGCATCGGGAATCCTTCTGCCGGATGCTTATGTGCGCGCGGTCGCGGAGGCGGTGCACGAGGCAGGCGGGCTTTTCGTGCTCGACTGCATCGCGTCCGGTGCCCTATGGGTGGACGTCGCAAGCACCGGCGTGGATGTGCTGATCAGTGCGCCGCAGAAAGGATGGAGCAGCTTTGCCTGCGGCGCGCTCGTCGTCCTGAGCGAACGTGCCCGCGCGGCGATCGATGGCACGACGAGCACCAGCTTCGCCTGCGACCTCAAGAAGTGGCTGCAGATCATGGAGACTTACGAATCCGGAGCCCACGCCTACTACGCCACGATGCCGACGGATGCACTGGCGCGACTTCGCGACGCCATGAACGAGACGCGCGATTTCGGATTCGATCGCGCACGCACGGCGCAGCAGGAACTCGGCACGGCCGTGCGCAAGATGTTTGCACGACGCGGCCTTTCGAGCGTGGCCGCTGCAGGTTTCGAAGCTCCCGGTGTCGTCGTGAGCTACACGGACGACCCGGACATCCAGTCCGGCAAGAAATTCGCGGCGGCGGGGCTGCAAACTGCGGCCGGAGTGCCGTTGATGTGCGATGAGCCTTCGGACTTCCGGACTTTCCGCGTCGGCCTGTTCGGCCTGGACAAGCTGCAGAATGTGGAGCGCACCGTGCGCACGCTCGAGGACGCGTTGCCCAGTGCTGCGATGTGAAGCCCTTGCAGTGGGTGGCGCCTAGCCCCGCTGTACGGCAGCGCCTTCAGCAACGGAGGCGAGGTAGGCAAGGCACCCCGTCACCATCAGCGCAATCCCGACCAGCAGCAAGGTGCCGGCGGCATAAGACCCGACGTTGTACAGGCCGCGACCGCGCGTTACGACGGCGAGAAGCGTCACCAGAAGCCCCGCGACGCCAGCCAGGCGCGCGACCCACAGCAGCAAGCTCAGCATGTGTCCCTCCATCCAGATGGCGGAGTATCGGGCCTGCGCAGGGTGCACGCAAGGATCCGTGCGTGCAGCGTCTGCGGCGGTCGGCCACGAGGAGGACCGTGCGCCGCGCGCGGGTGCGCCGCGTTCAGGCGCACGGGAGTCAACTAACCGGACCGACGCCGTTTGCGCACTATCGGTGAGTGGATGATGTCTTGCCATGCGACGCGACCGCGCGCGAAAACTCGATCGCGAGCTCTCGCGTCTCGGCGCGCCTGGGCCGCTTGCCGCGCGCCACGGCCGCCACTTCCTTGACGGCTTCGCTCGACAGCTCGAGGACTCGTCCAAGCCGGCGGGCTGCACCAGGGTACGTGGGTTCCATGCGCTCACCTCCGCCGCCGCTCACACGGCGCTGTCCTTCGTACGCACTTTTCATACCCTGTGCAGCGGAGCGCTCAAGAACAGGCACTTGGCAACGGACCGACGTTGCCTCGGGCGCGTAGTGTCAGATAAATCGACGACCGGAAGGCAACGGCCCGAGTATCGCGTAACAAACTTGTAGGACTGCTCCTTCGTGAATCGCCAAACCGATCCTACAGACAGCCCGGCTTACCTTTGGCAACCATAGCCTCAGGTCGGGTACTTGGGGCGATGATGATCACATTGAATTGCGACGGTCTGCGCGTTGAAGCCGCTCTCGTAG
The DNA here is from genome assembly GCA_030946875.1 of Pseudomonadota bacterium. Lineage (GTDB taxonomy): Bacteria > Pseudomonadota > Gammaproteobacteria > Burkholderiales > Casimicrobiaceae > CAIWHR01. Next base: position 3,886 of record JALYXY010000122.1, on the reverse strand, counting down.
CCGAGCCCGATGGCACCTGCTGCGTCACGGCAGAGGTGTTCGAAGGCAGCCACATGATTCGCGGCTATTACCGCAAGGTGCAGGTCGAGCCCGAGGGGTACGCGGACGCAGAACGCGAAGTCGCCGAAGACGTGGCGCGCATGTGCACCGAAGCCGAATAAGCGTCCCGAAAACGCTACTCCCGCTCGACCCGCAGCCCCGCAGGTCCCTGCACCACGCCGATTGCTTCGCCGCTTCGTACGGTCATTTCGGTAGCCGTGGGTCCATCGCCGATCATGAGCGTCGGAGCGCCGCATTCGTGGTGCGTTCGGGTCACACGCGGCAGCAGTTCCAGGTCGTGATCGCCCAGGCGGTAATGCACCGTACGCGCGGTGCGGTTGGTTATCGCGAAGATGGTCTCCGCGGACTTTGGAAGGCCGAACAACTGCACGGCAAACCAGCGTCCTCCAGCGCTTCGGGCGAGCCCGATGCCGGTTTCGGTGACGTCCGGCTCGAGCATGTTGTGAAGATGGGGAGGCGAATTGCGCCAGCCCTCGAAGAGTCGGCCCGCGAGCTCGTCGCTGGAGAATTCGGGCCGCCGCTCTTCGTACGCAATGTTCTCGCTGATGATGCAGTACGCATACCCGTGCTGCTGGGCCCGGTCCGCGGGCTGCCTGCCGTCGGCATCGTGGGCAAACCGCCCGGTGCGGGCGAGGAAGGCCGCAAACTCCCGTGCGGCAGCCCCGAGCGCGGCCTGTTCCGCCACCGGCGAACGACGTTGCGACCTGCGCAGCCCGTTGACCTGCCGCATCAGCGCATCGACCGTGGCGGGGAGCTGCACCTCCGCCGCGTGGGCCGCTCGCGGATCGAGCATGTGCACGGCATCGCCTTGCGTCACGACCGACTCCGCGGGCATCGCGCTCCACGCGAGCACCAGAGCCGCACTACGGAACAGCGTCAGAACGTGCCGCCGACATCGCGAATGGTCGGCTGTTTCGAAGTGCTGTTCGCCCGGTTCAGGGGCAGAAATGGTTTGTGGAAACGTGCTCATAGGCGTAGCATGCTCGGGCAGGCTTTCAAGCGCAGTCGTCGGTCCCGCCTCTTGCCGCGCCAAACGGCCCAGTCCGGTCTTTCCCTACTCTTGATCGTTTCGCTTGCGAGGCGTTGTTACGCCCGCAAAACATGAGAAGGATTGCACATGCAGACAGGTACCGTGAAGTGGTTCAACGATGGCAAGGGTTTCGGTTTCATTACGCCGGACAGTGGCGGCAAGGACGTGTTCGCCCATTTTTCCGCGATTCAGGGCGGCGGCCACAAGACACTGCGCGAAGCCCAAAAGGTTTCGTACGATGTCACTCAGGGCGCCAAGGGCGATCAGGCCGTCAATATCGTGACGCTCGACTGAACGTCACCCAAGAGCCCGCACCAGCGGGCTTTTCTTCGCAATGAGCCGTACGCGTCCGGCGTATCAGGAGGATGCATGATGGGTGTGCTGGAGTGCTTGAAAAAACATGGTCAGCGGTTCGACCTCGAGATCGCCGAAGAGACCGGCATGTCGATCGAAGCCGTGCGCCGCCAGCTTGCCGAGCTTGCCAAAACGGGCGAGGTGATCACCTGCCAGGTGACCCGGTTCGAAAAGGGTAAGCCGGTGGGCTCTCTGCAATGCCGCGTTTCGGGCTATCACCCGCCGAAGGCGCCAGGACGCAAGCCTACTTCCGCGTCCTGATCGCGCACCGCCACGTGCGGTGTTCGCCGATGAACCTCGGCCGCGCTACGGCGCGACCGAGTACATGAGCAACACACGCTGCGCCGCCAAGGCATAGGTGCTGCCGGGTGGGAGTGCGAGTTGCTCACACGTCATGCCGGGGAGCGGATTCAGGCAGCCGGTAAGATCCTTGGCGAGCCTCGTGCTGAGCGCATGGTCGTTAGCATCGAGCGCGCTCAGAAATTGATCGCGCATGGCCCCGCTGGCGTAACTCACGCCGCACGCCTTCGCATCGTCCCGCCCCGTACAGGCAAACCCGAGCACCAGGCGCGCTGAGCCACCGAGGCGAGGCCGTCGATTGCGGGACAATTCTCACGAACGGCAGAAGATTCGATGCGTAGTTGCATGAGTGCCGTGAACGTGAACGGGGCCGGCGCGCCGGTAGACATGAGGTGAGGCATCTTGCTCGTCGCTTTGCGGATGCGCCAATTCGCAGCTGAGTGCGCACGCGAGCGCAACCTGTCGAGTATGCGCTCCATTTGCCTGAGCCGCGTTGCCGCCATTCAAATAAGCCGTGGCTCGCCGGTGAGGCGCAGGCGTTTGTGTCACGCACATCACCGATGCGGACGTCAATGGGTGTGGCGAACCTCGATCCACACTGGTGCGTGGTCGCTCGCGCCGGGCGCGCCCCGCACGATCCTGTCGACGTTTGCATCGACAAGGAGGTTCGCGAGCTCGCGATTGAGCAGCAGATGATCGATGCGAAGACCCGCATCCCGCTCCCAGCGCTTGCGCATGTAGTCCCAGTACGTGTAGATGGTCGCGTCGGGGTGACGCGCACGGATGGCGTCAATCCACCCCTGATCGACGAGCCGCGCGAACGCGGCGCGACTTGCAGGCTGAACGAGGGCGTCATGGTCGTACGAGGTTGTCCGATAGATGTCGGCTTCCGTCGGCACTACGTTGTAGTCGCCGGCGATCACCACCGGCACACCTGATGCGCACAATTCCTTCGCATGCTCGGTGAGCCGTTCCAGCCACGCGAGCTTGTAGTCGAACTTGGGACCCGGTTGAGGGTTGCCGTTGGGTGCGTACAGACAGCCGACCACGATGCCCTCGACGGCCGCTTCGATGTAGCGCGCCTGTGGATCGGTGAACCCTGGCAGCCCGCGGCGTATCTCCACGGGCGGCACGCCGCGCGACAGAATGGCCACGCCGTTGTAGCGCGGCTTCTGGCCGTGCCATAGCGCGTGATAACCCGCAGCGCGCACGGCGTCGACCGGAAACTCCTCGTGATAAATGCGCAACTCCTGCAGACATACCACATCAGGTCGTTCACGCTCGAGCCAGTCGAGCAGGCACTGCAGCCGGCCTCGAATGCTGTTGATGTTGAAGGTGGCGATCCTCACGCGGCGTCCGAGGCAAGCGCAGGAAGGGTGATCACGAAGCGGGCGCCCGTGCCTGCGGCCCGATCGGCCGTGACATCGCCACCGTGCGCGATCGCGATGGGCTTCGCGATATAGAAGCCGAGCCCGGTTCCGCCGTGCTCGTCACGACCGCTGAAGAAGCGATCGAAGACGTGCGGCAGCATCGCATCGGGAATCCCGCTGCCCTCGTCGATGATCTCGATACGCGCCCACGCCTTGCCATCCCGATGCTCTTTCGCGATGAAGACATTGACGGGCGCGTGCCTCGGAGAGTGGCTCACGGCATTGGAAAGCACGTTGTCGACGCACTGGCACGGGCGTGAAGGATCGGCGGCGACGATGACAGCCTGCGAGGCTTTCGCGATGATCTCGTGCAGGTGTCGCCAGTGTGGAAGCGCCCGCGCGCATGATTCAGTGCAGTGGGTAGATCAGCGGCGGGAATCTGCAGAAGCTTCTGCAGATTATCGAGGAAGCGTTGTTGATCGCGGGTCGCCGTCAAGATGATCTCGGATCGAGGGTCTTCGGGCGAGTCTTCCGACAGGAGCGTGTTGTTCAGTGGTTCAGGCGCTGGTTGACTCGCGCATGCCGCAGATGCAACAGGGGCAAGGAGCAGCGCGTTGATGCGCTGCTCCTTGCCCCTCAGACAGTGAACTCAGACGTTGGTTTGCTGCGGCTGACCGCCAGTACTGGCGGCTCCACTCGTCGCCTGGTCGCTCACCTTTTGCGCGACCTCCTTCACTTGATCGATCGTGTCGTGCGCCACCGCTTGCGCCTT
>JALYXY010000106.1 GCA_030946875.1 Pseudomonadota bacterium | reverse complement strand
TCCATCGCCGTCATGGGAATGGCTACGGCAAGCGGTCCCAGCACAAATGCGTTGGGCACCCGCAGAGCGTTCGCCACAGCGGCGCCGCACAAAGTCGCCGCCAGCAGTAGCAGGAAGCCCGGGGCCTCGAAGCGCGTCATACCCGGCACGTACAGGTCCGCGCCATGCACCCCCACGAGGGTGTAGATCGAGGGTAGCACCAGCACGACAATGAGAATCCGGATGCTTTGTCCCGCGGCAACCTTGTCGCCGCGCGCCCCGAACCGCTCCCCGAGCACCGCCATCTCGGCCGCACCGCCTGGCACGCACGCAAAAGTGGCGCTCGTGCGGTCGAGGCCGGTCAGGTGGGAGAGCAGGAGCCCCGCCGCATAGCCGAGCGCGATCGCAAAGAGCGCCCCCGCAATGAGCCACGGCCACAGACCGCTGACCTGTCGCACGACCGTGGGCGTGAAGTAAAGCGCGAGTGACGTCCCGATGATCCATTGCCCGACCTGCCGGCCCCCAGGCAGAGGCGGTATGTCCATACCTGACACCCGTAGCGCGGCCAAGGTGAAGAGGGGGCCCAGCATCCACGGTATCGGCGTACGCAATTGGCTGCACACCCAGCCGGCGAGCGCGCCGATCGCCACCCCGGCGACACTGCGGAGGAGACGAGAGGTGGAAAAGTGCAGGGCTCCACGAAACATCAGAGGGACTGCGCTCAATGCAACGCAAATAGATGAATGTTACGGAGACCGTAGCACAGCGAGTTCGACTCTGACGCCGTTCCGGGACGAGCTTTCGCACCTTTTAGGCCGACCATCGTTGAAACCTTACAGCGGCTGTGAAAGCTATACCTGGCTCACCAGGATGGTTCGTCGGGCAAAGGCAGCAGTCGGCGGCACACGGCTTGCAAAGACGGTGTCACTGCGACTTTCGACGATCCTATGCGCGCTGCACCCCGCGTCGTTGCACGGCTCTGCGCGTGGCCTGTGCCAGCGTCGGTCCTGACGCTGTCGGGCGCATGGGCCCAGCAGGCGGCCGGTGAATGGCCTCTTGCCACCAAGGACTACGCGAACACGCGGTATTCCGATCTCACGGAGATCAACGCCAGCAACGCCAAGAACCTGCGGCTTGCGTTTACGTTCTCGACCGGGGTGCTGCGCGGACACGAAGCGGCCCCGCTGATGGTTGGAAACACCCTGTACGTCGTCACCCCGTACCCGAACCATCTCTATGCGCTGGATCTGACCAAGCCCGGCGCGCCCACGAAATGGCAGTTCAGCCCCAAGCCGCTCGCGGCCTCTCAAGGCATCGCCTGTTGCGACACGGTGAATCGCGGCGTCGCGTTCGCCTCGGCGACGGCAGGCGCACATGGTCTGGGGCATTCGAGGGACTTGGGCTGGCGTCCCGAGCCCTGGGTCGGACTCATCATGTGGATTCCCGCAAGGACCGTATATGTCTTCGCGGCACTGGGGATCGTCGACTGCTGGCTCCGCGAGTCCGAGACCCGTTCAGGGGCAAGTTCGCGCAGCGCCGCGTGAAGCGACGCGCCAGCGGCGCCGCAAGGGAAGCCGCGCTGACGAGCGTCATCGCGAGCACGCCGGCCCAGAGGAACCGCGCGTGGAGAGATCGCCGTCCGCTGCTCGCGCTCTTTCCCGCAAGAACGCGCGGCGCCGTATCGCCGGCGCGAACTGCTGGCGCGCGGCCTTGTAACGCCGGCTGTGCACCCGCGATGCTCGACTTGTTCGCCCCGGCGACGACCTGCTCGGGAACGGACTCCCCACGCCGCGATCCGTGCCGATAGCTGTACACCCAGGTGAACTCCGCCCCGAGCAGAAAGATCTGCGCCGAGTAATACACCCATAGCAGCACCACCACGAGCGACCCGGCGGCGCCGAACCCTGAGACGACGCTGCTCTTGCCGATGTAGAGGCCGATCAGGAATTTGCCCAGGGTGAAGAGAAGCGACGTCACTCCAGCGCCCACCCACACGTCGCGCCAACCGATCCGCGCACGCGGCAACAGGCGGTAGATCAGTCCGAACAGGAGGGTGATCACCAGAACGCTGACCACGAAATTCACCACCTGCAGAACCATTTCGATACCCACGAACCACGAGCCCCAGAGCGAACTCAGCGCCGAGATGCCGGCGCTCAACACGAGCGAGACGAGCAAGAGGAACCCGATCGCGAGGATCATTCCGAACGAAAGCACGCGGCTTCGGACGAGCGACCACGGTCCTTCCTTTCTGGCCGCAGCGGGCGAGCGCCAGATCCGGTCGAGCGCCGATTGCAACTCGCTGAACACGGTCGTGGCGCCGAACACGAGGGCGATCACGCCGAGCACGGTTGCGAGCACGCCCTTGGCCGGGTCACTCGCGCTTTTCACCATGCCCTGAATCGCGGCCGCTCCCGCATCGCCGAAGAGCCCGCGCAGTTCGTGGAAGATTTGCCCGGAAGCCGCCTCACGGCCATAGACGAATCCCACCACCGCGATCACGATGAGCAGCAGGGGCGCGATCGAAAAAATCGTGTAGTAGGAAAGCGCCGCCCCCATGCTCGGCGCGAAATCGTCGATCCACGCGGCGACCGAGGCACGCGCAAGGCTTGCGAGCGCACGCGGATTGCGCAGGACGCGGGTCGTTTGTGGGTCCATGTCATCTCCTCGAAACCGCTCGCCCGTTGCGCTCAACCTCGGATGCGCAGGCGTGACTCATGCCTGCGGCACGGCATCCGGGATCGTCCTCATTTTCCGATGCAGAACTTTGAGAAGATCGCGCCCAGAAGTTCATCTGCCGTCGACTCGCCCACGATCGCACCGAGCGCGCCATGTGCGGCGCGAAGCTCCTCGGCCATCAGTTCGAGTGCCGGCACGTCCCGGGACAGCTCGGCTTTCGCGCCCTGCACATGCGCTGCGGCCTCCTGCAACGCGTCGAGATGTCGCGCGCGGGCAATGAACGCCCCCTCGATGCCTTCATCGGCACCGATCAGCTCCAGGATCGTGCGCTCGATCAGGTCCACGCCTTCTCCGGATTTTGCCGATACCCAGACCTGCCAGCGAGTCTGCTCGCCGCGTTGCGGATCTCGCGCGCGTCGGGCCGGCGCGCCGCAAAGATCGATCTTGTTGTGCACGGTGATTCGCGGCACATCGGCACCGGCGCGGGCGACGATCTCCTCCTCCTGCGCGATCGGATGGTCCTCGCGCGCGTCACGAACGAGCAGGAGGATGCTCGCCTGCGCGACCGCAGACCAGGTGCGATCGATGCCGATGCTTTCGATGAGATCGACCGCAGGACGAAGACCCGCAGTGTCGACGACGGTGATCGGCACACCACCAATGTCAATGTGCGAGCGCAGCGTGTCGCGCGTGGTACCCGCAAGATCGGTGACGATGGCCACGTCCTCCCGCGCAAGGCGGTTCATGAGGCTCGACTTGCCGACATTGGGAGCGCCCACCAGCACCAGCGTCGCGCCTTCTCGCAGAAGAGACCCGCGGCGCGCACGCGCCGTCACGGCGGCAAGCCCCTTGGCGATTCGCGAAAGGCGCCCCTGTGCGTCTGCGGCGCGGACGAAGTCGATGTCCTCCTCCGGAAAGTCGAGCGAAGCCTCGGTCAGGGTGCGCAGCTCGAGCACGTCGGCGGCGATCGCGTGCAGCGCGCTCGAAAACTCACCGGACAGACTCCGCGTCGCCGCACGTGCGGCGCTGGCGCTGCCGGCCGCGATCAGGTCGGCCACGGCTTCGGCCTGCGCGAGGTCCAGCTTGCCATTGAGGAACGCGCGTTGGGTGAACTCGCCGGGTGCGGCGATGCGAGCTCCGCATTCGACGCAGCGTTCCATGATCAACGCGAGCACCGCCGGACCGCCGTGGGCATGCAGCTCCAGCACGTGCTCACCCGTAAACGAATGCGGCGCCGCAAAGAAGAGGCTGATTCCCTGGTCGATCGTATGGCCGCCGGCGTCACGGAAGGCGGTCACGCTCGCCACACGCGGTTTTGGGACCCGGCGCACGATGGCCTCGGCGATGGCGGGAACGTGCGGGCCAGACAGGCGGACGATGCCGACGCCACTCCGACCGGCCGCGGTGGCAATCGCGACGATGGTGTCGCCCGGCACGGTGACGCGTTTCACGACGCGTCAGCCAGAAAACGCACGTAGGGCTGTGCGATCACCAATGGAGGAAGCACAAAGCTCGCGCGCGGCCGGGTGGACGCAGCACAGGGGTTCGCGCGCCACTACGGGAGGAGATGTCACGCAGCACACGCGTTCGTGCGCATGGGGCGGGGAGATGTCACGTCACGCAGCCACGCAAGGCTGCCGCACATTGCGACGGAGGCGTAGGCGATTCGCGCTCCATCGCGGTACTCGCTAGGAAGGGCGATCGGCGCGGGTACGGCCGACCTTTGCCGCGCCTCCCTAGCGTCTCCTCGCGGTGGCGAGGGCCGCTTCTTTCTCGAGCACGCGGTTCATGTGCCATTGCTGCGCGATCTGCAAGGTGTTGTTGATGAGCCAGTAAAGCACGAGCCCTGCGGGGAAGAACAGGAACATGACGGAGAACGCGATGGGCATGATCTGCATCACCTTGGCCTGCATCGGATCCTGGATCGGCGTCGGTGACAGACGCACCTGGAGGTAAGCCGTGACGGCGTAGATCACCGGCAGCACGAAATAAGGGTCCGGCGCCGAAAGATCACGGATCCAGCCGATCCAAGGGGCATGACGCAACTCGACAGCGGAGAGCAGCACCCAGTAGAGCGCTATGAACACGGGGATCTGCACCACGATCGGAAGACATCCACCCAGGGGATTGATCTTCTCCTGCTTGTACATCTCCATCATCTTCATCTGCAGCTGCTGCTTGTCGTTCGCGTATTGCGCCTGAAGCGCCTTCATCTTCGGGCCGATCACCTTCATCTTGGCCATCGAGCGTGCGCTCGCATGGTTCAACGGATAGAACGCGCCCTTGATCAGGATGGTGAGCACGATGATCGACCACCCCCAGTTGTGGATCATCGAATTGAGCCACTTCAACAGCCAGAAGAGCGGCGCGGCGATGACCGTGAAGATGCCGTAATCCACCACCAGGTCGAGCCCCTTCGCGAGATTCGAGAGCACGTCCTGCTCCTGGGGTCCGACGTAGAGCGGAACCTTCACTTGACGCGTTGCGCCGGGCGCAATGGTGCCCACGGGTACGATCAGCCCGGCGGCATACAGGCCGTTGTCTAGCTTGCGCGTGTAGAACTCCCGCTTCGTCTGGCCATCGTCCGCGGGCAGCCAGGCGGCGACGAAGTAGTGCTCGACCATGCCGACCCAGCCGTTGTCGGTGGTCTTGGTGTAGGGCAGCTTGCGCGACGGGTCGGCGGCGAGCTTGTCGATATCCCCGAAGTCGACCTTCTTGAACTTGTCGGCTTCGTTGTAGATGACGGGCCCAACATACGAGGCGGGCGCCATGGAGCTTTGAGATCCCTGGTGCTTGGAGTCGCGGGTGAACTGGAAGTACGCGTAAGGGGTGATCGGCGCGGTACCGGCGTTGGTGACGCTGTAGCTCACGTCAACGACGTAGCTGCCACGGTGGAACGTGAGCACCTGGACGACCCGGTCGCCATTGGGCGCGAGCGCCTGCAGCCGAAGCTCCAGCTGGTCCTGTCCGGGCGCAAGCTCGCGCGGGCCCGGCAGCGGCTCGTAGACGGTGCGATGGTTCGGCAACGATTCGCCCAGCAGCCCGGATTGCGCGACGAGCACGCGATCCGGGGTCTGCAAGAGCGCGTGGTACGGCTTCGACGGATCGGCGATGTCCGGGTGCTTGGCAAGCGCGACATCCTCGATCACCCCGCCTGCCGTGTTGACGGTGGCGCTGAAAAGATCCGTACGAATGACGAGTCGTTGCCCGGCGGCCGCAACATCGACGCCAGTAGTCGGCGGCACGGTCGTCGCCGCGACAGGGGGAGCGTTGGGGGCGGCCGGGTCACTCGCCTGGCCCTTGGCAGCCGGCGCGGTCACCGTCGGTGGCGGTAACGGGGGGTGGAACTGCCGCTGCCATGCTTCCCAGAGCATCAGCGCCGAGAAGGAGAACACGATGAAGAGTACGAGACGCTGTGTGTCCATGCGGATCTTGTCAGGGCGAGGGGCAGCGCCTTACGGCACCAGGTCCACTCCACCGGGGTGATAGGGATGACACTTGACGATGCGCCGAAGGCCGAGCCACGTGCCTGCCAACGCGCCGTGCCGCTCCACGGCCTCGCGGGTGTACTCCGAGCACGTCGGGTAGAACCGGCAGTTGGATCCAAGCAGCGGCCGCAAGGCAAACTGGTATGCCCGGATGAGCGCCAGGAGCAGCCGCTTCACGCCTCCTCCCCGTCGGACGACAACGTGCCCAGCAAACGGGATGCTTCAGCTGCAACGGCGCCAAACTCGCTGGGCGCACCTTTGCGCAACCTGACGATGACATCGTAGCGCTCGAGGCCCGGTCGCGCTGCATGCACGATGGGCCGAAGCATGCGACGGATCCGGTTGCGATCGACGGCGCGGGACAGCATCTTTTTGGGAATCACGTAGCCGACCCGCCCTGGCGTTGCGGCGGCAACCGTGTAGACGAGTTGCACGTACGCCCCTTCTCGCCTGTGGCCGGTCTTGAAGATCGTTTCGAAACTGCCCCGACCCGTGAGGCGAAATCGGGCGGCACTTTGCTGCGGCACAACCTGCAACGATTAGGGCGTAAGCCGCACCCGTCCCTTGGCGCGCCGAGCGGACAATACCTTGCGACCGCCGACGCTCTTCATGCGCGCGCGAAAGCCGTGGGTGCGCTTGCGTTTGATGACCGACGGCTGGAATGTTCTTTTCATGATGAGCTCGTAATAAAAAGCCTTACATTAGAGCACTTTATGTGCGGCGGTGTCAATGGTGTGGATCCGCCCCCAAGACCCCGCGGGCTCGGTGCGGACCCGGCGCCCGCCTGTGGATAAGTAGCAGCGTGCGCGCTACAATGCTCCGCAGGGGCACGCTTAGCCCCACCGGGCGGGGGACCCCTTGGCCCGGCCCGAGAGCGGCGTCACGACCCGCCAGCCCCGCCAACGCTGTTCGAGGACCTTCCCGGCATGTCGTCCGTTCCCGCTTTCTGGCAACACTGCCTGGAGTCCTTCCAGCAGGATCTAACGCCCCAGCAGTTCAACACCTGGATCCGCCCGCTGTCGATCGTCCGCACCGACGACGGCTATCGCGTGCTCGCTCCCAACCGGTTCGTGCTGCAATGGGTGAAGGAGCGGTTCGTGCAGCGTATCGCCGAGCTCGCACGCGCGGATGGAGGGGAGGCGGTGACCATCAGCCTGGGCGTGAGCGAAGCCCCGGCGGAAAGTGCTGAAGCGCGCAAATCGACGACGCCGCCAGAAGCCAAACCTCAGCCGGAGGGTCGGCCGGAAGTGCCGCCACCTGCCATTCAGGCGCGCGCCGCGTTGTCGGTGGAACCAAGCGCAACCGCCGCCCGACTGCCGCAACAGCAGCGGCGGCACGAGCAGACGAGCCTCAATCCGACGTTCACGTTCGACACGTTCGTCTCGGGCAAGGCCAACCAGCTCGCGCGCGCGGGCGGCATGCAGGTGGCCGACCATCCCACCTCGTATAACCCGCTGTTCGTTTACGGCGGCGTCGGCCTCGGCAAGACCCACCTGGTGCAGGCGATCGGCAACGCGATACTGCAGCGCGATCCGACCGCCAAGATTCGCTACATCCATGCCGAGACCTATGTATCCGACGTGGTGCGCGCGTATCAGCACAAGGCGTTCGACGACTTCAAGCGGCACTACCGCTCACTCGATCTTCTGCTCATCGACGACATTCAGTTCTTCAACGGCAAGTCGCGAACGCAGGAAGAGTTCTTCTATCTCTTCAATACGCTCATCGAGGCCCACAAGCAGGTGGTGATCACCTGCGACACCTATCCCAAGGAGATATCAGGCATCGAGGAGCGTCTCATCTCGCGCTTCGGATGGGGCCTCACCGTGGCGCTCGAGCCACCGGAGCTGGAGATGCGTGTCGCCATCCTGCTATCAAAGGCATCGGCAACCGGCATCCGGCTCGACGAGCAGGTCGCGTTCTTCGTCGCGAAGCACATCCGATCGAACGTGCGCGAGCTCGAAGGCGCGTTGAAGCGGGTGGCAGCGTATTCGAACTTCCACGGCCAGGAGATCACCCTCGCGGTGGCCAAGGAAGCGCTGCGCGACCTGCTCGCCGTGCAGAACCGCCAGGTCTCCATAGAGAACATCCAGAAGACCGTTGCCGACTATTACAAGATCCGGATCTCGGACATGCATGCAAAGAAGCGCTCACGCGCAATCGCCCGCCCGCGTCAGGTGGCCATGGCGCTTGCGAAGGAGCTGACGCAGCTTTCGCTCCCCGAGATCGGGAGCAACTTCGGCGGGCGCGACCACACCACCGTGCTGCATGCATGCCGGCAAATTGCGAAGCTTCGCGAAGCCGTGCCCGAGCTCAATCATGACGTCAATTTCCTGCTCCAGGTCCTGCGCAACTAGCATGCGCCAAAGGCCTCGGGCAACGCGCGAAAGACCCGGATTTGTATGTATAAACCGGCCTTCCGGGCACTGGAAAGTATCGGGTTTTCCAGCTATACTTTGTGGATTAACTGCCTTCATCTCCTCTTCGCAAAAAAGCCCCCAATCGTTCCACCGCGCCAGGCCTGGTTGTCCACAGGGTATGTCCCCACTCAACCCGCTGACGGAACGACAACTTTCGATTCGATACAGAAATGTCGCCGGCTCCTATTAGCTGTTCTTCTGTTTAAACAATGCAACTAAAGCAAATCCAACGTGATGCGCTGCTGAAACCGTTGCAAGCCGTCGCGGGTATCGTCGAACGTCGCCATACGCTGCCGATCCTCGCCAATGTGCTCGTGGAGCAGAAGGACGGGCGGCTCTATCTCACCGCGACCGATCTCGAGATGCAGATCACCGCGCACTCGGCCTTCGAAGGCAAGGAGTCGCAGTCGGTCACGGTTGCCGCGCGCAAGCTGCAGGATCTCCTCCGCGCGCTCCCCGACGCATCGCCCATCAACGTCGATGCAGTCGGCAGCAAGATGACCGTGCGCGCGGGGCGTTCGCGCTTCAACCTGCAGACGCTGCCGGCGGCCGACTACCCGCGCATCGGCGTGGGCACCGAGCAACTGCAAACGCTCTCGCTTCCGCAGCGGCACCTGCGCAGCCTCATCAAGTCGGCCGAGTTCGCGATGGCGCAGCAGGACATCCGCTACTACCTCAACGGGATGCTGCTGGTGCTCGATGGCGGGACGCTGCAGGCGGTGGCCACCGACGGTCATCGGCTGTCGTGGGCGAGCTTCGCCATCGCAGGTGATTTCCAGCGCCAGGAGGTCATCCTGCCGCGCAAGACGGTGCTCGAGCTCGGCAAGCTCCTCGCCGACGTCGACGACCCGGTGACGCTCGACATCCTCGGCAATCAGGTGCGCCTGCGCTTTGCGAACATCGAGCTCGTGAGCAAGGTGGTGGACGGCAAGTTTCCCGACTACAACCGGGTGATCCCTACCGGACACGCCAAGGTTATCGAGCTGTCACGCGTCGAGCTCCTTGCCTCGCTGCAACGCGCGGCCATTCTGTCCAACGAAAAATTTCGCGGCGTGAGGATCGTGCTCGCTCCGGGACAGATGAAGATCATCTGCACGAATTCCGAGCAGGAGGAGGCCGAGGAGGAGATCGAGATCGCCTACCAGGGCGATCCGCTCGACATCGGATTCAACATCACGTACCTGCTCGACGTGTTGCAAAACCTCGGCACCGACCACGTGCGGTTGGCCTTCGGCGACTCGAACTCGAGCGCCCTCGTGACGGTGCCCGAACGCGACGACTACAAGTACGTCGTGATGCCCATGCGCATCTGACGCACCCGCTCACGTGCCCGCCCTTCGGGGTGGATGCGTACCCCGAGCAGCGGGCCACCGATGTACCGCGTCCCGAACACGGGCGTGAAGCCGCATTGCGAAAGCCACGATGACTCCAGCCAATTCCCTTCCCGCGACCGCAGTCAACCACCACAACGGAATGGACTACGACTCCAACAGCATCAAGGTGCTGAAGGGTCTCGATGCCGTGCGCAAGCGCCCGGGCATGTACATCGGAGACACATCCGACGGCACGGGCCTGCATCACATGGTCTTCGAGGTGCTCGACAATGCGATCGACGAAGCGCTTGCCGGCTGGTGTGACGACATCAAGGTCGTGATCCACGCCGACAACTCGGTGTCAGTCGTCGACAACGGACGCGGCATACCGACCGATCTGAAGCAGGACGACGAGTTCAAGCGCTCGGCTGCCGAGATCGTGATGACCGAGCTCCATGCGGGCGGCAAGTTCGACCAGAACTCGTACAAGGTTTCGGGTGGCCTTCACGGCGTGGGCGTTTCGGTGGTCAACGCGCTGTCCGAGTGGCTCAAGCTGCGCATCTGGCGCAACGGCCAAGTTTACCAGATGGAGTTCCGCCACGGCGTGCCGGTGGTGCCTCTGATGGCCGTTGGAACGACCGATCGTCGTGGCACCGAAGTGCACTTCATGGCCTCGCTGGAAACGTTCGGTCGCGTTGAATTCCACTACGAGATTCTCGCCAAGCGGATTCGCGAGCTGTCGTTCCTCAACAACGGCGTGAAGATCGAGCTCGTCGACCAGCGCGATGGCAAGAGCGAGAACTTCGCGTATTCAGGAGGCGTGAAGGGGTTCGTCGAATACATGAGCCGCACCAAATCGGTATTGCACCCCAAGGTTTTCCACGCCGTGGGCGAGAAGGAAGGCATGACCATCGAAGTGGCCATGCAGTGGAACGACTCGTACGCCGAGAGCGTGCAGTGCTTCACCAACAATATTCCGCAACGCGACGGCGGCACGCATCTCACGGGTCTGCGCCAGGCGATGACGCGCACGCTCAACAACTATATCGAGAAGGAAGAGGTCGCGAAGAAAGCCAAGGTCGAGACCGCCGGCGACGACATGCGGGAGGGTTTGACCTGCGTCTTGTCCGTCAAGGTGCCGGAGCCCAAATTCTCGTCGCAGACCAAAGACAAGCTGGTCTCGTCCGAAGTGATGCCCGTGGTGCAGGAAGTCGTGGCCGAGAAGCTCGCCGATTTCCTGCTCGAGAACCCGCAGGACGCAAAGATCATCTGCACCAAGATCGTCGAAGCGGCGCGGGCGCGCGAAGCGGCACGCAAGGCACGCGAGCTCACACGACGCAAGGGCGTTCTGGACGGGCTTGGACTGCCGGGCAAGCTCGCCGATTGTCAGGAACGCGACCCCGCGTTGTGCGAGCTCTATCTCGTCGAGGGTGATTCGGCGGGTGGCTCGGCGAAACAGGGCCGTGATCGCAAGTTCCAGGCGATCCTTCCCCTGCGCGGAAAGATTCTTAACGTGGAGCGCGCGCGTTTCGACAAGCTCGTCTCATCGCAGGAAATCGTCACGCTCATCACGGCGCTGGGCACCGGATTCGGGCGCCCGACGAACATCGGCAAGGAAGAGAAGGACGAGTACAACGCCGACAAGCTGCGCTACCACCGCATCATCATCATGACCGACGCGGACGTGGACGGATCGCATATCCGCACGCTGCTCCTCACGTTCTTCTACCGGCAGATGCCAGAGCTCGTCGAACGCGGGCATATCTACATCGCGCAACCGCCGCTTTACAAGGTGAAGCAGGGCAAGGAAGAGACCTACCTCAAGGACAATCACGAGCTGAAGCAGCACCTGCTCAAGGTTGCGCTGAAAGGTGCGGAGCTGATTCCCGGACTCAATGAGCCCGCACTGTCCTCCGAGACCTTTGCGACCGTAGCCCGCGAGTACCTGCTCGCAGAAGCCGTGATCGATCGGCTTTCGCGAGTGGTCGATCCTTCAGCGCTGTACGCACTCCTGAAGGGCGTGCCGCTCGAGGTCTCGACCGAGGAAGCGGCGAATGCCAGCGCTGCGGCCCTGCAGGCGGCGATCGACGACGAGGAGATCCGCGTGGAGGCGCGTTACGATGCGCTAGCCGAGACACGCCGGCTGGTTGTCGTGCGCACGCACCACGGAACCCCGCACGCAACGGCCATCGACGCCGATCTTCTGGCCAGCGGCGACTACGCGCAGATCCGCGCCGCCGCCGACGTGCTCCAGGGTCTCATCCATGCGGGCGCAAGCGTCAAGCGAGGCGAGAAGCAGGAAGCGATCAAATCGTTCAAGGAAGCGCTCGACTGGCTTCTCGAGGAGGCACGCAACAGTGTCTCGCTGCAACGCTACAAGGGGCTTGGCGAAATGAATCCCGAGCAACTCTGGGAGACGACCATGAACCCTGCGGTGCGCCGCCTGCTGCGGGTGCAGATCGAGGACGTCATCGCTTCCGAAGAAATTTTTTCGACACTGATGGGCGAACAGGTGGAGCCCCGCAGGGCGTTTATCGAGAACAACGCACTCGCCGTTCGCAACCTCGACGTCTGAGCGTCGTCCCTTCAGATCACGGCGTCGACCCTACGCCCTTGTCTGCAGCCATGCGACAGCAGCAGCGCCCCTGGGTCTCGCCGGGTTTTCGATGAGCCCGCGCACTTGCTCCCGCCGGCGCGACGCACGCAACGTCGTTGCCCCGGCACATATTCACGAGGACTGGTTATGACCTTCGACTGTTCGCGCTTTGGATCATGGCTGCGCGTCATGGTGTTGTGCGCGTTTTCCTTCGCGCTCGCCGAAAGCTCGGCCGCGGCCGAGCTTCGGCTGATCGTGAAGCTCAAGGACGATCCTGTCAAAGCGAAGGTCGATCTCAAGGCTCGCATCGCGCGCGTCAGTGAGGACACGGGAGTGACACTTTCGGTCGACCGACCCATGGCGCTCGGGATGACATTGCTGCGGGTGCAGCCGGGCGCTGACGCGCGGGCGCTCGCCACCGAACTCTCGAAGCATCCGGACGTGGAATGGGCCGAGCCGGATCAACGTCAGTTCGCGCTCAAGATCTCCAACGACGAGTTCCTGTCGGGACAGTCGTACCTGTCGAGCGATCCGAACGGCATCGATGCGTTCGGCGCATGGGACATCACGACGGGCGCGCCGAGCACGGTGGTCGCGGTCATCGACACCGGGTACCGACCGCACGTCGACCTGGGCGGTCGCATTCTGCCGGGCTACGACTTCATTCACGACCCCGTCATTGCCAATGACGGCGACGGCCGTGACGCCGACGCGTCGGATCCGGGCGACTGGGTGAGCGCTGCCGACGTCGCGACGGATGCCTTCAAGGGGTGCACGCGCGAGAACAGCTCGTGGCACGGCACCGCCGTGTCCGGAATCATTGCGGCGAACACCAACAACGGGATGTGGGTCGCTGGCGTCGACTGGCAAGCGAAGATCCTGCCCGTGCGTGTGCTCGGCAAGTGCGGCGGTCTGGTGTCCGATATCGCCGATTCGATCGCATGGGCCGCGGGCCTGCCGGTCCCCGGCGTGCCGAACAACCCGAATCCCGCGCAGGTGATCAACATGAGCCTGGGCGGCACGTCGCCAACCTGTCCCACGGCCTATCGCAACGCGATCGCCTCTGCCCTCGCGGCAGGGAACACCAAAGCGATCGTGGTGGCCGCGGGCAACAGCACCGCGGACGTCGCCAATCATGCGCCCGCCAACTGCGCAGGGGTGATCGCCGTCGCCTCGACGACGACATCGGGCAACCTCGCGCGCTACAGCGACTTCGGCTCCGGCGTCACGATCTCCGCGCCCGGTGGGCAGTATCAGCCGAGCATCGGCAACGACGGCATCATCGTGCTTTCGAACAACGGAACGACTTCGCCGGGGAGCGACAGCTTCAACATCGGCGGTGGCACGAGCTTCGCCGCACCCATGGTCTCCGGCGTCATTGCGCTGATGCTGGCGGTCAACCCGCAGCTATCCGGCGCCGACGTGAGATCGATACTCGCGTCGACCGCAAAGGCCTTCCCGGGAAGCTCGACCTGCGACATCACGCGCTGCGGCGCGGGCATCGTGAATGCCGCCGGGGCCGTAGCGGCGGCGAAGGCATCGGCGCCGGTATCGACTACCGTCACGGTCGTCGAGTATTACAACGCGACCCTGGATCACTATTTCATCACCTGGGTGCCCGGCGAGATGGCAACGCTCGACGCCGGTATCACCATCAAAGGCTGGAAACGCACGGGCGCGACCTTCAAGGTTTACGCGGGTGCGCAATCCGGTACGTCTCCCGTGTGCCGTTACTACCTGCCACCGGCGTACGGCGACTCGCACTTCTTCGGGCGCGGCACCGCCGAATGCGCGCAGACGGGCATCCAGAATCCCGGCTTCGTACTCGAGTCAGCCGACTTCATGGACGTGTTCCTGCCCGTGAACGGCACCTGCGGCACCGGAACGCTCCCCGTGTACCGCGTGTTCAGCCAACGTGTCGATGCAAATCACCGCTACATGGTGGACCGTGCCACGCGCGACGCGATGGTCGCGCGCGGCTGGCTCGCCGAGGGCGACGGGCCCGACCGTGTGGTGATGTGCGTGCCCCAGTAAAACGCGTCGACGGGCGATTACTTGCGCTTGCTGCCTGCAGGCGCCTTCGCTGCAGCAGGTTTGGACCGCGGCTTCGCTGACGCCTTCGCAGTGCCGCGGCTGACCGGCGTCTTGCGTGCGGCGGGTGCGACCTCGGCAGGAGAGGCAACCTTCCTTGCTCGCGGCACCGCCTTGGCTGCCGCACCGGCCGGGGCACTCCGGCGTGTGGACGGCGCGCGAGTTGCCCGACGCTCTTCGGCGGGCTGCCCGTCGGCGCCTCCAGCCTTGGCAGCAAGAAGTCCCAATGCCTGGTCCAGCGTCAGCGCATCGATCTGATCGCGATCCGTGACCGTCGCGTTGACCGTGCCGTGCTTCACGTACGGCCCGTACCGCCCGGAGTGCAACTCGACGGGCTTCATGTCGCGGGGATGAATGCCAAGCACCCGCAACGCGGAGCTGCCGCGCATCGGCCGGGCCCCCTTCGCCTTGCTGGGGTCCTTCGCCTCGAACTCGAATCCGATCTTGCCGTCCGGTTGGCGCACGAGGTAGGCGGAGAAGCCTCGTCGCGTGCGTGCGGACACGAATGCGAGGAGATCGGTCTTGCCGTCCGCGAGCAGTTTCGACATCTGCGATCGATCGATCGCCCGCTGCAGGATCACGCGGCCTGACCGGAAGTCGCACGTCTTGTCCGGGCCGACCGCCTTCTCGCAGACGTACGCCTGCGGTATCTCATACACGTGGGACTGACACTTGGGGCACGGGCCAAGCGGCTCCTGACCGGTGAAATCAGGCGGCTCGCCTTCATCCTCGCGCTCGCCGAAATCGAAGCTCACCTGATATTCGTCGGAAAGCTTGATGGCCGCCGTGAACGGTCGGCCAAGGCGACTGCGAAATCCCTCCAGTGGCCCGACCTGACGGTCTCGCAGCAATGTCTCGGCTTCCTCGGACGAGAGCTGGCGAGCGCCCATGATCTTCCAGAAACCGAAGTCGCATTGCTGGCACTGGAATTTCTTGTAGTTCTCGTGCACTTCGCCGCCGCACTTCGGGCACGGCACGGACAGTGTTGCGAAGTCTCCCGGAATCGTATCGCTCTCGTGATTCTTGGCCTGGGCCACGATGTGCTGCGTCATGTCGATGATCTGACGCATGAACACGTCGCGCTCGAGCTTCCCGTGCTCCATCTGCGAAAGCTTGAACTCCCATTCAGCCGTGAGCTCGGGCGAGAAGAGCTCCGGCACACCAAGGCCGCGCAACAGGGCGACCAGCGAGAAAGCCTTGGGCGTAGGGATAAGCTCCTTGCCTTCGCGCAGGATGTACTTTTCCTGCAACAGCCCTTCGATGATCTGCGCGCGGGTGGCCGGCGTGCCGAGCCCCTTCTCGCGCATGGCTTCGCGCAGATCTTCGTCCTCGATGAGCTTGCCGGCGCCTTCCATGGCGGACAGGAGCGTGGCCTCGGACAACCGTGCAGGAGGACGGGTCGTGTTCGCAACGGCTTCCACTTTTTCGGTCGCCACCGTCTCGCCTGCTTGCACGGGCACCATCGTGCCTTGCTCTTCCTGGGCTTCGCGACCGTAGACTGCGAGCCAGCCGGGATTCACGAGAACCCTGCCTTCGGATTTGAATGGCTCACCGGCCACACGCGTGATGCGCGTGGTCACGAGGTGCTCCGCAGGCGGATAGAACGCAGCGATGAAGCGCTTCACGACGAAATCGTAGAGCTTCGACTCGATCTCGTTGAGGTGCCTCGGTGTCACGAGCGTCGGGATGATGGCGAAGTGATCCGACACCTTGGCATTGTCGAAGATGCGCTTGTTGGGCTTGACCCACTTTTGCTGCAGGACCTTGCGCGCGAATCCGCCGTACGCGTTGGTTTCGCCGAGGGCTTCCATGGTGGACTTCACCGTATCGATGTAGTCCTCCGGCAGCGCTCTCGAGTCGGTGCGCGGATAGGTCAGCGCCTTGTGCTTTTCATAAAGCGCCTGAGCGAGCGAAAGCGTCGTACGCGCAGAGAAGCCGAAGCGGCCGTTGGCTTCGCGCTGCAGGCTGGTGAGGTCGTACAGCAGTGGCGCGCCCTGGCTCGATGGCTTCGACTCCTCGGTGACGATGCCCGGCTGGCCCGTGCACTTCTCCACGACCGCCTGGGCACGCGCCTCGTCCCACAGACGTTCGGCGCGCGCGTCGGGATCATCCTCGGACTTGCGGAAGCGCTCGTCGAACCATCGGCCGTTGTACTCACCGCCGCTACCGCGGAACGTGCCCTGCACTTCCCAGTAACCCCGCGCCCGGAACGCACGGATCTTCTCTTCGCGCTCGACGAGGATCGCAAGCGTTGGCGTCTGGACACGGCCCACCGTGGTGAGCTGGAAGCCACCCGATTTCGAGTTGAACGCCGTCATGGCGCGCGTGCCGTTGATGCCCACCAGCCAATCCGACTCCGAGCGACACACCGCAGCCGCGGCAAGGGGCCGCATCTGCTCGTCGGTTCGCAGGCGCTCGAACCCTTCCCGGATGGCTGCGGGGGTCATCGACTGCAGCCACAGGCGCTTGATGGGCTTCGTCGTCTTCGCAAACTGAACGATGTAACGGAAGATCAGCTCGCCTTCGCGCCCCGCGTCGCAGGCATTGATGAGCTCCCCCACGTCCTTGCGCTTGATGAGCTTCAGCAGCGTCTTCAACCGGTTCTCGTTCTTCTCGATCGGCTTCAACGCAAAGATCGACGGTATCGCGGGCAGATGGGCGAACGTCCACTTGCCCCGCTTGACCTCTTCTTCCTCAGGCATCCCGATCTCGAGCAGGTGACCCACCGCCGAAGAAAGGAGGTACTGATCGCTCTCGAAATAATCGTCGTGGCGCGTGAATGCACCGAGCGAGCGTGCGATGTCCCCAGCGACGGAGGGCTTTTCGGCAATGATCAGGCTTTTCACGAGTGCGGAAGGTCTGCGGACTGAGGAGGGATTCGAATGCGCCATGCCTATAAATGCGGCCGGCGCGCTTGATTGAAAGCACGGTCACCAAGAACTCGCGACCGGGTGTGGGACCAGGGCGATACTGGCGCGGTGGTGCCGCCCATTGCAGCCAGGCAGCGTACCCCACAGGACTATCCGCGTTCGCGAGCCGCAGATAGTACCGAACCGGCCGATCATGAAGCAAGAAACCTTCTGGGGGTCGATTATGGCGATGCGGGGTGATGATCGGGTGCGAACGTGCGTCGTGTGGCGTATGGGTGCTGCCGCATGGCAGGCCGGCTGCACACGCGAGACAGCAAGAGGCGGGTGAAGTGCGGTCGCGAGCTACACCAGCCGCTGCCACTGCCCTCCGGGTAACCGGGCGACGCGGCCATCGATCTCGAGGAGCGTCAGTGCGGCCGTGGTGTGGGGCGCCGACAGCAGTGCCCGCGAGGCGAGGGTATCGATGTCGAGGCTTTCGCTGCCGAGGGCGTCCCATACCCGCTTCGTATCGTCGCGACTTCCATCCTCGCGGCTCGCAAGGCGATCGCCTTCGCCAGCCTCACCGCTCCGGCCGTCAGCCGGATGCTCGTCTCCGGAGGCCGTCACCCGCGACGGTTCAGTGCGCGCACTCGCAGCAGGGAAGCGGAGCTCCTCCAGGATGTCATCCGAGGTCTCGACCAGCTTCGCGCCATCGCGGATCAGGCGATGGCAGCCGCGCGCGAACGGTGAGTGGATGGAGCCCGGCAGCGCAAACACCTCGCGCCCCTGCTCCGCGGCGAGGCGCGCGGTGATGAGCGACCCCGACGACAGCGTGGCCTCGACCACCAGTACGCCTTTCGCGATCCCGCTGATGATTCGATTACGCCGCGGGAAGTTGGGTTTCAGGGGTGGAGTTCCGGGCAGGAACTCGGACAGGAGCAGCCCCTGCTCTGCAATCGCGAGCGCAAGGTCGCGGTTGCGCGCGGGATAGATACGATCGGGGCCCGTGCCCATGATCGCAATGGTCCTGCCGGGCCCCCTCAGCGCCCCGCGGTGGGCCGCCGCGTCGATGCCGAGCGCAAGCCCGCTGACGATGGTGAGGCCCGCGTCTGACAACGCGCCGGCAAATGCCTCGGCATCGAGGCAGCCCTGGCTCGTGGCGTTACGGCTGCCAACGATCGCGAGTGCAGGTCGGGCGAGGAGCGCCGCGTCGCCGATGGCGTAAAGCACGATCGGCGGATCGGACAACTCCAGGAGGGCGGCGGGGTATTCAGCGTCATCCCACGCCACGACACGGTGGGAAGGCCCCGCGAGCCAAGCCAGGGTGGCGTCCACCCTCTGGCTCATCTCGGTCGCGCTCGAAGCCTGCAGCGAGCGGCTCGCCACGTGCACCGCGCGTTGAGCAGGCGTCGCGGCAAGCACGCCTTCGGGTGAGCCGAAATGACGCAACAGGGTGGCCAGTACCTGCGCGGAAAAGCCCGCGCAGTGCAGACGTACCCATGCCTCGGCGCGGCCGTCGATCACCATGGCCGCTCTCGGGGCGCAGCGTGGGTCAGGGCTGACGAACCCAGTCGCCGATGTTGATCGTTTCGGTCGTGTTGAGGATCAGCGCGTAGGAGACGCGGTCGAATACCCTGTACACGAACATGAGGCCGCTGCGCTCGTCAGGAACCCGTACGAAGCGGTCGGGCTGGAAAAACTTCGTCTGCTCCAGGAACTGCGCGATTCGATCCGCCTCCTTGGACGGACGGGGGTCGGGGATGGGCGGCACGATGTGGTAGATCGCGAGCACGCTGCCCGCATCAAGGCCATCTTTCGCCCCTTTGTCGATGGTGACGACCGTGCCGCGACCGAACTCCGCCGAGTCCTGCGTCGTGGCGATGATCTGGCCGTTGACGAGCTGCGGTGGCGAGTGCGGGACATAGTTGGTGATCTGCTCTCGCGGGGCAGGCACGAGCTTGTCGCCGATCTGGATTTCCTCGCTCGCGCTCGCGATGCGCACGGTCGCCACGTCGGCGAACCGTTCGATGCGGGCGACGCCGAGGAAGCGCTGCTCGTAGCCCAGCACTTCGTTCGTGCGGGACTTGAAAGTGCGCGCGGGCCGATAGATGTACCAGAGGTCGCCCGCAGCCTGATCGATGCCGGTCGCGTACACGAGATCATTCTGGCCTCGCACCACCCGCCGGTCCCTCCCTGCCACGATCTCGGCCGCCGTTTGGAGCCCTTCGGGTCCCGTGACGAGAGCCCGCGTGAGGTACGGCTCGATGTCGCCCGCCGGGATCGTCGGCACGGCTTCGCTCTCGAGCGGTGACACCCGGATGCCCGGGGACAGTCGCACCGTCGAGCGTTCGAGCCGCAGGCGAGGTGCTCCATCAGGGGCTCCGGCGCGATCGAGCACGATCACGTCACCCGGAAAGATGTGATGCGGATTGCTGATCTGCTCGCGGTTCATGCGCCAGACGTCCGGCCAGCGCCAGGGATCGCGCAGGAACTTGCCGGCGATGCCCCAGAGAGTGTCTCCTTTTTGCACCGTATAGCGCTCGGGAGCACGCTCGGCAAGCCCGACATCGGCCGCTTGTGCGCCGGCGACACAAAAGAACCCGCAAACCGCCGTGGCGGCGAGCCAGCGTCGTGCTGTGCTAAACTTTTGACGCATAAGACCTCTTCCGAGTTGGGCGGGCCTTGAGAGCGCGAAAGGCGCCCCAAAATAAGGGCTTAGGTCTGATTCTGCATCCTGTACCTGCATATTGCAAGCACGCTTATGGCCGTCCTGACAATTCTCGAATATCCGGATCCGCGCCTGCGCAAGGTCGCCGCGCCGGTACGCACAGTGAACGCCGAGATCCAGAAGCTCCTGCGGGACATGGCAGAGACCATGTACGCGGCCCCGGGGATCGGCCTTGCCGCCACCCAGGTCGATGTGCACAAGCGCGTGATCGTGATGGATCTTTCCGACACGCGCGACGAGTTGCGCGTGTTCATCAACCCCGAGATCCTCGAAGCACACGGCGAAGCCGAGGCCGAGGAAGGTTGCCTCTCGGTGCCGGGGTACTACGATCGGGTCGAGCGGGCCGCGCGCGCGCGCGTGCGTGCGCTCGATGCACAGGGCTCATCCTTCGAGATCGACGCAGAAGGACTGCTCGCCACATGCATCCAGCACGAGATGGACCATCTGATCGGCAAAGTCTTCGTCGATCACCTGTCGCCACTGAAACGCGCGCGACTCTCCAGCAAGCTCCGCAAACGCCAGCGCCTCGCGGGCTGATCCAGTCGTTTGCCAGGGCGTTGCGCGGTAACGACGCACCGCTCGCCACCCTCTTCGTAGGGCCCCGGTGATGCGCGTGGGGTTTGCGGGCACGCCGGGTTTTGCGCGAGTCGCTCTCGAAGCGATCGTGGACGCGGGGTTCGAGGTGCCGCTCGTGCTCACCCAGCCCGACCGGCCGCGCGGCCGCGGCCTGGCCATGAAGCCTACGGAGGTCAAGGAGGCAGCATTGCGCCGCGGTCTGTCGGTGCTCGATCCGGCGGGGCTCAAGGGCGACGCGGTCCAGCAGCGCCTCTTCGCGACGCCGCTCGATGTCCTCGTCGTCGCGGCGTACGGGCTCATTCTCCCGCCGCCGGTGCTCCACTGGCCGCGCCATGGCGCCCTCAACATCCACGCCTCGCTGCTTCCACGTTGGCGAGGTGCGGCGCCGGTGCAACGTGCGATTCTGGCGGGCGACCGCGAGACGGGAATCACCATCATGCAGATGGACACAGGGCTCGATACGGGCCCGATGGTGCTCTCCCGTCCCGTGCCCATCGACGACCGCGATACGGCGGGGACGCTCCTCGACAAGCTGAGTGCGGTCGGGTCGAAAGCCGTTGTCGAAGTCCTGCAGCGTCTCGACCGTGACCAGGCGTTGTCGAGCGAGCCGCAGCCCGGCGCGGGTGCGACGTATGCATCGAAAGTCGAACGACGGGAGGGGCGCATCGACTGGAGCGAGGACGTGAACCGGATCGATCGCCAGGTGCGAGCGTTCGATCCCGCTCCGGGTGCCCACACGTTGCTGCACGCTGACATGTGGAAGGTGTGGCATGCGACACCACATGCGAGCGTCCACCATGCGGCGCCAGGCACCGTGCTGGAGGTGAGTCGCCATGGCGTCGTCATCGCGTGCGCCGGAGGTACGCTTTGCGCGCGAGAACTGCAGCCGCCCGGTGGCAAGCGGCTTTCCGGCATCGAGCTCGCGTCCGGACGGCGTGTGACAGTCGGCGACGTTTTTCAATGACGCTGCCTCGCTGCGGCCCACGGGGCGCTCGCTTTCGCTGCGCGCTTCGGTAGGCACGAGACACGATGGAGTCAGCCCAGCATCAGGCGGCGCTCGCCGTGACGCGCGTGCAGCGCGGCGGAATGAATGTTTCCGCAGCGCTCGCGTTGGCCGCCCCGTCAGCGGTCGGTGAGCGCGCGCTCATCCAGGAGCTCACGTACGGGACGCTGCGGCACTGGGGCACCCTCTCGGCACTTGTCTCGGTGCTCGCGAACAAGCGCATGGCGGACCCTGATCTCGCATCGCTCGTGGCGGTCGCGCTCTACCAGCTCGAGCACACGCGCGCGCCCGATTTCGCCGTTGTGAATCACGCCGTCGGTGCCGCCGCCGAGCTTGGGCGTCCGGCAGCTAAAGGACTCGTGAACGCGCTGCTTCGCCGGTTCCTGCGCGAACGCACAATGCTGCTCGAGCGCGTACGCAAGGGTCGCGTCGGCCGGTACTCGTATCCGGAATGGTGGATCGATCGCGTCGAACGCGAGTACCCCGAATGCTGGCAGGAGGTTCTCCTTGCGGGTAACGAGCGGCCGCCTTTGACCTTGAGGGTGAACGTGCGACACGCCACGCGCGATGCCTGGCTCGATCGGCTGGTGGGTGCCGGGGTCGCCGGACGAGCGGTGGGGGCAAGCGGAGTCATCATCGAAGCGCCGCAGCCGGTGACGCAACTACCCGGCTTCGCCGAGGGCGCTTTTTCCGTGCAGGACGCGGGTGCGCAGCTCGCCGCAGCTTTGCTCGAGCTCCAGGACGGAATGCGAGTGCTCGATGCGTGCGCGGCCCCCGGCGGGAAGACCGCGCACATGGCGGAGCTCGCCAGGCTTGATCTGGTGGCGGTCGACCAGAGTGAAGCACGGCTCGCCCGCGTTCGTGAAAACCTGGCACGGCTGCGGCTCGACGGGCCGCAGGTGCGTGTCGTTGCAGGGGATGCAGGAGCACCCGCGCAGTGGTGGGATGGACAGCCGTTCGACCGGATCCTGGCCGACGTGCCCTGCACCGCTTCGGGCGTGATCCGTCGCCACCCCGACGGCAAGTGGTTGCGTCGTGCGAGCGACATCGACTCGTTCGCGCAGCAGCAGGCGAGGCTCCTCACCGCGCTCTGGCCGTTGCTTGGGAGCGGCGGCCTTCTGCTCTATGCCACCTGCTCGATCTTCGAGGCTGAGAACGACGGCGCCATTGGAGCGTTCCTTGCGGACCACCCTCCCGCGTTGCGCGTGCCCATCACATTTCCGCCTGACGTGCGTCACCGCGGCGGTCAACTCTTGCCTTCGCTGCCCGACGCGGGTCACAATCAGGACGGGTTCTTCTACGCGCTGCTCCGCAAGGCCTGAAAGGGATCACGAGAGCGGTCGCATCGCGCCTTCAACGCGCCGCTCGCGGGCGCTCCTGTGTTGCCTTCCGTCACCTCGTCCGCCTTCGGCCATAGGTCGCGCCGCGCGCTGCGCTGCGCGGCACACGTGCGCCATGGCTTCACGTTCCTGCTCGCGTGCGCCGTGCTTTTCTGCGGAACGGTCTGGGCAGACACGATCACGGTACTCTCGGCCGAGGTTCGCACCGAAGAGGAAGGCTATTACCTCAATGCGGAATTCGATCTGTCGATCAATTCCACCCTCGAGGAGGCGCTGCAGAAAGGCGTCGCGCTCTACTTCGTGCTCGAGCTGGACGTGACGCGCCCGCGCTGGTACTGGTTCGACGACAAGATCGTCACGTACTCGACCCAATACCGCGTTTCGTACGTTCCACTCACCCGGCAATACCGGATTTCCAGCGGCCTTCTCAACCAGAACTTCGAATCGCTGGAGGAGGTTCAGCGCCTGCTCTCGCGCGTGACATCGCGGCAGATTGCCCGGCGCGATCAGCTTCCCCGCGGCAGCCGCCTCGAAGCCGCACTGCGCTTGCGCCTGGACACCAATCAGCTTCCGAAGCCTTTTCAGGTGAACGCGCTCGCGTCGCGTGAATGGTCGCTGCAATCCGACTGGTACCGGTTCGGATTCACCTCATGACCGGTGTCGTCCCCTCACGGGCCGTACGATGGATGCTGCTGATCTTCGCGGGACTCTCCGCGATATCGCTGTTCCTGCTTGCGACCGCGTCGGCGAACACGGGCCTCTTCGCACGGCGCTACGATCTGCTCCTGGTCCTGAATGGGGCGATGGTCGTCGTGCTGATGCTGCTCGTGGGCTATCAGCTGCTGCGCCTTCGCCGCAACCTGAAGGCGGGCGTGTTCGGATCGCGTCTCGCGCTTAGGCTCGTGCTGCTCTTTTCACTGGTCGCCGTCCTGCCGGGCGCGGTTCTCTATGCGGTGTCCGTGCAATTTCTCGGCCGCAGCATCGAAAGCTGGTTCGATGTGCGCGTCGATCGTGCACTCGACGGCGGCATCACGATCAGCCGCAACGCGCTCGATTATCTTCTGAAGGAGACGACCAACAAGGCGTCGCAGATTGCCGTGTCGCTAGCCGATGCGGGCCCCGGCGGCATGGCTTCGCGGCTCAACCGCCTGGCCGAACAGGCAGGGGTCGCTGAAGCGGCGCTCTACACCACGAGCGGAAGCCTTGTTGCGGTGGCGGGGATGAGTGGTTCAACGGCATCGCCCGACGCGCCCACGGCGCAGGCGATTCGACAGGCGCGCCTGCAGCAATCGACGGCCGTGCCGGAGCAGCGTGCCGACGGCGGAATCCTGTTGCGTGTGGTCGTGCCGGTCAACAGCTACGACCCCGCGGAGCCGTTGCGTGTCTTGCAGGTGCTGGAGCCGGTGCCTCGCGGATTGGCGCAGGAAATGGAAAAGGTGCAGGCCGGCTACCGCGATTACCAGGAGATTTCATTCTCGCGCCAGGCATTGAAGCGCCTTTACGAGCTCACGCTGACCCTTACACTCCTCCTCGCGCTCACATCGGCTCTCGGGCTCGCCGTGCTGCTCGCAGAAAGGTTCTCGGCACCGCTCGGTGTGCTCGCGGCAGGAACACGTGCGGTCGCGCAAGGTGATTTCTCGCGCCAGCAGCCTGTCACCTCTTCGGACGAGCTGGGTGTTCTCACCCAATCGTTCAATACGATGACGGAGCAGCTCGCCGATGCACAGCGACGCACCGAAGAGTCCCGCCGCGCAATCGAGACCACACGCGCGTACCTCGAAAGCATTCTCGGCAACCTGTCCGCCGGTGTGCTCGCTTTCGACGATGAGTTTCGACTGCGCACCGCGAACGCGAGTGCCGCGGTCGTGCTCCAGCAGCCGCTGACGGAGCTCACCGGGATGGTGCTTTCGGGGTGGGGCGAAAAGCTCCCCGCGGTGGCGCCGTTCGCCGAGCTCATCGAAGCGGGTTTCCGTTCGGCGCGTGACGGCACGTGGCAGCGTCAGGCGGAGCTCTCGGTCGCCAATCTGACCCGAGTGCTGCTCCTGCGCGGCTCGCGCCTGCCAGTCTCGCCCGTCGCGGGCTATGTGGTCGTGTTCGATGACGTGACCGATCTTGCGCGCGCCCAGCGCGATGCAGCGTGGGCCGAGGTCGCGCGGCGTCTTGCCCACGAGATCAAGAACCCGCTGACCCCGATCCAGCTCTCGGCAGAGCGCCTCGAGCACAAGCTGTTACCGAAGCTCGACGCGGCTGATCAGGAAACCCTGCGTCGCAGCGCCCGCACGATCATCGCGCAAGTCGCCGCGATGAAACACATGGTCGATGATTTTGCGATTTATGCGCGTCAGGCGGGGCCCGGCACGCAGGCGACGGTGGACGTGCGGGCGTTGCTTCAGGACGTGCTGGCACTCTACGAGAATCTTCGCCCGCAGATCAGCGTATCGTTGCCGGCAGGGCCTGTGTTGGTGAAAGGCGAGTCGACGCGCCTGCGGCAGGTGCTGCACAACCTCATTCAAAATGCCGTGGATGCGCAATCTGAAGTCATCAACCCCAAGTTCCGTATCGCGCTCGACGTCGACGGACACGACGCCGTGCTGCGCGTGGGCGATGCAGGGCCGGGGTTCGGCGAAGACGTTCTACAGCGTGCCTTCGAGCCTTACATGACGACGAAGGCGAAAGGCACCGGGCTGGGGCTCGCGATCGTGAAGAAGATCGTCGAGGAGCACAGCGGCCGGGTGGAGCTCGCGAACGCAAGCGAGGGTGGAGCGCTCGTGACGATCGTGCTTCCCCGCACACCGGAGCCTGCGTGATCGCCGGATCGTCGCGCGTGCGACGGTGCTTTTATCGGCTCACTTCAAGCGACAAAACACTAGCGTAGGATACGCGACCGATGACTGCAGCCGCCAGGGAAATACTGATCGTCGACGATGAGGTCGGCATCCGCGAGCTCCTGTCCGAGATACTCGAGGACGAGGGTTATCGCGTCAGTGTGGCCGAGAACGCGACCGAAGCGCGCGCATATCGCCAGCGGGCGCAACCTGCGCTCGTGCTTCTCGACATCTGGATGCCTGACACCGATGGGGTGACCCTCCTCCGCGAGTGGGCGGCGTCGGGTCTGCTGACGATGCCGGTGGTGATGATGTCTGGGCACGGCACCATCGAGACCGCGGTCGAGGCGACGAAGATCGGGGCATTCGATTTCCTGGAGAAACCTGTCGGGCTGCAGAAGCTGCTGGGCACGGTTACGCGTGCGCTCAAGATCTCGCTCGCGAAGGAACCGCGGCGCGTTTCGCTCTCGGCGTTGGGAGCGAGCGCGCCGGTGCGTGAAGTGGAACGGCAACTCGAGATGCTGCTTGCCGCTCGCAAGCCGGTGCTGCTGCTCGGCGAATCGGGCACGGGACACGACGCGGCCGCACATGCCTTGCGCTTGCCGGATGCGCCCTGGGTTGCCCTGCCGAATGGTCAGAGGCTGAGCGCGGGTCCGCTGGCAGTGCTCGAGGAAGCACGCGAAGGCACCCTGTATTGCGCCGAGATCGGGCAGTACGGAAAAAGCGAGCAGAAAGGCCTCGGGTTCCTGGTGGGAAAGCTCGATCGCGCGGAGGTGTCACTCGTGTGCACGAGCGCGGAACCGCTGGGCAATCTCGCTGCGGAGGGTCGATTCGACGCGGGGCTGCTCGCATCGCTTTCCGTCGGCGCCGTCTTCCTTCCACCCCTTCGGTCGCGCCGCGAAGACATTCCTGCGCTGATCGAGCGGTACTGGAACGAGGTAACGGCCACCCAGCAAGGCGCGGCACGCAGCCTCGCTTCACTGCAGCCCACCGCGTTGACCGCGCTGGCGAGCGCCTACTGGCCAGGCAATCTCGATCACCTGCAAAGTGTGGTTGCGAATCTCGCCCTGTTACCGGGAGCCGGAGAGCTTGCACCCGAACAGGTGAAGCGTTTGCTGGGCGAGGCCGCTGCGGCACCTCATGCAGTTGCACCGGAGATCACGGCGCGGTTCTTCGAGCTCCCGTTGAGGGAAGCGCGCGAGGCCTTCGAGCGTATCTACTTCGAGCAACTCCTCGGCAGGGAGCAAAGCAACATGAGCCGTGTTGCAGAAAAGGCGGGCCTCGAACGGACGCACCTCTACCGCAAGCTGAAGCAGCTCAACATACGGTTCGCTCGCCGCGGCGAAGAGACGCCCTGTTAGGCAGGTCATCGGGCCTGCAAGTGATCAGCATCAGCGCCTCAGTGCGCGACGCATGACGCGCTCAGCCGTCGCCGAGCGGCGCTTGGGGCCGCTCGTTGTCGGCGCCATGGGTGTCGTCTTCGGCGACGTGGGCACGTCACCGCTTTACACCATGCGGGTCGTGTTCACAGGCGAGCACGGCCTGCCGTTGAACGAGGCCAACGTCTACGGCCTCCTGTCCATCGTGTTCTGGTCGCTCATCGCGATCGTCACGTTGAAGTACGTGACGCTCATCATGCGTGCGGACAATCGGGGCGAGGGTGGAATCCTTGCGCTCACGGCACTCGTGTCGGCCGCGGTCCCGCAGGAGTCGCGGATACGGCCGTGGCTCGTGGGGCTCGGTATCTTCGGAGCCGCGATGTTCTACGGCGACGGCATGATCACCCCGGCGGTCAGCATTCTCGGCGCTGTTGAGGGGCTCGAGATCATGGCACCGCAGCTTGCGCATTTCGTCGTGCCGATATCCCTCGTGATCATTGCCGCCTTGTTCATGGCCCAGAAGCGCGGCACTGCGAGTGTAGCGAGGCTCTTTGGCCCGGTGATGTGCGCCTGGTTCCTCGTCATCGCCGTTCTCGGAATGCAGCACCTCGTGCGCGCCCCTGGAGTGCTCGCAGCATTGAATCCGGCGTATTCATTCAGGTTCATTGCCGACAATCCCTGGGGCGCATTTCTCGCCCTGGGTGCCATCGTCCTGGCGGTCACTGGAACCGAGGCGCTGTATGCGGACATGGGGCATTTCGGAAGGACGCCCATCAGACGTGCGTGGCTCCTGTTCGTGATGCCCGCGCTGGTGCTCAATTACTTCGGGCAGGGTGCGCTGGTGCTCGCAGATCCTGCGGCCGTGAAGAACCCGTTCTTTCTGATGGCGCCCTCATGGTCACTCTTTCCGTTGCTGCTCCTCGCGTCCGCTGCGGCCGTGATCGCATCGCAGGCCGTGATCTCGGGAGCGTTCTCGCTGACGCGACAGGCCGTTCAGATGGGCTACAGCCCGCGCCTCAAGATCCATCACACTTCCGAAGGCCAGATCGGGCAGATCTATGTCCCCTTCATCAACGGGTCCCTGTTCGTCGCCGTGACGCTGCTCGTGATCGCCTTCCGAAGCTCGGACAATCTGGCCGCGGCTTACGGCATCGCCGTGACCTGGGCCATGCTGATCGATTCGGTGCTGATCTATTTCGTGATGCGCTGGATCTGGCGCTGGCCGACGCCGGTCGCGCTCCTCATAGCCGTCCCGCTCGCGCTCATCGACTTAACATTCCTCTCGTCGAATTCGCTGAAGATCACCGAGGGTGGATGGTTCCCGCTGCTGATCGGCGTCATCATGTTCACGCTGCTGACAACGTGGAAGCGCGGTCGCGGCATTCTGATGGCCCGGCTTTCAGGAGATACGATGCCGCTCGACGTGTTCATCGACAGCATCTCGCGTTCGATGCCCACAAGGGTGACAGGCACGGCGGTGTTCCTGACTTCGACGCCAAGCCGCGTGCCGCACGCGTTGCTGCACAATCTGAAACACAACAAGGTGCTGCATGAGCGCGTGATGTTCATGACCGTCATGACCCGCGACATCCCGCGGGTGAGCACCCGTGATCAGGTCGACATCACAGAGCTTGGCTGCGGCTTCTGGCAGATCGAAGGTCGGTACGGATTCATGGAGGACCCCGACGTGCCCGCCCTTCTGGAGGCATGCGCGAGCCGCGGTCTCGCGTTCGACATGATGGACACGTCGTTCTTCGTCTCGCGCGAGACGCTGGTGGCGACCGTCGCCCCGGGGATGGCGCTATGGCGGGAGCGGCTGTTCGTGTCACTCTCCAGAAACGCAGTCAAGGCGTGCGATTTCTTCAACGTGCCGGCAAACCGCGTCGTGGAGCTCGGGACCCAGATCGAGCTGTAGTTCAGGTCGAACCCCGCGTCGGTGGGCTGGTGCACCGGTGCGACGCAGCCCACGGCGACCCACAGCAAAACGCCGGCGTTGCGCCGGCGCTTGTTCGTGCAGGGAGTCGGGCTTGCGTCTGAAGCCGCCTCCCTCAGCTCACTCCAGCGACCGCCATCTGCGAGCGCATGACCTTGAGGGCCTTGCTCTCGATCTGCCGGATGCGCTCGGCCGAGACACCGTACTCGTCGGCTAGCGTCTGCAGCGTGGCCTGGTCCTCCTCGCGCAGCCA